>DGSP01000046.1:0-17572 GCA_002393555.1 Prevotellaceae bacterium UBA4359
GGCTACACTCAGCATTCGTTTTTATTCGTTGCACCCTTGGGTGCATTGTGCATTGTATAAATTCGTCATATTCGAAATATTCGTTGTTGAAAAAAGCATCCGAAACTTCAATTAATTGTTAATTGTTCATCGTTAATTATCAGCGTTTTTTCATTTGAAGATACTTTTCAGTATCTCGCTGGTCACCTTGCGGGTGGCAGTGTTGGCGGCACTCTTGGCAGCACTTCCGAGGATGGAACCAGAGGAAGAGCGGCGTGAAGAACTGGTCTTGCGCGATGAGGCTGTCCTCCTGCTGGAAGATGTGCTGCGCGATGAGTTGCCTGTAATCTTCTTGCCCACCGAGTTGCCCACCTGACGACCAGCACTTCCTATCACGGCACCGAGGAGGGTGCCGAAGATGGTGCGTGTCCAACCGCTCGACGACTTTTCCTTTTCCTTGGCCAAACGCTCCTGCTCTTTGCGCAGACGTTCAGCCTCTTTTTCCTGTTCTTTGCGGATGCGTTCGGCCTCACGGGCAGCGTCACGTTCTTGCTTTTCTTGTTCACGCTGGCGACGCAACACCTCGGCGGCTTCGGCGCGCAGACGGCGTTCTTCTTCCTTTTCCGCCTCTTTCTGCAGGCGTTCTTGCTCCTTTTGCAGTCGGGCAGCCTCCTTCTCCTCTTCTTTCTGCCGCTTGGCTTCCTCCTGCTTGCGCAGCATCTCGGCGGCTTCGGCATCCTCCTGTTCCTTCTGTGCTATGAGTACTTCGTAGGCACTCTCGCGGTCGAAGTAGTCGGCATACTCCTTGATGTGGTCGGGAGCAGCATTCTGGATGTCAATGCGTTGACCCTCGGTGATGGCACCAATCTGGCTCAGAGGAAAGAGCATATTGGCGCGCTGCACGATGGTGGGCGCACCTCTTTCGTCGAGCACAGACACGAGTGCCTCGCCTGTACCCAGTTCCATGATGGCATCCTCTGTCTTGAAGGCAGGGTTGGCACGGAAGGACTGGGCGGCCACACGCACCGCTTTCTGGTCCTTAGGCGTATAGGCACGGAGGGCATGCTGGATGCGGTTGCCCAGTTGGCCGAGGATAGCGTCAGGAATGTCGGAAGGTGACTGCGAGATGAAGTAGATGCCGACACCCTTCGAGCGGATGAGTCGGATAACCTGTTCCAACTTATCCACCATCGCCTTCGAGGTGCCGTCGAAGAGCATGTGTGCCTCGTCGAAGAAAAAGACGAGTTTGGGCAGTTCTTGGTCGCCGATTTCGGGCAGTGTGGCATAGAGTTCGGTCATCAGCCAAAGGAGGAAGGTGGAATAGAGTTTCGGGTTGAGCATCAGTTTGTCGGCAGCCAACACACTCATCACGCCCATGCCGTTCTCGGTGTCGATAAGGTCTTCCACGTTGAAGGCCGGCTCGCCAAAAAACTGGTCGCCTCCCTCGCTCTGCAGGGCCAGCACAGCGCGCTGGATGGCACCGATGCTGGCAGGCGAGATGTTGCCATAGACGGTGGTGAACAACCCGGTGTTCTGTCCCACAAAGTCGAGCATCAGGCGCAGGTCTTTCAGGTCGATGAGCAAGAGTTCCTTGTCATCGGCGATGTGGAAGACAATGTTGAGCACACCACTCTGCACGTCGGTCAGGTCCATCAGTCGGCTGAGCAGTTGCGGCCCCATGGCCGACACGGTGGTGCGCATGGGGAATCCTTGCTCACCAAACACATCGTAGAATCTGACGGGGCAAGCCTTAAACTCGGGGTTAGGCACACCGAAACCATCTTTGCGCTTCTCGATGAAGGAGGAGAGTTTGCCGGGTTGTGAGATGCCGGATAGGTCGCCTTTCATGTCGGCCATGAAGCAGGGCACCCCCGCTTGGCTGAAGGTTTCGGCCAGCACTTGCAGGGAAACCGTCTTGCCAGTGCCTGTGGCACCGGCTATGAGGCCGTGACGATTACACATTCGGCCCACCAGGTTGATGGGTCCTTCGCCGCTGTGTGCGATGTAGAGTTCACCGTTGATATACATATTTATGAGGTTTATAGGTTGTCTGGATTATCTGGAGTTCTGGGAATAGCGGTCAAGGCCACTGTTGAGCCATTTGAGGAAACGCGGAATGTCCTCGTCGTAGGAGTAGGGTTGTTCGAGCAGGTTGCCTTGATGGTCTGCGAGTACGTAGAAAGGTTGGGTGCTGGCATCGAACTTCGACGACTGGAGATAACTCCACCTGTCGCCCACGGTGCGCAGTTTGCGCTTAGAGCCATTATCGTCCACCACGATAGGTTCGGACAGTTTGGTTTTGTCATCCACATAGAGTTGGATGAGCACGTATTTGTTGCGCATGATGTCGGCCACCTCGGTGTCGGTGAAGACGGCGGCTTCCATCTTGCGGCAGTTCACACAACCATAGCCCGTAAAGTCTATCATGACGGGCATGTGGTGCTCCTTCGCATACAGCATACCCTCCTCATAATCTGTAAACATAGGCTTCACTTCCTGCTTTGGGGCAAGGTTGAAGTCCTGCGTCTTCATGGGCGGAGCAAAGGCACTGATGGCCTTCAGAGGCGCGCCCCAAAGTCCCGGCAGCATATAGATGGCAAAGGCAAAGGAAACCAAAGCCATGAAGAAGCGCACCACCGATGTCTTTTGATGCAGCACCACATTCCCCATTTCGTCATATTCCTCCTCATCGTGGGGGAAGCGAATCCAGCCGATAAGATAACAGCCTAACAATGCCGCAAGGGCAATCCAAAGGCTGAGGAACACTTCGCGGTCGAGCAGTCCCCAATGGTAGGACAAATCTGCCACCGAGAAAAATTTGAGGGCGAAAGCCAGTTCGACAAAGCCGAGGGTCACCTTCACCACGTTCATCCAGTTGCCACTCTTCGGCATGGCGTTGAGCCACTGGGGGAAGAGGGCGAAGAGCGTGAAGGGCAGAGCCAAGGCAATGGCGAAACCGAGCATGCCGATAACGGGGCCGGGGCCGAGAATGTTGGAAGTGGCCACCTCCACCAAGAGAAAACCGATGATGGGGCCTGTACAGGAGAAACTGACCAAGACCAGCGTGAACGCCATGAGGAAGATGCTCAGCAGTCCTGTGGTGGTGCTGGCCTTCTTATCGACAGCGGTGTTCCACTTCGACGGCAGCGTCAACTCAAAGCCGCCGATGAAAGAGATGCCGAAAATCAGCAGCATGAAGAAAAAGAGGAGGTTGAACACCGCATTCGTAGCCAAATCGTTGAGTGCCGAAGGCCCAAAGATGGCGGTGATGACAAGTCCGAGGGCGACATAAATCACGATGATGCTGAGTCCATAGAGGATGGCATCGCGGATGCCTCGCTTCTTGGCCGCCGCCTTCTCTTCGGGAGAGGAATTTTTATTTGTTCCACGCTTGAGGAAGAAGGATACGGTCATGGGGATGATGGGCCACACGCAAGGGGTGAGCAGGGCGATGAGACCGCCAATGAAACCGAGAGCAAACAACAGCACAAGTGAGCCCTCAGTCAGCGAGCCATCCACTGGCGTGGAGTAGTCAATGCGAGGTTCCCATTCGGCGTCATCTTCTCCTTGGACGAAGACAGCGACGGAATCGCTGTCCGCTGTGGAGGCAGGGTTTGCATCAGCAAGGAAGGCTGAATCGGGAGACAGGGCACTGTTGGTCGGGGTCTGTGCGGCATCGGAGGCCGTCGGGGCAGGAGGCGCATTCCCTTGGGAGGGAGAGGCTTTCGGCTCTTCCTTCTTCTGAGGCTTCGCTTCGCCGCTGAAACTGAAATCGACAGCCGTGGGAGGGGTGCAGTTCTGGTCGTTGCAGGCCCCGTATTCAAGGTAGCCCTCCACCTCATACTTGCCGCCGAGGAGTTTCAGTTTCTGTCTGAAGGTGGCTGTCTTTTCAAAGTAGAAGACATCGGTGCTGAACATGGCCTCGAAGTGCTTCACTGGCTTGCCTGCATAGGTGAGCGCACCATCCAGTTGGGCACCCGTCATCTTTTCCATGTGGAGGGTTGTCGGTGTGGGACCATCCATCGGCTCTGTGCTGTACATGTGCCATCCGTCCTTGATGGTTGCGACGAACGTGATGACCGCCTCGGTGGAGGATGCCTCCTTGATGGAGGTCTCCACCTTGACGGGCTTCACGCCCCACATCTGTGCATGGGCCATGCTCATGCAGCAGAGGGTCAGGGTCAGCAGCAGGAGCCTTCTCATACGATGCCTTTTTCTTGCAGATAATGGAGTGCGTCGATGGCGGCGTGGCATCCACTGCCGGCGGCGCTGATGGCCTGACGATAGAGGGGATCGGCCACATCGCCAGCCGCAAACACACCGGGAACGTTGGTGGCGGTGGTGGGATGCTGCACCTTGATGTAGCCCTGTGCATCCACCTCCACATCGGGACGGAACACCTCGCTGTTGGGGTGATGGCCGATGGCGAGGAAGAAACCGTCGATGGGCAGGTCGTAGCGGCGTTCGCCCTCCTTGCCCTTGTTCTCGATGAGGTGGGCACCCTCCACACCGTTGTCGCCATAGAGGCCCTCGGTTTGTGTGTTCCAAAGGATTTCGATGTTCTCAGCCTCCTTCACCTTTTGCTGCATGGCATCGCTGGCGCGAAGCACATCGCGGCGCACAATCATATATACTTTCTTGGCCAAACTACTCAGGTATTGTGCCTCCTCGCAGGCCGTGTCGCCGCCGCCCACCACGGCCACCACCCGCTTGCGGTAGAAGAAGCCGTCGCACGTGGCACAGGCCGACACGCCCTGTCCTGCATATTTCTTTTCATCGTCCAGCCCGAGGTATTTGGCCGACGCACCCGTAGAGATGATGAGCGTGTGTGCCTCCAGCACTGTGCCGTCGTCGGTGGTCACCTTGTGGGGCTGAGAACCGTCCTTCGAGAGTTCCACCTTCGTCACCATGCCCGTGCGGATGTCGGTGCCCAATCGCTCGGCCTGCTTGCGCAGGTCATCCATCAGTTCCACACCGGTGGTGCCATCAGGGTAGCCCGGAAAATTGTCCACTTCAGTGGTCTGGGTCAGTTGACCGCCAGGTTGCAATCCCTCGTAGAGCACGGGGCTCAAAGAACTTCTCGAAGCATAGATGGCTGCCGTATATCCGGCAGGGCCACTTCCTATAATCAATGTTTTCAGTGCCATATATTCAGTTTTTTTAGTGTTTGAAACGTTTATTCAGAAGGTGAAAAATGTCTGTAAAATGTGTGCAAAGATAATGAGATTTGCACGATTGACCAAACTTTTCGCCCAAGAACTTTCTTGCTGAAGGCACAAAAGGCTCAATTTCAGCCGATTCGGCCACAAAACGTAGGGGGCACGGAAAGCCCCCTTCCACAACCTCAAAACAGGTGTGACTCACACCTGTGGTAGGGGTGTGACTCAGACCTATGGTATAGGTGTGACTCACACCTGTTTTGAGGCACTGAAAGAGGGGGAGAAAAAGAAGTGGAAAAAGGGAGAAAAAGGGAACGGAAAAAGGGATGTTTCAGAAAAAATGCTTACCTTTGCAGCCTAAGCCTTCAAAAGCACTTCATGACATGACACAGCAAGGACACCCCAAGGGACTTTATCTGCTCTTCGTCACCGAGATGGCCGAGCGGTTCAGTTACTATGGCATGCGCGCCGTCTTCACGCTCTACATGGTGGCGGCTCTCTTCACGATGGATGCCGCCAGCGAGATTTATGGCTACTACACGGGACTGGTCTATCTCACTCCCCTCTTGGGCGGCTATGTGGCCGACCGCTATTGGGGCAACCGCCGCAGCATCGTGGTGGGCGGACTGCTCATGGCGGTGGGGCAGTTGCTGCTTTTCCTCAGTGCCTCGGTGGTGCAACCAGCCATCAGCGAGGCCGAGGGAGTCATCGACCCTGCCGTGGATAATCAATTGGCCATCATCTTCATGATGAGTGGACTCTTCTTCCTCATTCTCGGCAATGGTTTTTTCAAACCTAACATATCGACGATGGTGGGCAGTCTCTATGCCCCCGACGACAAGCGGAAGGACTCGGCTTTCACCATCTTCTATATGGGCATTAACGTGGGAGCCACGCTGGGACCGTTGGCCTGCGGCATCTTCGAGGGCAACTACCTGAATCCGACCTACTTCAGGTGGGCATTCCTCTGTGCCGCCATCGCCATGCTTGTATCTACACTGGTGTTCTGGCTGCTGAAAAACAAATACTTGAGAGACTATCAGGGGCAGCCTGTCGGCACTGGGCCAACCCACCATGAGCAGGTGCAGAAACATCCCCTCACGCGAAAAGAGAAACAGCACATCGCCGTCATTTTCATCATTGCGGCCTTCGTCATCTTCTTCTGGGCGGCCTACGAACAGGCAGGCGTGTCGCTCACCTACTTTGCCGACCAGCAGACCGACCGCCACATCTTCGGATGGGAAATGCCGACCAGTTATTTCCAGTCTTTCCCCGCCATCTTCGTGGTGCTGCTCGCTCCTGTCATGAACCTGGTTTGGGAGACTCTGGGCCGCTTCGGACATGAGCCTTCTTCGGTGCTGAAACAGGCTTTCGGCTTGGCTTTCCTCTCGCTGGGCTATCTGCTCATCGCCTATGGGGTGAAGGACATCGACCCTGCTGCCAAGGTGAGCATGTTCTGGCTCACGGGGCTTTACTTCCTCCACACGCTGGGCGAACTCTCGCTCTCGCCCATCGGACTCTCGCTCGTCAGCCGACTTTCGCCTAAGCATCTAGCCAGCCTGATGATGGGCATCTGGTTCATGTCCACCGCAGTGAGCAACATGCTCGCTGGCCAGTTGGCCACGCTCTACCCCGATGGAAGCAGCAAAAGCCTCTTTGGACTGGTGGAAATCACCTCGCTCCACGACTTCTTCATGGTGTTCGTCGTCATGTCGGGCATTGCCGCCATTGCGCTGGCCTGCATCTCGCCTGTGCTAAACAGAATGATGAAGGAGTGAGATTTTTCGCCTTTCAGTCTTCACTTTTCACTTAAAATCCGTACCTTTGCAGCCAACTAAACAGAAAGAAAAAAATATGGCAACTACAGTCGCTATGCGTAAGCCGCACAGCAAAATGAATTATGCACTGCAACACCCTGAAAATGAGGGTGGAATGAACGAGCGTGTGAAACGTCTGCACCAGCAGAGCATCGACACGCCCACCACGCTGACCATCGAACGCGCACTCATCGAGACAGCCTTCTACAAGGAGAACTACGGCAAGATGCCTAACTGCATCCTGCGCGCAAAAAATTTCTACGAGATTTGCAAGAAGAAAACAATCTATATAGGTGAGGACGAACTGATTGTGGGCGAACGCGGACCTGTGCCCAAGGCGGTGCCCACCTTCCCCGAACTGACCTGCCACACGGTGGAAGACCTCCACACGCTGAACGACCGTGAGTTGCAGCCTTACTACATCAGCCAGGAGGACATCGACACCTATGAGCGCGAAGTCATCCCCTATTGGCAAGGACGCACACAGCGAGAGCGCATTTTCAGCCACGTGAGTAAGGAGTGGGAAGAGGCTTATCATGCAGGTGTGTTCACCGAATTTATGGAACAGCGCGCAGGCGGCCATACGGCCATGGACGGCAAGATGTATCGTCGTGGCTTGCTCGATGTGAAGGCACTCATTGCCAAGACCCTCGCCGAACTCGACTTCATCAACGACCCCGAGGCCACCGACAAGCAGCAGGAACTGCAGGCCATGGACATCTCGTGCGATGCCGCCATCCTGTTCGCAGAGCGGCATGCGGAATTGGCAGAGAAGATGGCAGCCGAAGAGACGAGCCCGCAGCGGAGAGCAGAACTGCTGAAGATTGCCGATGTGTGCCGTTGGGTTCCTGCCCATGCACCAAGGGATATGCAGGAGGCCATTCAGATGTACTGGTTTGTGCATCTGGGCACCGTGACCGAACTGAACGGATGGGACTGCATGAATCCGGGTCACATTGACCAGCACCTCTTCCCGTTCTATCAGAAGGGACTGGCCGACGGCACGATGACGCGTGAGAAGGCAAAGGAACTGATTTCGTGCTTCTGGATTAAGTTCAACAATCAGCCTGCACCGCCAAAGGTGGGTGTGACGGCTTTGGAATCAGGTACTTACAACGACTTCACCAACATCAACATAGGCGGCATCGACCGCGAAGGGAAGAATGCTGTGAACGAACTCTCCTACATCATTCTTGAGGTGCAGGAAGAACTGCACGAACTGCAGCCGGGACTCTCCATCCATGTGAGCAAGGTCACGCCCGACGAGTTTGTGATGGCAGGTGCCAAGGTGATTCGTCAGGGGCATGGCTATCCCTCCGTCTTCAATCCCGACACCTACACGAAGGAACTGGTGCGGCAGGGCAAGACGCAGGAGGATGCCAACGAAGGCGGCTGTTCGGGCTGCATCGAGGTGGGTGCTTTCGGTAAGGAGGCCTACATCCTCACGGGCTATCTGAACACTCCCAAGATTCTGGAAATCACGCTCAACAACGGCCTCGACCCCATGACGGGCAAACGCCTGGGCTTGGAGACGGGCGACCCACGCACGTTCACTTCGTATGAGCAACTCTACGAAGCCTATCACAGGCAGATGCTCTATTTCGTGAACATGAAACTGGCGGTGAACAACTACATCGAGCGCATGTTCTCGCTCTATGCACCAGCCACGTTCCTCTCGCTCTTCATCGACGACTGCATCACTCGTGGACGCGACTACTACAGCGGTGGTGCACGATACAACACTACCTACATCCAATGCACGGGCCTCGGCACCATCACCGACTGCCTCGCCACGCTGAAGAAGCATGTGTTTGAGGACAAGAAGTTCACGATGGACGAACTGCTGAAGGCCGTTGCCTCCAACTGGGGGCGCGACGAAAACTGTCAACTCTCAACTGTCAACTCTCAACTGGAGAAGATGCGACAGTTCATCATGAACCGCACACCTTTCTTTGGCAACGATGATGACTATGCCGACTCCATTGCCGTGAAGGTGTATGACGACCTTGTGGAGGCCATCGAGGGACACCCCAACACCCGTGGCGGCAAGACACAACTGAACATGCTCTCCACCACCTGCCACAACTACTTCGGCTCTGTCTGTGGGGCATCGGTCAATGGCCGTCTGGCTCACTTCGCCATCAGCGACGGCACTTCGCCTGCTCATGGTGCCGACACGAATGGTCCGACGGCGGTCATCAAGTCATTGGGCAAACTCGACCAAACTAAGTCGGGCGGCACCCTGCTCAACGTGCGCTTCGTGCCTTCGCTCCTGAAGCGTGACGAGGACCTGAAGAAACTCGTCTCGCTCATCCGCGCCTACTTCTCAATGGGAGGGCACCACATCCAGTTCAACATCGTCGATACGCAGACGCTGCTCGATGCCCAGCAGCAGCCCGACGACTACAAAGACCTGCTCGTCCGTGTGGCTGGCTACTCCGACTACTTCAACGACATGACCGAACAACTACAGAACGAAATCATCGCCAGAACAGAGAACGACGAGTTCTGAAAGGATGAAGAATATGACACGAGACATTTTCCTTGCCGGTGGCTGTTTCTGGGGCACCGAGCATTACTTCAAGCAGATAGAAGGTGTGCTGAACACCGAGGTGGGCTTTGCCAACGGACATACCACCGACCATACATACAAAGAGGTTTATACCGACACGACGGGTTATGCTGAGACCGTGCGCATCGAGTATGACGATGCGGTGGTTGATTTGGAGTTCCTGCTCCAGATGTTCTTCCGGGCTATCGACCCCACGAGCCTGAACAAGCAGGGGCATGATGAAGGCACACGTTACCGCACTGGAGTCTATTACACTTCGGAGGACGACCTGCCTGTCATCAAGAAGGTGTTTGCCGAAGAGCAGAAGAAACTGGATGCCCCCATCGCCGTAGAGGTGGAGCCGTTGCAGTGCTTTTACCCCGCCGACGAGTCGCATCAGGACTATCTCGACAAGAATCCTACGGGTTACTGCCACTTGCCTGTGGAACTGTTCGAGTTTGCGCGGAAAGCCAAGAAAGGAAGTTTGTGAGAAACCAACAGTTATAGTTACTTACTGAAGTTTCGGATGCTTTTTTCAACAACGAATATTTCGAATATGACGAATTTATACAATGCACAATGCACCCAAGGGTGCAACGAATAAAAACGAATGCTGAGTGTAGCCATTCGATTCCATTCGTTGCCGCTTGCGGCATTAGGAAAATACATCTTCTCGCCGCATGGCAAATTAGAATTATTCGCTTGATTCGTTGTTGAAAATGAAGCGTTTGGAACTTCCGAAACTTAAATTACTTACTGTCAACTGTCAACTATCAACTATCAACTATCCATGGCTCTCATCTTCGACATCAAGCGCTTTGCCATCAACGATGGCCCAGGCATCCGAACGACACTCTTCATGAAAGGGTGTCCACTGCGTTGTGTATGGTGCCACAACCCTGAAGGGTTCTCCGAACAGCCTGTGAAGATGTACACCCGAAAGAAGTGTATCGGCTGCCAGACGTGTGTGGAGGTGTGTCCGCAGCGAAACCTGACGCTCACTTCCGATGGCATCAGAGACTTGGGGCATTGTGTCGCTTGCGGCAGATGCACAGACGAGTGTCCGACGCTGGCACTGGAGATGGCTGGAAAGGAGTGGAGGATGGAAGACTTGATGGCTGAGGTGGAGAAGGAGCGGCAGGTGATGGAAGAGAGTGGGGGAGGCGTGACGCTGTGTGGAGGTGAACCGCTGATGCACACGGACTATCTGTGTGAAGTGCTGGACGAACTGGGCAGAAGGGACCTGCACCGCACCGTCGATACCACCCTGTTTGCCTCGGCTGAGAACGTAAAGCGAGTGGCTGAGCGGTGTGAACTCTTTCTCGTTGACCTGAAACTGATGAACAGCGAGAAACATCGCCAATACACCCGTGTCCCTAATGAACAAATCCTGCACAACATCCGCATGCTCAGTGAGATGGGACACCCCTTCTGGATTCGCATTCCCCTCATTGTGGGCATCAATGCAGACGATGAAAACATGAACGCATCCGCAGAGTTTCTGGCTTCATTGCCCACGCACCCCGAAGTGGTCAACCTGCTGGTCTATCATGATGTGGGCAAGGGAAAACATGCGCGATTGGGCACGACCTACAATCCTGAAGGCATCGCGATGGAAGCCCCGTCGGATGAGGTGCAGCAGCATGCGCTCGACATCATGAAGTCGCACGGAATGAACGCTAAGATTGGCGGATAATAATGACACCTATTATATTAAAAACATGAGAATTACGATTAAGATTGGTAGTAATGTGCTGACACGGCAGGATGGGTCGCTCGACTTCACTCGCATGTCGGCACTGGTGGACCAGATTGCCTACCTGCGCAGCCAAGGACACGAAATCATCCTCGTCTCTTCGGGTGCGGTGGCCAGCGGACGGAGCGAACTCAAACACATTCAGCACGACCTCGATTCTGTTGACCAACGGCAACTTTTCTCGGCGGTGGGTCAGGCGAAACTCATCAACCGCTACTTTGAGTTGTTTCGCGAATATGGCATTCCTGTGGGGCAGGTGCTGACCACCAAGGAGAACTTTTCCGACTCGGAACACAGGAAGAATCAGGAGAACTGCATGCGTGTGATGCTGGAGAACGGTGTGCTGCCCATCGTGAACGAGAACGACACCGTGTCGGTGACGGAGTTGATGTTTACCGACAACGACGAACTCTCTGGCCTTATGGCACAGATGACGCACTCGCAGATGCTTATCATCCTGAGCAACATCGACGGCATCTACACAGGCGACCCGGCCGACCCCGAATCGCGTCTGGTCAGCATCGTGAAGCCCGGCAAGGACCTGAGCGACTACATCCAGGCGAAGAAGTCGAAGGCTGGACGAGGCGGCATGCAGAGCAAGTCGAACGTGGCCACACAGACCGCTGCTGCGGGCATCAGTGTCATCATAGCCAACGGAAAGAGAGACGACATATTGATTAAACTCATGACCGACAGGGACAATACACCCTGCACCGAGTTCTTGTGCTAAACAGAAGAGAATTATGTTTGAAGAAATATTCAACCGTACAAAAGAAGCAAGCATAGAGGTTGCCCTGCTCGACAACGAAACCATCAACCAAGTGCTGCAAGCGGTGGCAGACAAAGCCATCAGCGAAACTGATACTATCCTGGCAGCCAACGCCAAAGACCTTAGTCGCATGGACAAGGCCAATCCCATGTACGACCGTCTGAAACTGACCCGCGAACGCATTGAAGGCATCGCAGCCGACACTCGCAACGTGGCCAAACTCCCTTCGCCTCTGGGCAAAGTGCTGAAGCACACAGTGCTGCCCAACGGACTGGACCTGAAACGAGTGAGCGTACCCTTTGGTGTCATAGGCATCGTGTATGAAGCCCGTCCCAACGTCACGTTCGATGTCTTTTCCCTCTGCCTCAAGGCTGGCAGCGCCTGCATCCTGAAAGGCGGCAAGGATGCTGACGACAGCAACCGTGCCATCGTCGGCCTCATCCAAGAGGTGCTCCGCACATTCCGCATCAACGAAAACGCCATCACCCTTCTGCCTGCCACCCACGAGGCCACTGGCGCGCTCTTGCATGCCAACGGACTGGTTGACCTCGTCATCCCCCGTGGCAGCAAACGCCTCATCGACTTTGTGCGGCAGGAGGCTTCCGTACCCGTCATCGAGACAGGTGCCGGCGTGTGCCATGCCTATTTCGACAAAGATGGCGACTTGGAGAAAGGTGCGCGCATCATCAACAATGCCAAGACCCGCCGAGTGAGTGTGTGCAACGCGCTCGACTGCACGTTGGTGCACGAAGACCGTCTGACAGACCTTCCGGCCCTCTGCGCCCCGCTCCAAGAGAGCAACGTACTCATCTATGCAGATGTACCAGCCCTTGCCGCGCTCCAAGGCAACTACCCAGCCGACCTGCTGAAACACGCTGACGAAGAAAGTTATGGCACAGAATTTCAATCATACACCATGGCCATCAAGACCGTTGCCTCGACCGATGAGGCCATCCGCCACATCCGCCGTTTCGGTTCAGGCCACTCAGAGTGCATCATCACCGAAAACCGCACCACGGCAGACCAGTTCATAGCCCAAGTGGATGCCGCCTGTGTCTATCACAACGCCCCCACCTCCTTCACCGACGGTGCCCAGTTCGGTCTCGGTGCCGAAATCGGCATTTCCACTCAGAAACTCCACGCTCGCGGTCCGATGGCGCTGGAAGAAATCTGCACCTACAAATGGGTGATAGAAGGGAACGGACAAATCCGCCCCCGATAAATCAGTTGTTCACACTCTCCATTGTGAGGACCTCTTCAACCGTACCCCTCGACTACGGCATCGCGTACCCCTCGTGTACGCCACTCCGTAGTCGAGGGGTACGCTATATAGAAGAATTATACCAAAAATCGCATTTTATTGAGAATTTTTATTTCTGTTTGAAAAGAATGGCTTATCTTTGTACTGAAATCGCAATATATTGAGATTATGACACAGCAGGAAATAGGGAATGCCATCAAGGAAAGGCGGAAAAAATTGGGTGTCAACCAACAAACATTGGCAGACTTGGCAAGTGTGGCCGTAAACACTGTCGTTGCCATTGAACGCGGAGAGGGTAACCCTCAACTCGCCACCTTGCTTACGATACTGGATACATTGGGTCTTCAAATAGACATTAACATCAAGCAACTTGACTATGAGAAAGTGTAAGGTTTATGTTCACAACATGGAGGCTGGCATATTGCAAGAGACGGATGCCAGAGAATATGTGTTCACTTATGGTGAGGACTACCACGGTGAGCCAGTTTGCTTGGCCATGCCCGTAAGAAAAGAGCCTTACCGTTCCAACTATCTCTTTCCTTATTTTTATAACATGTTGTCTGAAGGCTCCAATCGTCAGGTGCAATCCATGTTGCATCATATCGATGAAAACGATGATTTTGGTATCATGCTTGCAACAGCCGGGCACGATACCATCGGAGCCGTAACCATTAAACCGATGTGAAGATGATAGAGGTCAATGTTTGCCCTTCCACCTTGCAGGAAGGCTTTACCACCTATTCCCCTGTAGCCCGAAAACTATTGTTTGACGGGAAGGAGGTTTTTCATGTGTTGGATTTTGACAGTCCCAACAACGAAAGTGCCGACAATGAAGCCTATCTGAAGAATGTAGGACGAATCTCGCTTTCTGGTGTTCAACCCAAGGCGAGTTTGGTGCTGGATAGTGAGGGACATTTGGTAAGGCCAGCCGAAGGTGAACGTGGAACATACATCTTGAAACCGGCTCCTTCATCCTATGCTTTGCTTGACCGCAAGCATTGTCCTGCCAACGAACATTTGACCATGCAGTTGGCCTCACAAGTCTATCACATTGAGACTGCCGCCAATGGCATTTGTTTCTTCCAAGATGGTGAAGCCGCCTATCTTTGCCGTCGCTTTGATGTCGGTCCCAGCGGCCAGAAGTATAGTCAAGAAGATTTTGCTTCTCTTGCTGGACTGACAAACGCCAACGGAGGCAGTGATTTCAAATATAGCAATCTGAGTTATGAGGAATGTGCAGACATCATTCGTAAGTATGTTAAGGCTGCTCCTGTTGAAATCCTGAAGTTCTTCCGTATCATCGTATTCAATTATCTTACCCTCAATGACGATGCTCACCTAAAGAACTTCTCACTCATCAATCGAGGCGATGGGGAGTATCACCTCGCTCCTGCTTACGACCTCATCAATACCAGTCTGCATTTGAGGATGCCTCGCATCTTCGCACTCGACAAAGGGTTATTCAAAGAAGGCATGCAACTATCCGATACAAGAACGGTTGGACGAAAGGACTTTGAGGAATTTGGACGTCGCATTGGTATGACTGCAAGATTAGTGAAACGGGAATTGGATTTCTTTGCCAAGGAACATCCGTTGGCCATAGAATTGATCAACCGTTCCTTCCTGTCAGACCCATTGAAACGCAGCTACTGGCTTTCGTACAACTATCGACGTGCAACGTTGGGACTTAAATGATGCGATTACACTTTTCCAGGGTGTTTTTGCCTCTTTTTGTACACTTTTGGATAAATTGCTCACGCTCAGCATTGCTTAAGCACGCTTAGCACTGCATTCGCTAAATCGCAATTTTCTAAGATTCACATAAGAATGCCCGAATGATTACTTGTTATCAGTTATTCATTTGGGCATTTATGCTTTGTACTTATGGGAAAAGCTAATTTGTCAATGAACATTAGCGAAAAACAAACATTTTTGTAACTTTTTTCACGTTACGCAGAAAGACTGCATAGGGGCATTGTACCTTTGCACCCGAAATGACGGAACAGCGAGAACAGAGCGGAGTTTATTCCTTATTCATGCCTTATATGCTTACCATTTAGGAAAATGGTAAACGTAATGAGCGCAAGACGTTAACCATGTAGGGGTTATGGATAACAGGATTCTGCCTATACGTTAACCATTCAGCATAATGGATAACGTTGTTGTTTCCTGACGTTAACCATTTGACGTAGCGGATAACGTCAGCACCCAGTTTTACTATGTTTCTCCGTTCACAGGTCATATTTCGTCATGTTTTACGCTCTCCTTTGCACTCGTTGAGAGCTTCTCCGGCTTCTTTTTCGCCGAGTAACTTTGCTTTGAGGGTATCACACCGCGAACACCGCCCTTTGGGTTAGGCACGTCGCCCTTGTATCTTGGGATGATATGCATGTGGCAGTGGAAGACCGATTGCCCTGCAGCCTCACCGATATTGATGCCAACATTGTAGCCATCAGGATGGAAACGCTCGTCTATCTTCTTCATGACATATTCTTGCACCACATTCATAGCCTCCTTTTCGTGGTTCGTCAAATCGCGATAGGATGCAACGTGTCGTTTGGGAATTATCAGTGCATGGCCGGGCGATACAGGATAGCCGTCGTAGAAAGCGACGCAGGTAGCCGTCTCGCAGATAATTTCCACATATCGTGCGAGATTGCAAAAATGGCATCGTACCCCATCTTTCCTTGGCAGTTTGTTGAAATGGTTGTATTGGTAGAGTTCGTAGCTTTTGTTGCTGACGATACTTTTATATGGTAGTTTGACGTTGCACTGATACGTCCATTGCTTGTGAATAGCATGGAGTCGGAACCCTTCTTCCGTGAGGTCACGACGCACGGCAAAATAGGCCGTACCCTTGGGGGAAAGCAGATTGGTAACATTCATCAGCACTTCAGCTTGTGCATACGGCTCCAGAACATTCAACACATAATTACAGATGATGGTATCGAACTTTCCTTCAGGGAAGTCGGGGCGATAATAATAATCATAGCCAATAATATTATGCCCTTGTTTCTTCAGTTCATCGGTATCAAAACCATAGCCACAACCGAAATCGAGAATTTTCCCTTTCAGCAGATTATGCTCTAAAAGGTATCGGGTAGGAACAGACATTGCCGTTCTCTTAATTGCCGTTAGGTAGGGATGATTTATAATTGGTTCCATAGTATAATCGCATTAGAATTGTTGAAAGCCCATATTGAGTGCCATTTGGCTCAAAGGGGAGAATGTATCATAGAACCTCTTCAAGAAGGCCTCGTCGTCCATCTGCATCAAGTCTCTTGGCGAAGCTCCCAACGCATAATACTCATTCAAGATAGCATCTTTTTGTTTACTGACTGGGATATACAAACGAAGGGCTTTGTGCTGTACGCTTGCCATCTTTGGGAGATAATGTTTCAAATCTGGAATGCGATTGCTCTTCGAGGAGTTGATGCTGCCATTAGCCGGAATAAGATTCCAATTTTGGTTGTGAGATACGAAACTCCACGGCATAAAATGGTCGAGTTCAAACTGCTTTATGCCCAAGGGTGTATCAGTGTATATACAAGTGATTGGCCCGCCAATTTCAATGACCTTGTTCCAAAACTTTGTCTGGGCAGTCAGCGCATCACGCTTTTCTGGACGAATCAATTTGCCTGCGACATTCGGCACGTTGGGGTTCTTGGATTGCAAAAACAGCGTAAGATTCCAAAATGCGAAGTCACGCAATATCTCATAGTTCGTTTTCAGATAATGGCTCCAACTCGGATTGATTTTCACCGTCAGCCCTTCGCCCGTTCCCGTCAGCGAATACAGACAATTATTCTCAAAAGACTGAGAACGAATCTGCATCTCCTTTGGGTCAGAAGTTCTTATCCATGGTGATTGAAACCAGAAAGGAACATTTTTGATGAGTTTCTTAACCTCACTCTTAACATGTCGGTTGGCAAATACCGCATCTGTAATCACATTGTTCTTATCCTCCAGTTTGTCATCGACGGTTATCCCCGTAATACCTGCAACTTTCGGGATTATTACCTCCATTGAATCACCCTTGCCAAAGTACAGATTGAAATATTTAATAGGATACCACGCATAGGCCACCATTCTTGCTGCCACTTTGAGAGCCAGAATTTCGTTCAACTGCTCTTTAACATGCATGTCGAGCAACGCCAATAACCAGTAGAATTTATATGTGGCCGTTGTGTCATCAAACACACGGTTCATGGCACTGGTTGATAGTTCTTCTGATTGAGGTAAAGTCATATTCATTATTTAAGTTTCGGTTGTTTGATTTA
>DGSP01000046.1:17709-18423 GCA_002393555.1 Prevotellaceae bacterium UBA4359
TTGTAAGACCTCAAAACCTAACAAGGTTTTTTTCTTGTATTTTTTTATTTTTTCTTGTTTTTCTAAAGCCCGCAAAGCGGTAAAAGAACTTCCGAAAGTTAAATTATTGTATATTTCGGCTACAAAGTTACGTCTTTTCTGAAAAAGAATCATCAAGTTTGGTTCAAAATCTTCGATTTCGGAGGGGTAAAAAACCGATAGGATTTCATGGCGGAAAGTGTCGCTCAGTGTCACAAATGTAACACACCCAGTGTTACAAATGTAACAGTGGCGGTGTTACGTTTGTAACAGTAGAAGGTGCTGCAAGTGTAACATGAACGTGAGTTCGATGTAAGAAAAGTTTTAATGATACGCCTTCGGCGGACGTGTAAAGTGACTGAATGTCACTTTACACGTCCGCCGAAGGCGTAATTCTTATACCGAACTCACGTCAAATTAGAATGATTCGCTTTATTCGTGGCAAAAATGACCATCTGACTATCTGACTATCTGACTTTCTGACCTTTTAACCAACGAAAAGAGAGAAAGCCATCTCGACTTCCTCTCTTCACTAAACATAATGCAATATATTATCGAAGTATCTTACTTTGGATTGCCTTTTCCCTGCATCCGTAGCAGAAACCTCTCAAAGGTACTGCCAATGCCTAACAATGTGGCAGCAAACACAAGGAACTGAGCAACGAGGATGAGCAAGTTTTGCTCTACATCTCCCAC
>DGSP01000077.1 GCA_002393555.1 Prevotellaceae bacterium UBA4359
TTTCACTCTTCACTTTTCACTTAATATCATCAGCCGTCCGTCCTCCACCAGTGCCTGGAAGCCGTGTTCACGCACAGGGGTCAGTGCCACCATCGCCCCCGAGCCGTACTGCTCATGCAGAAGCAGGGCGAGGATGCCCATGTTGAGGCGCAGGTTGATTTCGAGGCAGGGATGGATGCTGCCGTCGGCGGTCTTGAGCATGTCGATGCCGACGGGGCCGTGATAGGCCGTCTTGGCGAGATGTTCCTTGTGGTAGGCGATGAGCCTGTGCAGCAAAGCGGCATCCACATCGATGCGCCGCAGCAGTTCTTCCTGGCTCTCCACATAGTTGTAGCCATACGCCCCATGCTCCCCTGCATGGAAGACGGAGTAGCCCAGAAACTCCACCGTGTGGTCCTTATGGACGAAGAACTCCATGGCAAAGTCCAAGACCTTATCTTCATAGAATCGGTCAACCACAAATCCCCCCTGCGAGGAGAGAAACCCCTGCACCTTTGCTTGGGTGCGGGCATCATTCCAATTTCCCACAAAAACGCCTCTTCCCGACGATGACCAGGGTGACTTGAAGATGCTTAAAGCGTCATGCATCTCCCTCTCCTGTTCCTTCTTCTCTGAAGCGCACCCCTCGGCTACGGCATGGCGTACCCCTCGGCTACGGCACTGCGCACCCCTCGGGTACGATTTCTTTACATTCGCTTCTCTGCCTGTTCCAGAATTCAGTTTCACGTCATCATTCCACGCCGCCGGCATCTTGTTCCAGAACTTCATCTCCCACCCCAGCAGGTTCACGTCTTTCAGGGTGCCCAGCAGTTGCTTCAGATAGAACCACGCGAACTCCCGGCTCGACAGCCGCCTCACTTCCTCCAGCCACTCGTCGGTCGGCAACGCCTCTTCTGCCACCCCCATCTGCCTGTATCGCTGTTTCGTGGCGAGGCTCCACCCCCACGGCCCGGCCATGTGGGTGTCTTCCCACACCCGTGCCAAGTCGGCCAAATCCGCCTCCATCTGCCGGATGCGTTTCGGCGGCACATACTGGCGCACATTTGCTGCCAGCGCCATGTCGTTACTGCAATTGAACATGCTCGGAACTTCCATCATTCACTCCCATTTTTTTCTGTGCAAAGTTATGAAAAAACGAGTGAACGACAAGCACGGAAAGCACAGATTTTTTCACCACAGATTTTATCTTAACGTGAGTTCGGTATAAGAATTACGCCTTCGGCGGACGAAGAAAAAACAAATAAAAACCGATGAAAACAAATAAAAAACCTTTTCTTCGTCCGCAACATCTTTGCCATTACAACCAAGAAGAACCTGTTTTTATTTGTTTTTACTTGTTTTTTTCTGTTTTTTCTTCGTCCGCCGAAGGCGTATCATTAAAACTTTTCTTACATCGAACTCTCGTTATCTTAAAACAACTCTAAAAGAACAAAAAGTGGCTCACACCTCAAACGTATGAGCCACTACCTTAGGGGGAGCATGTACACAGAAAGTGACTTTTCTGGCGGAACACTATTCCACCGTGAAGGATGTCACTTTCATCCCATTCCTGACTTTGGGTTTTTCGGGGTCTTTTATCACGATGCCGTATTCTCCGGGGAGCAAGTCTGTCATCGTGACCAGATAGGAACTCTTTCCGTATTTCTGCGCTTTGTAATCCACAAAGAGTTTTTGGTTCGGGTCGGTCTTCATCAGCACACCAATCTCTTTCACCAGATGGCGACGCTCCTTGGCTGTCACTTCAAACTGGAAGATGTCGATAAACGTTTTGGGGTCTATGGAGTTGTCTTCCACCCTGATGATGAGCCGGGTGGTTGATGAGCCTTTCGCCGTGCTGGCGGATTGAACCCCCTTTACTGTCAGCCGCGATTTCATCTTCCCTGCGCCTACAATCAAAAGGCTGGCATCGGCACTTGCCTTGATGGTCCCTTTTTCCTGGTCGAGCAAGACGCCTTTGCTGTTGGAGGTCAACATCAACACCTCTTCCTCATGTTCTGGTTCGGCCACAGTGACTTGGGCCATCACACTTGTCATAGTGAACATCGTCACTAACGAAATCATTAAAAATCTTTTCATAATTTATGGTGGTTATAGTTTGTTTTCTCTATCAGAATGCTTCTGCCACCCAATCTTTCCGGCCTGTCAAACTGAAGATGGTGATGTCGTTGTCCTCGTTGAGGATGCGGAGGGTACGGATTGTCAGGTGCAAAGATAGTTTTTTTTAGTGAAAAGTGAAAAGTGAGGAGTGAAAAATCCAAGTTACTTTTGCGTTTTAAGTGAAAACCCTTATCTTTGCAACCACAAATAAAGCAATGAGACAATGAAAAAAGGATTTTTGGCCATTTGCATGGCATTGGCAGCCCTGCTGAATGTGGAGGCACAGACGCAGGAGGAGGAAGTGTGGATTAAGAATGGAGAGCGCAGCATCTATGGTGTGCTGAGCCGTCCGGCGAACGGGGCGAAGAAGCAGCCCGTGGCGATTATATCGCACGGATTCAACGGCACCCACCATTTTGGCCGCGACTATTTCGCCATGATGGCGGAGAAAGGCTACCAGTGCTACACGTTCGACTTCCCCGGCGGTTCGGTGCACAGCCGCAGCGACAACAACACGATGAACATGCGCATCACGGGCGAGGTGAGTGACCTGAAGGCCATCGTGCAGTATTTCAAGAGCCGCCCCGACGTGGACAGCAAGCGCATCGTCCTCATCGGCGAGAGCCAGGGGGGACTGGTGTCGGCTCTCACCGCATCGGCTCTGGCCAAGGACATCAGCCAGTTGGTGCTCATCTACCCTGCCCTCTGCATCCCCGACAACTGGAACGAGCGTTATCCTGACGTGACAGCCATTCCCGACACGACCCGTCTGTGGAATGTGCCACTGAGCCGTCCTTTCTTCATGGAACTGCGCGACCTCGACCCCTACAAGGAACTGCCCCGCTACAAGAAGCCTGTGCTTATCATCCACGGCGATGCCGACCCTGTGGTGCCGATTGACTACTCTCGCCGTGCCGTGAAGACTTACAAGCAGGCACGTCTGGAAGTGATTGAGAAGGCTGGGCATGGATTCAAACCAGAAGAACGGAAGAAGGTCTTCGAATGGATTCGTGCCTTCTTGAAATAATTGTTAATTGTTCATTGTTAATTGAATACAAAGAATGAAAGTCTTACTGATTAACGGAAGCCCACGCAAACAGGGCAACACCTTCATCGCCCTGAGCGAGATAGCCAAGACGCTGGAAAGAGAAGGCATTGAGTCGGAAATCGTGCAGATGGGCACGAAGCCCGTGCGCAGTTGCATCGCCTGCGGCCAGTGCAAAGTGAAGGGCAACAATAAGTGTGTGTTCGACGACGATGTGTGCAACCGCATCTCGGAAAAGATGGCCAGTGCCGATGCCCTCGTGGTGGGTTCGCCTGTCTATTATGGCCAACCCAACGGAGCCGTACTCTCGCTGGTGCAGCGCATGTTCTTCTCGGCTGGGGCCCACTTTGTGCAGAAACCCACAGCAGCCGTGGCCGTCTGCCGTCGCGGCGGTGCGTCAGCCGCTTTCCAGACACTGAACATGCCCTTCATGATGATGAACATGCCCGTGATTTCCTCCCAGTACTGGAACATTGCCTACGGACGCGAGGAAGGGGAGGCAGCCCGGGACACAGAGGGCATGCAGACCATGCGCACCCTGGCCGAGAACATGGCATGGACACTGAAGAAGATGCATGCCAACGACCAGCCCGACTACCCCACCCATGAGCCTTGGACCCCCATGCACTTCATCCGATGAGCCTGAAGGAAAAAGAATATCATGATTGGAACAATCGTCAACACAAGCACAATCATTATCGGAGCCATTGTGGGTGCCTCGCTGAAACGTGGCATCAAGCCGAAGTATCAGCAGGCTCTGTTCAACGCGATGGGTCTGTGTTCACTGGCATTGGGGTTTAACGCCTTCTGCCAAAACATGCCGAAGAGCCACTACCCCGTGCTGTTCATCGTGAGCCTGGCGGTGGGGTCGCTGGTGGGCTACAGGCTGAAACTGGACGAACGGTTCAAGAGATGGGTGGACAGAAAGAAGACTCAGACCCTCCCTGTTGGGAGGGTGAGAGGAGGGTCTGATTCTCCACTCTCCGAAGGTCTCTCTACCGGCATCTTGCTCTACTGCATCGGCACCTTCTCGATGGTGGGGCCTGTGCTGAGTGCGCTCTATGGCGACAACACCTATCTCTACACGAATGCCACGCTCGACTTCATCACCTCGGCAGTGCTGGCCACCACCTATGGCATCGGCATGGTGTGGGCTGCCCCGGTGCTGTTCTGCTGGCAGGGGATGTTTTACCTGATGGCCAAGTTGTCGGCCGATGCCATTACAGACGACATGCGCACGGAACTGTGCATCGTGGGCGGTGTGCTGATTGCCGCATCGGGACTGAGCATTCTGAAACTGAAGGACTGCAAAACCATCAACATGCTGCCCGCCTTCGTGGTGGTGGCCTTGTTCTTTGCGGCGAAAAGCCTCTGGGGGCTTTGATGTATCACAGAAGAAAAAAGATGTTGCACCACACATGGCGAAATGCAGAAAAATCGCCGTAACTTTGCATGCAAGATTATCATCCATATCACCTATTATGAATAAAAAACTATTATCTGTCACTTTGGCCACAAGTCTTTTGCTGACGACGGGAGCCAAAGCACAAAGCGAGATTTATCCGCAGCACTTCGACCTGAGCGAGGTGACATTGCTCGACGGCCCCATGAAGACCATGATGGAGACGAACGACGAGTTGCTGCTGAAGTATGATGCCGACCGACTGATGACCCCGTTCATCCGTCAGGCAGGACTGAGCAAGAACAGTTCGTCGAAGTATTATGGCTGGGAAGAAAAACACCCCAACTTCCCCAACTGGGGCGGCGATGCGGGCTTCGACCTGAGCGGCCATGTGGGTGGCCACTATGTGAGCGCGCTGGCTCTGGCCTACGCTGCCACCAACGATGAGGGCATGAAGGCCAAGATGAAGGAACGGCTCGACTATTGCCTGGCCATCATGAAGGACTGTCAGGATGCCTATAAGAACAACACGACGGGACTGAAGGGCTTCATTGGCGGACAACCCCTCAACCACATCTGGACAGGACTCTATGCAGGCGACCTGACGGAGTTCCGCAAGTCGGGCGGATGGGTGCCCTTCTATTGCCAGCACAAGGTGTTGGCCGGACTGCGCGATGCCTACCTTTACACGGGCAGCACCTTGGCGAAGGAACTCTTCAGGGGGCTGAGCGACTGGAGCGTGAACGTGGTGAGCAACCTCTCCACCGACCAGATGCAGCAGGTGCTGGGCTGGGAACATGGCGGCATGAACGAGACGCTGGTGGATGCCTACAAGATTTTTGGCGACAAGAAGTATCTGGAGAGCGCGAAGAAGTATAGCCACCGCACGATGATTGACGGCATGAAGACGTTCAACCCCACGTTCCTCGACGGCAAGCATGCCAACACGCAGGTACCTAAATACATCGGTTTTGAACGTGCATGGCAGGAGGACAAGACGCTGGCCGACTACCGCAGCGCGGTGCTGAACTTCTGGACCGATGTGGCACAGAACCGCACGGTCTGCATTGGCGGCAACTCCATCAGCGAACACTTCCAGAGCCACCAGAACGGACACCTCTACATCAACAACATGGAGGGGCCTGAGTCGTGCAACTCGAACAACATGCTGAAACTCAGCGAAGACCTGTTCGACGACACCCATGAGGCCAAGTATGCCGACTTTTACGAAGCCACGATGTGGAACCACATCATGTCAACCCAAGACCCCAAGACGGGCGGCTACGTCTATTTCACCTCGCTGCGCCCCCTCTCCTACCGCATCTACTCACAGGTGAACCAGGGCATGTGGTGCTGTGTGGGCACAGGCATGGAGAACCACTCGAAGTACGGACACTTCATCTACACCCACAGTGCCACCAACGACACACTCTACGTGAACCTCTTCACGGCCAGCGAACTGAACAGCAAGAAGTTTGGCATCCGTCAGGAGACCAACTTCCCCTACGAGCAGAAGACTAAACTCACCATCACGAAGGACGGCACCTTCACCCTCGCCGTCCGCCGACCCGCATGGGCAAGCAGCGACGGCAAAGCCACCTACATCTGCGAGACCAAGAAGTGGAAGAAGGGGGAGGTGAAGGAAGTGGAACTGCCCATGACGCTCCGCTATGAAGAATGCCCCGACTACAAGAGTTACATCGCCTTCAAGTACGGCCCCATCCTCTTGGCTGCCCGCACCGAGACCGAGGCACAACTGCCCAACGAATATGGAGGCGAGGGACGCATGGACCACTCGCCCGGCGCACGTTCAGCAGCCAAGCCGCTCTCTTCGGCACCTCTCCTGATTGGCGAACGTGCCAAGGTGCTGGAAAACATCGAGACGAAAGACCTCTCCAAACTCAGTTTCACCTTGAAGACCGACAAGGGCACACTGCCGCTCGAACCGTTCTACAGCATCCAGCACTCGCGCTACTCCTGCTACTTCTTCCAAGGCACACCCGAAGACTATGCCAACTCAGACATGGGGCGCAAGGATGCCGAAGAACAGGCACTGCAAGCCCGCACCCTCGACTATGTGGCCACCGGCGAACAGCAAAGCGAGGCAGGACATGAAGTGAAATACTCCACAGGCTCCACCAGCGGCAGTTATCGCGGCGAGAACTACCGCGACGCCAAGGCCAACGAGTACATCCAATATGTGATTGAAAATACCGAAGGCATCAAGACCAACGTTTCGCTGATGTTGCGCTTCATCACCTCCGACCGTGGACGTGTGGCTGACATCTACATAGACGGTCAGAAGATTGGCGACATCACGGTGCAGCAGCGCATGAAGGGAGCCGACGAACAAGGGTTCTTCAACGTGGAATACCGCATACCCGACGAACTGCTGGTGGACAGCAAAGGGAACGTGAAGAAGAAACTCACCTTCAAGATTGTGGCATCGCCCAACACGATGTGTCCCGGACTCTACTATCTGAGACTGCTCAAGGACTACAAAGACCACGCCTACCAATGGAACGCGACCGACTGGCAGACGGGCGATGAAGCAGGACGTGTGGCACAGAGAAACTTCACCTACAACAACGACAACACCATCACCATCAAGGCAGGCACAGGCACAAATAACCTGTGCCTGTCTTTGAATTATGAGAATGCAGAAGACTACCAACTGAAGGCGAATCAGAAATATCTTGTGGTCGTTGCCACCAACACAAAGACCACCAACGGTTCTGCCTACCTCTGGTGGCTGAACGGTGTCAATCATGGCAGCAGCGTTGCCCCCACCAAGACACAGCGTCTCTCGAATGGCACAGCGTTCATCTGGGACATGACCACCACCGAACTCGATGCCAACAATGTGGGCGACCCCTTCTTCATTTGCCAAGGAGCCACCATCTTCGGACTCACCTCCACCACTGGCACCTCCACCATCCGCTACATCGGCTTCCTCTCCTCCATCGACAACATAGACGGGACTGTCGGCATTCAAAGCCCCACAGCCCCGTCTGTACACCACGGCATGCGCCAAGATGAAACATGGTTTACCCTGTCAGGGCAACCCGTCGCCACTCCCCTTCCCCACCACATCTACATCCACAACGGGAAGAAAGTGATGAAATAAAGAAATCACGCTTGCTCGTCGAAGAAAGTGCCTGACTCCATCGCCACACCTGCATCGAGACGAGCATTGTAGCGCATGCGGGCACTCCGCTCTCTTTGAAACATGCAACGAGTTCCGGCAGCATCTTCAGTGAACTGCATGTGTTCATCTATCGCCATCGTGCGCGCCATCGACTCCACATCCAGATTGTCCGTTCCGATGAGCGTGAAGGTCCAGCCTTCCTTCTTCAGTTTCTCAATGAGATTGCGAATCATCTGCAGCGTCCACTCGCGCGAACTGTTCTCCTCGCCATCCGTGATGATGGTGACAAGCACCTTGCTGTCTTTCGCTATCTGAGCATTCACTTTCGACACCGCCGCCCCGATGGCATCGTAGAGAGGTGTGCCGCCACCCGGCTGATAGTCCTTCCATTCCAGATTTTTCGTGTCGTCAGCCGCCGTGTTGTCATAGTGCCACTTGGTGTGTCCCGTGTCGAAAGTGACCAATGTGACGCGCTGGTCAGTGTCGGGGAATTGCTTCTGCATGGCACGAACCGTCTGAAGCGTTTCGTTCATGCCCGAAAAGGCTTGCTGGTGAATGATGCTCATGGAACCACTTTCATCCACAATAATCAGGTTAAAAACGTTCTTTTTCATCTTCTTTTTTTTAAGGGTGAATAAATAGAGTTTGTTGTTTTCCTCAGACTTTAACTTTTGTTCAGCCAGACTTTCGCATCTGTCTTGTCCGACTTTTATCCCTTAAAAGAACTTTTTCCGAAAAAATTAAGCAGCCATCATATTTTTTTGCTATCTTCGCAAAAATTTTTCTCACGAATGGCACACTTTCCTCTTTCCGACCAGCAAATCATTGATGGTCTCCGTGATGGCAACAGCCGCATCTTCCGCGACTATTTCTACGAATACTGCCGTGCGGCCTATCACCTCTACGACCAGCAATACTCCCTCAGCCAGAAGCCCAACCTCGACTTCATGTCGCTGGCCCACCAGTATGCCCTCTATCTGATGGAGCATCAATGGCGACCGCTCGAAGACCGCTCGCCCAACGTGAGCCTGCGCACCTGGATTATCGGCGGTTTCCGTTTCACCGTGCTTGATGCGCTGAAATGGTATCAGAAGGAATATGGCAACCAGACCTACGAGGACTACTTGCGCACCTTCGACACCAACCGCGACCTGCGCCTGCAGTTCAACCATGCCATCGAGGACATCTGCAACCACTACATCGGCGACCGATTCGACCGCTTGGTGCTGGAGTTCCTGCTGGTGCAGGGATTCAAGACAAAAGAAGTGGCAGAAAAACTGGGCGTGACTCCTTCTGCCATCTCGCAACGATACAACCACCTGAAGAAAGATGTCCTTTCCCCCTACTTCCGCCAGTATTTCGACATGGAGTTCGACATGCCCGAAGTTCTCGACGAACTCACAATGCCCGTCGAGTGTCAGAAGAAAGAACCCAACTCTCTCTCTGCTGCGCCCAAGAAGTTTTCGAAGGGCCTATTCTCCTTCATGCAAAACAACGACACCTCGGCTGCATACGACGAGACATCGGTTGTATGTGCCGACACCTCAGTTGCATACGACGAGACATCTACACCATTCACACTATATAATAATATGGAAAAGAAACGCACAACTCCCAATTTTATCGAGTCGCTCGAACCCAACGAAGTGTTTGTGTTCGGCAGCAACCTGCGCGGCATGCACGGTGGCGGAGCGGCATGGATTGCCTACAAGAAATTTGGTGCCATCATGGGGCAAGGCGTGGGACTGCAAGGACAAAGTTATGCCATCCCCACCATGCAGGGCGGTGTGGAGACGATACGCCCCTATGTGGACGAATTCATCGCGTTCGCAAAAGCACACCCCGAACTGACTTTCCTTGTCACACGTATCGGCTGCGGCATTGCAGGATTCACCGACGAAGAAATCGCCCCACTTTTTGAACAGGCTCACTCTCTGGACAACATCGTGTTGCCAGCAGGATGGTGAAAAAAAGGTCTATTTAATCATCAAGCGGAAAGGCTGCCTTTCTGTCAACGGTCAAGAGCAGGCCCCGCATCTCCAGGGTCTTCCATGATGAAGTTGACGGCAGGCACCCATTCTCGCACCGTCTTATAAGGCTGCAAAGCCTTGTCGTCATAGGTTGTGCGGAGACGATGCGGGTCTATCTGGAACTGTGTAATCAACGCCTCTCGCACCACTTCGGCACGTTTCTGAGCCAGTCGAAGATGATACTCCACATCCTCGTCGGGAATGATGTCTGGATGCCCCACAATGTTGATGTTCACCAAGGGGTGAGACTTCAGGAACTTAGCCACATACCCCAGCCGTTTGGTGGTGGCCGCGTTCAGATAGTAAAAGCCCGAATAGAACGGAATCTCCGTGTACATAGCCTCTCCGTAGCGAACCGTCTCCTGATAGTCGCGCGTATGGTCTATCAGCACAGGGTCGATGAAAGGCCCGCGCACAGGGTCGCGGAAGCGGCGCAACTGCTGCTTGCCGTTCTTGAAATGATAGACAAAGTTGAACATCAGGTCAAGGTAGAAGTCTATATGGTTCCCATTGGATACACCGTTATACTTATTGTCGGTACCATTTGCCCGCAGTTCCACACTCAAATCCCACGGTTCATTCAGACGCACGTCGCATTGCAGTCCTGCATGGGCCACAATGTAGTGCCCTCCCTTGTTATCCACAGGATAATAAGGACTTTCAGCGTTTGGGGTCACATTCCAAAGGTTGACTTTCTCATCGAAATTCAGTGTCTTGATGATGCCTGCCCCCATGAAAAAACTCCAGGTCATCGGGCGTTCCACCTCATAGCCAAAAAAGACGTTCGTCAGGTTGAAAACGCTTGACACTGAGGCCGTCAGGCACTTAAACGAGTAGCGTCCATTGCCATACACCTCTGGCATTGCGCTCTCAGCCGCCTTACTGCAGCGGGAAACCTGCATGTTTAGACCTCCCGACAACTTGATGCCAAAGGCTGGTGTGAAATGATGACCCACCAGAATGTCCACCGAAGGTATCTGGCGGACTATAAAGTCCGTTCCCTTCGCATTCTCTGCAAGCGATTGGCTGAAGCCCAATCCGGCACCCCAATACCAATCCCCATGCTTATGTTTCTCTATGTGCGACTGCGCCGAAAGCGTCAACACACACAGCAGACACCCAACAGCCAGTATAATCCTATTCTTCATTTTGTCTTGGTAAATATCTCTATTTTGTCTTGGTACTATCTCTATTGCATTGATTTAGCCATGCCGCGACTGAACAAACCTGCATGCGGCCCGCCCACATCGCGTTATCTTTGCAAAATTAACACAAAATCCCTAAAATCACACAAAAAATATCGACAAAATCGATTATATCAAGAAAATTTCTTAACTTTGCACCCAAAATGCACTCTTTGGCTCGGTAGCTCAGTTGAATAGAGCGTCAGATTCCGGTTCTGCAGGTCATGGGTTTGAGTCCCATCCGAGTCACTTTTCCAGTTTGGTACATTTCAAAGACAAAACAAGGTTGTCAATTCATAAACTATAACAATAACGAAATGTTAATAAAGGTCTATGAATTAACAACCTTAAATTTTTGTTACACTTCTCACTTGGCACTGAACGTTTCAAACGTACCGTCATCGAAAAAGATGCGCACCTCAACCACCTTGCGCTGAGGTCTTTGCTGTTGCCTGAGTGTCTCGGCCACAATCTCTTGCACATTGAACGAAGCCATAGACACCGATGGCGCATTGAGCGACTGGCGTGGAGAAGGCTGCGAAGCACCGCCTGTCGCCGGAGCATTTCCTGCGGCCACCTGCCCGGCATGAACGTTCGCTCCTTTGTTCTTATGGCCCAAGCCATCGCCAGAAGCAAAAGGCAACAGTGGCATCGAATCGTCGGCAGCCGAAGCAACTCCTTCTACATTATTTATATGAGCATCCGACGACACATCTTCGGGAGTGGGAGAGGTGTCATTTTTGTACATCGGTTCTTCGCCATAGAAGAGCCAGGCAGGGTTGATGTCGGGAAATGCCTGAACGATACTCCGCAAAATGTTCAGGGTGGGTTCAGTACGTCCACTCCGAATGTGCGAGAGGGTGCCAGGGGCAATACAAACCTCATTACAAAATTGGGTGTTGTTGAGGTGTTTGTCCTGAATGATTTTCTCTATTTTTTCTTTATCAGTCATCATTTTCTACAATTTTAAGGCTTTTTCCAAATATTTTACAAAGGTAAGGACTATTTTTCAAATGTCAAAACATTCGCGTTGTTTTTTGTAACGCTAAATTTTATTTTTCAAAACCCAAACTTTTGTTTTGTAAAATTCCGTCCCTTTTACATTTCTACTTCTTTTACATTCCTACGTTTTTATCCTGTAAAAAGAGTTATTCTTTCACTTTTTAATCTCAAACCAACGAATTGATTACACGATAGTTATTAGACCCTAAAAATGCGTAAAATAGGAGTGTTGATGGGAAAAGCGAGTTTTTGTAGGGTATAGAGCTGCGTCATCCTCCCCTCATTCTTTAATCAAAAACTTGTAATCTTTTATTTATCATTCAGTTATCATTCTTTAGGATTTAGTTGAATATTCATCTTTTTACACATTCAAACATTTTCGCAATAGAAATGTAAATCCTTGTGCTTTTTCAACTTGTAAACCTTCTGTGTCCGCCCCTCATCTTTTCTATTGTAAAAATATTTTACAATGTAGCGGTTTTATGTCTGTAAAGCACTTGAATTGAAATGATAAAAAATATTAACGTAAAAAAATCGGCAAAATTTTAGTGCTGAAAAAAGGCCGATTGAGCGAGAATCGGACAGGTGGTTTCGTCTCCTTTTTCGGTTGTAAAAACGCGGTTTTACAGAGCCTTTTTCAGTAGTTAAACCGCTGATATTCCGAGGAAAGAGACCTCATTTTTTTGTTTCACTTTTTGAACGAAAGAGATTTTTGAAGGGCTTTTTTTGCCAAGAAAAGCCACACGTTTTCACAGTTCGGGGAAAAGAAAAAGCGATTTTTGAGCCTTCACGATGGCATCAAAAAATCGCCTGCAACTCTATTTGCTTCATTTTTCTGAACAAGAAAAAAGAGAGGTATGAAATCAGCCCCCCTCTTGTCAGTGGAGGATATAAAAAAGAAGTTCGTGCATGATGTCCTCATCAGTCAGGTTTCCCCTATTGATACCCTTCAGACGAGCATCCGTCTCACGCAATTTTCCAATAATCTGCATCGTCTTCATGGCTGTGTAATTGCGCATCGCGGTCGTATATTCACGCAGTTGCCACGTCTGGCGGAGTTCCAGATGCTGCATCAGCCCCTGTTCCGAACGGTCAGGCGCATAGAAAGCCTGCATGATGGTGGCAAAAAAGTTGAAAAGAGTCGCAACCGTCATGACCGGCGGATTAGCCTTGGCGTTCTGCTCCATCTGCCAGAGAATCCTGTTGGACTTCTCCACGTTCCGCGCCGCGACAGCAGCACGTAACTCCCACACATTGAACTCTTTAGACACTCCGACATTCTTCCCGACCATGTCGGCATTGATGCGTGTCTGCCCGGTCGGCAAGGCCAGCACAAGTTTGTCCAGTTCACCCGCCATGCGGTTGAGGTCGGCTCCCACACTATCGGCCAGCATCTGGCAAGCGCGTTCGTCGATGCCCACTTGTTTGCGCCGCAGATAGTCGGCAATGAATTGTGGCAACATGCCGTCCTTCAGTTTCTTGCTCTCAAACACGATGCCCACTTTCTCCACGGCAGGCACCAGTTTCTTGCGTCCATCCACCTTTCCGTTTTTGTAGCAAATCACCAAAATAGTGGTCTGCATTGGATTTTGTGCATAGACCGCCAGTTCGTCAATTTTTAACAAATTCTGTGCCTCTTTAACAATTACCACTTGATGTTTTGCCATCATCGGGTAGCGGCGCGCCGAATTGATTACGTCGGCAACGGCTGTTTCGCGGGTGCAGTAGATGACCGTCTGGTTGAAATCCCTCTCCTCTGGTGCCAGCACACTCTCGGCAATATACTCCGAGAGGCGGTCGATGTAGTAAGCCTCCTCTCCCATCAGGAGATAAATCGGCTTATACTCCTGCTGACGAATCTGTGCAATGATTTCGCGATGTGTGATGTTTGTCTTTGCCATGCTTTCAGTTTTTGCAGCAGCGAGACATCGTGCTGCCACGATGCAAAATTACACAAAAAAGTGTTATCCATCAGCCCTTTTCCCCGAAAAACTGAGATTGCAGCCCACTTTTCTCGTTTCCGAACTCTCTTGAAGGAGTTTTGAGGAGGGCTTGTTTAACGTCTGTTCGCCATAAGAGAACTCAACATCGACAGTTCATTTTACCGCTCGCGGGCTTTAGAAAAACAAGAAAAAAATAAAAAACAAGTAGGTAAACAAAAACAGTTTATATCATGCGGCAAGCCGCATTGTTTTCTCGGACAATAATTTCCAATAATTTCCAATAATTGGTTCC
>DGSP01000041.1:0-52322 GCA_002393555.1 Prevotellaceae bacterium UBA4359
ATTCTAATTTACCATGCGGCGAGAAGATGTATTTTCCTAATGCCGCAAGCGGCAACGAATGGAATCGAATGGCTACACTCAGCATTCGTTTTTATTCGTTGCACCCTTGGGTGCATTGTGCATTGTATAAATTCGTCATATTCGAAATATTCGTTGTTGAAAAAAGCATCCGAAACTTCAATTATACGATTATTACAATCTTTTTATTCTTTCTCTTTGAAAGTATTCATGTCCACTTTCTTACTTTACTACTTTTCTACCATTTGTTTTGTTTGCAGAGGATGCGATTGTAATGTTTCACTTTTCTTGCAAGGGGAGCACCTCAAAGGCATCTTATCGGCATTTTTCATCAACTTTTTCACAAAATCCTTTGTTTTGTAAAATTTTCACTATATATTTGCGACATGTTCCGAAAGGAGCATGACATTTTTGCTCAATTCACTACTCGAACTTGCACCTCGACACAGAAAAGAGCATCACATACATTCAGGGAGTATGCGTTTCATCGCGCAGACTTCTCCATAGAATGTATGAGGCAGTGCAAGGCCTGAGTAGTGATATGGCGGGGTTTGCGCTTTTTTGATGATGACAACCGTATAACTTTCAAAACATAACAAATATGAAAAAGACATTAGCGTTTCTTATTATCATCTTTTCTTTTTTCTCATGCAATGAAAAAAAATCAGACTTACCGTCTGGTTCTCCTAAAGAAGTTTTGTCAAACGAATTGTATCATCAAACAATTGAAAGATATGATACAATCCAAAATTTTGAATTTGGATATGCCATTGTCAAAAAAGGAAAATTTGGATTAATCGACCACTATGGCAAAGAAGTCTTGAACTGCATATATGATACCATTTTCGATTTCAACTCAGATAGTAAAGTTGTGCAACATAATCAGAAATATGGCATTATATCCTACAATGGAGATAAGATTACGGAAGTAGAATTCGATAGTATCAGATACAAATTTAATGATGAGCAACGCTGTTTCATAGCGATACAGAAAAAGGATAAATGGAGTATTTTTGACACCGATAATAAAATGAATACACCTTTTGATTTTGATGACATTGCCAACATTGACAGTCATTGCACTGTTGTTGGCAGAAACGGGAAATATGGCATTATTGATTCTATCGGAAGTATAGCTGTCGAATTGAAATACGACACAATATATTATCATTTCGAGGGATCTGATATTTCTTTATCTGAATTGAATAGATGTGTTGTTGGCATCATCAATTCTCATAATAAAGTTGTTACCGACTGCAATTACAATTGTGAGTATTATATAATAGTCGGGCATAGAGAACCAAAATACGAAGCTCCTAAAAATGGATACATCAGATTAACCAAATTTCAAGCAGACGCTCAAAAGCCTATACTGTATGGTATGGTTGAATGTGAAACGGGGAAGGAAGCTATTCCTTTTGAATATGATGACATGGGAGACTATTCAGACGGACTGATCTGGGTTGAGAAAGACAACAAATGCGGCTATATTGATATTCAAAACAGGGTTATTATACAACTTAAATATGACGTTGCCAACAATTTCTCTGATGGATTAGCTGCAGTAGGTAAAAGAGACGGCTATTTTAATGCAGTTGTAGGAAGAGTCCCAAATTACAAAATTGGATTTATTGATAAAAGTGATAATGTTGTAATTCCGTTCCAATTCCAACCTCAATCGTCCTCAACGATTCCTGAATTCCGAGAGGGATTAGCACCTATGGGGGTGTCCTCAAGCAATTATTGGGGGTTAAATGTCGGATACATTAACAGAAAAGGAGATTTTGTCATTAAACCCATATATGATAGAGCCGAGCCTTTTGTAAATGGACTTGGGAAAGTCAATCGTAACGACAAAGAAGGATTTGTCGATAGCACAGGTGAAGAAGTGGTACCTGTCAAATTTGATTATGTGCACTTTGAAAATGACACCCTTCTTGGCTGCTCGGAATGGGGCGGCGAAACTATCTTTTATTCATACAAAAAAGGAAAAATTAAAGAAATAAGAAAGAAATAGCTTGTTGTAAAGAATAAGTACTTTAATTTATTAAAGCCGATGGGTAACGGCATATAAGCGCCCAACTACAACAATGAAAAAGACATTTTTGACTTTGGCTTTTATGGCAATCGCCACATCCGTGTTCGCTTACTCTTCTTATAGAAGCCCAGGAGACGAAATTGGTGAGGCTATCATTGGTTGGACTATTACCATCATGGGCATTCTCAACATCGTGTTATTTTCCAAGATATGGACGATGACCAAGGATGTTCATCAATTGAAAGAACAGTTGTGTCCAAACGGTCTCTATGAATATCAGTTGCGTCAAAAAATAGTTGAATTGAAACATATGGGCAAGTCGGATGAGGCAAAAACGCTACTGGACGAGCATCTGAAAAATAACGTGTTTGCCGAACTGCTTGTTTATGGAAGATCTGTTGAATCCACAAAGGAAAATGTTGAAGAGTGCCTTCGGAAATATGAGAAATACTATCGTTATCTGAATTTTGAAATGCCTGACGAAATCAAGAGAATCGATGTAGAGAAAGTGAAGGAAGAATATTCTTCGTTATGGATGTAGTTCGCTCAGCCGAACAACTCACCCTTTCAAAGAATTGAAATATATTATTAGCACCCATTTTCATAGTCGTCCACCCCTCCAATTAGATAGCTCTGCTTATCCTCAATAGATAGGCAGAGTTTTTTGCCCTGTTTCACCAGAATTAAAGAGACATTAAAATGTCACGTGTTTTTTTCGTATTTTTTCTTTTGTGGATTTTCTAAAAATTTATACCTTTGCAGTCTTATAAATTTTATGTATTATGAAATTCAACATTGAATCTACTTCCTTGTGTCATCGTTTGGAGACGATTACTCAAATGCTGGAGAATGCCATTAGCATGGAGGACATGATGAACATTGAATTTATTGAAAAGGCTGTTGGAGACATGTGTTTGCAACAAGCAGTCCCCGATTTGTACCAGAAGATGGTTGAGGCAAAAAAAGAAGCGGCAAGGGGATTGCGATTAAAAGCGGGGGAACAAGTCACAAACAACTATTTCTTTCTCGATTACTCCACCCTGAACGCAGGAAAGATGATTTCAGTGATGGCGACGGACAAAAAAGTGGATGCTGCTGCACAAGGGCAGGTTGTACCTGACCCCATTTCCAAACTTGCTCATGCTACAGCGGCTGAGCGAATGGCAGCAGCAGAGAGAGAAGAGAGGACAAAAATTTGCCTTCTTCTTTTCTTAGCCGGTCGTTTGACCAAAGGTTGGGAGGTACAAAAACGACGCTCATTCATTAATAATGTCTATGAGGTACAAAAGTATTATGGGACGAATTACGCCTGTTCACTCATCTCGCAACTAACGAAAGCATCATAAAAGGAGCACAAGTATGGGAGAAACAAAAGTGTTCAGAGATCACTCCATCTGCAACGAACATGGCACGGTGCAAAACATCACCATCAACGGGAATGTGGACATAGGGGCATTGCAAGCCATCCTTGGGCTTCCGCAGGCTTCTTCCCATACACCCTCCGACCCCGTGCTCGAAGAGTTGGACAAACTGGTGCGGCATGCCATCGCCAATGACAAGTCCCCCAAGTACATTCTGTTGCCCATACGAGCAGCGAAAGAGGCGGAGGTGCTGCCAATGGCAGACATTGAATGGGTAAACAACCGTTATGACTTGAAACTGAACCCCATGAACTGGAGCACTTGGATAAACAAGGAGGATGCCAACTATGACAGCCGGGAACTGAACTCTCTGATTGAACGCTTTCGGAAACTGAAATAACCCAAGATTTGAGGTCGTACTTTGCAATCCTCTTTATAAACCTTTATTTTTCTTTATTTTTCTTTATGGGAACAGCCCCTGCAACGAAAAGTTGTGGGGGCATTTTTTGTACTCTACCTTTGCACCCGACAAGCGGAGTCAGCCACAAGGCGCCAAGGCAAAACCCCTGAACCTTGTCAAAAACAAAAAATAATTTCTACTATGATAAAAATGGAAAAGAAAACAAAAAAAATCAAGGTGCGAGGAACAGGCACCTACGACCCCGAGACCAAGCGTTTCGGATTCGAGCCTTTTGGCGAGGCACCATCCACCCAGCAAAACGTGAAGACGTGTGCCGGGGGTGGCAAGCGATGGACAACGACGGGCAGCGACCCTTCGAGGATGATGACCCTGAAATGCAAGGAGAGTTCGGCAGACCAGTATGCAGACTTGGCGGCTCAGTTCAATGCGCTGACCAAGGACATGAAGCCCAAGAAGCCAGTGCAAATGCCTGAGAGTCTGCGCGTGGTGGCGGAGGACGAACTGGAGTGCTGGCTCGACACGGAGAAGGGCAAGATGACCTTCACTGGCACGGTTGACCTCGCCCGCCACTGCCGCGACTGGCAAGCCGAGGTGCTGCGCCTGGTGCAGTTGGTGGTGCGCCGGATGCCCGCCAGCGAGAAATTCAACAAAGTAGTAAACAACATTAAAAATGGAGGAAACAAATGATGAATAGAGTTTATCAACCCAACATTAACAAGCCCACCGAGGAACTCACGGCAGAGGTGCTCCAGAGCCTGATGGAGCAACCTCGGAATCAGGAACTCATCGACGCTTACCGCCGACTGAAGCACGAGATGGCAGAGGCAGAGGCACGTGGAGCGGTGGAGGAATGGGTGAAGGAAGTGGTGGCAAGCGAGGACTACAAGAAGTGGCTCACGCAGGAACAGAAGAAGGATGAGCGAAGGAAACGGAAACTCGTGCCTACCGACGACTTGAAACGTGTGAAACTCTACATCACGCAGAAGAAGAGTGCCCTGCCTGCCGTCATCCCCACGGTGACTCACTTTGCGGAAAGCAAGGACAGATGGGGACGCACAGGGTTGTGGCGCATACAAGCCAATGGTTACCTGTCGGGACTGGCGGTGCTGGATGCCGACCATGTGCCGAATGCCGAGGAACTCACCCACAAGTGGCTCCAGAGGGAGGATTTCAAGGAACTGGGCATCCTGTGGATGTTCATCACGCCGAGCGGCGAGGGCATCAAGGTGGTGTTCAAGGCACGGCTGGAATGGGGCAACCTGCAGGACAACGCCTATGAGATGGCAGAGAGGCTCGGTGTGCTGGACTATGCCGACTCCCTGACGAAGAACAGCGACCATGCCCACTTCTTGCCAAAGGCGGACGATGTGAAGTTCATCGACCGGGAGGAGTTGTTCGGCTACGAGAATCCTGCCTTTGAGGAGAAGTACGGGGAGGCTTACCGACGTGGCGAGTCTGAACCCACCCGGCCCCGTTGGCAAGAACTGGAACGTCAGCGCAGGAACCCGCAAAAGGACACAGTGTCCCCTTCTTCTGCTGCTGCACCGGCACAGCCCTCTTCCACTCCTGCTGCCATCACTTTCACAGAACGAGAGCAAGCCATCATCAAGGCGCTCAACAACTACTACGGAGAGAGGCTGCCCGAGGGGAAGAATCATGACACATTCAGGAGGCAAACGTCTCACTGGCTCCTGTGGCTTCTGGACAATAACCCCGAAAGGGCAATCGCCATGGCATACGAATTGGAGTGGGTGAAGAATTGGGACCAGCAACCCAACGAGGTGGAGAATCTCATTGAAAGCGCTGCCAGAAAGATGCTGCTGAAATGCACCCCGAAGGCACTTGCCGAACTTATGTTGAAGGCAGGCATCGACACACCGCAATCCACCTCGGCAGCAACCAAGGGCGACCCGATGGAGGATTTGCCCTTCGGGAGGTGGTGCGGGCAGATTGAGGAGTTCTTCGGCGTGTTCCCCTGCCTGAGGGAGGTGTGCGAGCCTCACCCGCGCCGCCTGTGGCCTTTCCTGCTCTTCGCTTCTGCCGCCATGATGGGCACCTGCATGACGCGCACCTACTACACCTTCTACGCCAACAAGTCCATCAGAAGCCGCCTGAACTACATCATTTTGGGTGTGGGCGACCCCACCAGCGGAAAGGGCACACTGAGCCGACTGCAAGAACTGCTGCTGGCTCCCATCATCGAGGCAGACAGGGTGGCTGACGAGGCAACCAACGCGTGGAAGGAAATGAAGGGCAACGCTGGAGGCAACAAGGACACCCGTCCGCGCGACAAGATATACAACCGCATGTTCGGCCCCCGGGCATCGAACACGGAGTTCATCCGCAGCATGCTGAACTGCAAGACGATGGTGGACGGTGAGGAGATGAACTGCCACCTCATCACAGTGGACTCGGAGAAGGACAACTCCATCAACATGTCGAAGTCGGGAGGGTGGCAGAATCGTGACATCATGGCCCTGAAGGCGTTCCACAACGAGTTCGACTCGCAGCACTACAGCAACAACCAGTCGGTGAGCGGACGGTTCCGCATCTACTGGAACCAGATTGAGACCTGCACCCCTCCCACACTGAGGCGGCTGGTGAACGAGCGCAACTTCAACGTCGGACTCGACACCCGCATGGGCACCATCCCCATGGGAAAGCCCGACTTCGAGATGATGCCGCTGGTGGACAAGAACGACGATTTCCTTGCCGTGGCAGACGAAACCCTTCGGCAGTGGAGTTACAAGTTGGACCAGCGACAGGGCGAACTGCCCCTCTGGCCCCTGGTGGAGCATGTGCACAAATGGTGCGACGAGCAACGTGCCATCGCCGAGTTCAACAAAGACCAGGCCGACTGGCTGCTCATCAAGCGTGTCCCCTACTATGGCATCAACATCAGCGCACCCTACATCGACATGCGCCACTGGGAGGAACGCGAACAGACGGGCACCTATCAGATTGACGAGACGGACAAGGCACTCTGCGACCTGGTGCTTGACATTCAGTATCACACTCAGTTGCACTGGTTCTACGACCTCCACCGCAAGTATTACGACGACCAACTCCGCGATGCGGCGCAGCAACGCCGACGCACCAACAAGTTCGTCGAGTGTTTCCGCCAACTGCCCGAGGAGTTCACCACCGAGAAGTTTGCACAGGTGTTTGGCTACGCCAACAACCGCTCCGGGCAGAAGACGCTGGAACGTCTGCTGAGCGACAAAGCCATCGAACGCACCATGCGCGGAAACTACAAGAAACTTGTCTCAGAATTGTGAGGAACAAGGAAAGTAAGATAGTAGGAAAGTGGACATGACACAAGTTGACTTTTCTATATAATCAAAAGGGAGGGCATCAAACGCTCTCCTTTTCATTTTGTCTTTTCCGGCACACTCCCTTCACCCTTCCGCCACCCTACTCCTTTCCTCATCCTCGCCAGCGTTCCTCACGTACTCCGTCTCATAATAAACGGCATCTTCGGTGGGGGTGCGCTCACAAAGTCCTGCATCGGCAAACATACCCTCGAAACTGAGGTCTTCGTCGATGTCTGGCCAATGGATGCCCGCATAGGAAAGGTAGAAATTCTGGCGCAATTCGGGCGTGGCTTTCGCAAGGCGTTTCCACATGGAGAAAGGATAACTTGCCTGCAAGCCATCCTCCGTGAGCGCATACACCCTTGTGTCATCTACCCACACTCGCTGTATTTTGTGCTTTGTTGCCATTAGTCGTCGTTTTGAATGCCGAAATAGTTTTTCCAACGGTCTATAATCACTTCCACGTTTTCTTCTATCACGCCCTCTATGATGGATACCTCATGCTTCTTGAATCCATGGTTGAACACTTGCTCAACTTGGGGATACACATTATATTTGGCTTCCTTCCCATCTTTCACCACGTGAACATGAATGGGTTCGTGGTCGTCGGAATAGAATTTGAAGATATAGCCAAAGAGGATAAAAATGGTTGGCATAAAAATTTATTTTTTATTCGTGGGCAAAGTAACTAAAAAACTGCCGAACCACCAAATTTTTGCGCACATATTTTTCCGCACCATGCCTTCTCATGTCACCATACATAACAAAAGAAACAGCCCGCACGGCACCTTCGCCATGCGGGCTGCTTTTTCTTCTTTTCCCCTTCCGAACCGGGGGGGATAGGCTCACTTGATTCTGACGATGTTCAGCGAGTAGGGGGGGACATCGAGCAGGATGCCGCCATGTGCGGGGGAGAGCAGTTGCTCCACGGGATGAATGTGGGTGGGGGCATCGAGCGTGTTCTCTTCCATGCCGTCGCTGGCCGCCAAGCGCACCACACGGGCGGACTTCGGCGCGAAGTGCTGCGGATTGATTTGGGCGGTGGTGGCGGCATCGCTGGTGTTGGCCACTTTCACTATCAGTTCGCCATTGGCTTCGTCGATGGTGGCTGAGGAGAAGATGCCCTTGGTGTTGTCACGCTTCAGCACTGTGTCGAAGACCAGTTCTTTGTCGAGCCATGCCTTCACGCTGTCGCCTGCCACCTGAAGGGTGATGTCGTACCATCGGCCTGGTTCCACGTGTCCGCGCTTGCTGTCGGTCAGCAACTTGCCGCCATTGCTGATTTGCTCGATGGCGTGTTGTGTGTTGGTCCATCCGCCGAAGTTCACCCAGCAGTAGTTTTTCTCATCGACATAGTTGAAGACGATGATGAAGCCCTCGGCACCGCTGTCTTTGCGGGCACGGCACTTCACGGTGTAGTGGTCGCTGTCGATGACGCTCTTGCACAGGGCCATGCACTGTTCGCGGTTGCCGGTCTGCGAGAGGATGCCGTCGGCATTCACTGTCCATTGACCGGTCATGTATTCTGGCTGTCCGCTCTTGGGCAGGGGGTCCATGTGGGTAAAGGAGGATTTCGTGCCCCATGTGGCATAGCCTACACGACTCTGCTTGGGTGTCAGCGGTTTGCTGACTTTGTCTTTGTAGGGGTCGGTCTGAGTGACTTTCAGCACCTGGGTGCCTAAGTGCTGTGGCATGAGTTGCTGCACGTAGTAACTGGGTGTGCCCATGACGCGGCTGCTGCTGAAGCGTATCATGTCGGGGCGCCAGCGGGCATCGTTTTCGTTCACGAAGATGGGTGCGTAGGATGCCAGTTCCACCACGTCGGAGTTGTTCTCCATGCCCATCATATAGACTGCCTCTCCCAGGGCGGCGTTCATGTTGCCCAGATTTCCGTAGCCATTTGTCACGGCATACTCGCCCACATATACCTTCGGGCCTTGACGGTCGTAGGTGTCATATTTGTGGAATGCTGCGGCAAACCAGTCTGGGGAGCGGTAGTAGTGTTCGTCAAGCAAATCTACGGGCAACTTGCTGTTCCATTTCGGATTGTCGTCGCCCCATGCCACCACGTTGCCGATGATTTTCATGTTGGGGTATTTGGCACGGATGGCTTTGTAGAACTGCTCATAGCGCTCGTAGTAGTGGTCGCTCTGCTGACGGGGGTCGGGCTGGTTGTTTTCGTTGCCCACCTCCAGATATTCCAGTCCGAAAGGTTCGGGATGCCCATTCTTGGCGCGCATGGCACCATATTTGGATGTGACGGGACCGTTGGCATATTCGATGGCATTCATGCACTCGTCAATCCAGAGCTGGATGCTGTCGTAGGGTGTCATGCCGCCATGCCACAGACCCACGTTGACCACATAGAGCGGCTTGGCGCCCAAGTCCTCTGCCAACTGGAGATATTCGTGATAGCCCAGTCCGTCAGAGGTGCGGTAGCCCCAGTTCACGTTCCAGTGTCCCTCACGCTCTTCTATCGGCCCGATGGTGCGTTCCCAGCGGAAAGCGTTGTCGGGACTCTCCTGCCCCTCCACAAAGCAGCCTCCGGGGAAGCGCATGAACTTCGGGTGCATCTGCCACAACATGTTGGCCAAATCGGGACGCATGCCGTTCTCACGGTTCTTGAACGTCGGAGGGAAAAGGCTCACCATGTCAAGTTGCACCTGTCCCACGCCGTCGAAAATCAGGGCGAACTGTGCTTTCGGGTCGTTGTCGTTGGCAGTGAACGTGGCTTCGTACTTCGTCCAGCCTTTTGCCTTGGCTGAAGGGAATCCGCCCACCACCGTCTCGGCATAGGTCTGTGAGCCGTCCTGTGAGCAGAGGGCGGCCTTCACGCTTCCCTTATATTTCAGCGTCTTGACCCAGAAGGTCAGCCGATAACTGCGTCCCTGCACGGCATTGATGCCCCAATAGCCCTCGTTCACCAGCAGTACAGGAACAGATGACGAAGCCTTGATGTCAAGTTCGAGAGCGTTGTGCTGCACATTGTTGAGCAAAGGCGTCTGTTTCGAAGGCTGTATGAGCCTTGCCGCCAGCCGTGAGGGGGATGCTGCAAGTGTCGTCCAACCTTGCATGTCGGCTGGTGCGCCATAGCGTGGGCCGTCCTCGAAGGAGCGGTTGCGTATCAACTCTGCATAGATGCCGCCGTCGGCAGCGTGGTTGATGTCCTCGTAGAAGATGCCGTAGAGCATGGGACTCACCTTCGGTCCGCGCTGCTGGGTGTCGATGTCAATAGTCACTTGTGCATGGACTGCTGCCGCAAAGAGGGCACAACAGGCCATAAGAAGAGTTTTTTTGCAATTCATATATTCTTGGGTTTTGGTTATTTTTTCTTGAAATCCGTCACACTTCATCGCTAACTTTTTGCAAAAGTACAAAAAAATCTGTAAGGAAGAAGCCTTCTCGCCTATATTTTCGTAACTTTGCACTCAAAACGGACAACAATATGGCAACAGAAAATACATTATTGGAGAAATTGGAGGGGTTGGTGCCTCGGTTTGAGGAGGTCTCGACCCTCATCACCGACCCGAACGTGATTGCCGACCAGAAGCGGTATGTGCAGTTGACGAAGGAATACAAGAACCTGGAGGACATCATGAAGGCCCGACAGGAATACATCAATGCCACCAAGGGACTGGAGGAGGCGAAGGAACTGCTCGCTTTGGAGGATGACCCAGAGATGAAAGAGATGGCGCGCGAGGAAATCGCCACCAACGAGAAGCGCATCCCAGAACTGGAGGAGGAAATCAAACTCCTGCTCATCCCTGCCGACCCAGAGGACAGCAAGAACGTGACGCTGGAAATCCGTGGCGGAACGGGTGGCGACGAGGCGGCTCTCTTTGCTGGCGACTTGTTCAGGATGTATTCGAAATACTGCGAAATGAAGGGCTGGCACCTCACCGTGTCTTCCTTCTCCGAGGGTGCCGTGGGTGGTTACAAGGAAATCATCTGTAGTGTGACGGGCGAGAACGTGTATGGCACCATGAAGTATGAGTCGGGGGTGCATCGTGTGCAGCGTGTGCCTGTCACCGAAACGCAGGGTCGTGTGCATACTTCAGCAGCCACCGTGGCCGTATTGCCCGAAGCCGAACCCTTCGACGTGCAGATTAACGAGGGTGAAATCAAGTGGGACACCTTCCGCTCCTCGGGTGCTGGCGGTCAGAACGTGAACAAGGTGGAGTCGGGTGTGCGTGCCCGCTACATGTGGACGAACCCCAACACGGGCGAGAAGGAGGAAATCCTTGTGGAATGTACGGAAACCCGCGACCAGCCGAAGAACAAGGAACGTGCCCTTGCCCGATTGCGCACCTACATCTACGACCGTGAGCATCAAAAGTACATCGACGACATTGCCTCGCGCCGCAAGACGCTCGTCTCCACAGGTGACCGCTCTGCGAAGATTCGCACCTACAACTATCCGCAAGGTCGCATCACCGACCACCGCATCAACTACACCATCTACAACCTCGCCGCCTTCATGGACGGCAACATCCAAGACTGTATCGACCACCTCATCGTAGCAGAAAATGCGGAGAGGCTGAAAGAGGCGGAACTTTAAGCAGCCAGCCCATGCGCTGGGCGATTTCTGTAGATAAATCAAAAAGCCACAAAGACAAATGAAAGAAGAAAAAGCACCAAGAAACAGGACGCTAACACTCAATGCCGAAGAAGAACAACTCTATCGGCAACGTCTGATTACGAGCAATGACCTGAAAGACAACAACGCCATTATAAACAAGACCATCAATGATGACTTGATGAACACCCTACCTTATCTCCCGAATGAATTTGCAGACCTCATCATCATTGACCCACCATACAATCTCACGAAGAATTTCAATGGCAACAAATTCAATGCTCGGACACAAGAAGAATATGTCGTTTACCTTCGGGAATGGCTGCCATTAGTCATAGAGAAACTGAAGCCGACAGGGTCTCTCTACCTCTGCGGTGACTGGCGTTGCACCGCCCCCATGCAGCAGGTTTTGTCCGAGCATCTCCACATTATGAACAGAATCACATGGCAAAGGGAGAAAGGCCGTGGAGCACTTTCCAATTGGAAGAACAGCATGGAAGACATTTGGTTTGCCGTAAAAGACACAAACGCTTACTACTTTGACGTGGAAGCCGTGAAAGTCAAGAGACAAGTCATCGCTCCTTATCGACAGAACGGAAAGCCCAAGGATTGGGAAGAGACAGCACAAGGCAATTACAGAATGACATGTCCCTCAAACTTTTGGGATGACATCAGTGTGCCTTTCTGGTCAATGCCTGAAAACACTGACCATCCGACTCAGAAGCCAGAAAAACTGATTGCTAAACTCATTCTTGCGTCTTCAAAAGAAGGCGACATGGTATTTGACCCTTTTCTTGGCAGTGGAACAACCAGTGTGGTGGCAAAAAAACTGAACAGACGATACTGTGGTGTGGAAATCAATCCCGAATACTGCTGCTGGGCAGAAAAACGGTTGGAAATGGCAGGAGCCAACAAATCTATACAAGGCTATTCTGATGGCATTTTCTGGGAAAGGAACACGCTGAATCTGCAAACCGCAGCAGAAACAACTCGTACAAAACAAATGCGTATTTCTCAAGAACATAAGCAACTTAACCTATTTTAGATAGATAATGAATACACAATTGTTAAATGAGACAGCCGAGGCTGTTCTGACGCTTCTGAACGAGAAGGGACAGACTATTGTCAAAGGACGCTCGCTGCATTCCCCCAGGGCTGTGGGGGACGCTGTCCAAGAATTTCTGGGCGAACTAGGCGGATTACGAACCTGCATTCCCCAAAAGATGCTCCAATCGTTTGAGAACGACTTCGAACGGCGTTCCATGGAAGACATGGCTTTTTACGACAAGAACAACCAATACTATGCCGTAGATTGCAAAACACATAATCTGAACACTGTATTCAACATGCCCAATCTGATTTCCGTACGCAGATTAGCCAACTTTTACAGAAACGACACCAATGTGTTCTGCATTCTCATTGTCGAATACGAAGTAAAAGAAAAGAGCATCCATTATACAAATTGCCATTTCAAACCCATTGAAGCCTTTTCTTGGAATTGTCTCACCATCGGCGCACTCGGATGGGGACAAATACAGATTGCCAATGCCAATGTTCTGAATTTTGAAGAGAAAATCGACAGAAAGGCGTGGATGCTTCAACTTTGCGACCTTCTTGAAACTTTTTATAATGAGGAAATAGCAAAAATAGGAGAAAGAAAGCATTGGTTCAACGACATAAAAGTGTTTTGGGAACAAAAATGAAATCATCAACTGCCAACACTCGACCAATTATCGGTTATCAACTATTATGAACATCCCAACCACTGGCATCATTGGTGCCGTGTGCGGCGACATCATCGGCCTTCCCTACGAACTGAGGGCTGACCGCACAAAAGACTATCATTTTCCGCTGAAACTGAACGATTTCAGCGACGATACCATCCTCACCGTGGCCATTGCCCATTGGCTGCTGGGCGAGAGGACAGAGGAGAACTTGCGCGAGAACCTGCTCAACTATGCTTTGCGTTTCCGTCACAAGAACGTGTGGGGAACAGGCTTTCAGACTTGGTTTGAATCGGGCGGAACCCTCGACTGCACTGGGGTGGCCAGCAATGGTGCCGCCATGCGTGTGGCAGCCATTGGCTATGCGAGCAATGACCTGCAAGAGGTGATGCGGCTGGCTGAGATGTCAGCCCGAATGACCCACAACAGCGACGAAGCCGCACGAGGGGCTGAAGCCGTGGCCGTGGCGGTGCTGATGGCCCGCACGGGACACCGAAAAGAGGAGGTGCGCGACTTTCTGGAGAACTGGACAGGCTACGACCTGCACCGCCGCGTGGAGGACATCCGACCCGACTACCACTTTGAGATTCTGTGCGACCGCTGTGTGCCCGAGGGCATCATCTGCTGGCTGCAGAGCCACACCTACGAAGAGGCTGTTCGCAATGCCGTATCGCTGGGTGGCGATGCCGACACGCTGGCTGCCATAGCAGGAGGCATAGCAGCCGCTACTCCCGGCATGGAAGTGGCACCTGAACTGGCACAGCCCTGTTTCGAATTGCTGCCCGACGACTTCAAGGAGATTGTCACAAACCCACTTTTCAACCTCTGACTTCACCATGAACAGAAAAAGACCCTCCTACGAATACGAACTGGCATTGAAAAAGGTTCTCAATCCCGACAATCCTTTCTATCGCCCTCTCAGCGACTATGGGGTGACGGAAGAGGAGTGTTGGAACTATGTGAAGAAAATGAAAGAAGGAGTCTTGGCACACTTCAACTATCAAAAGAGGATGCTGAAACGCATCCAAAACATCAGCATAGGACTATATACCTCAGGTCTGTTCATCACCATTGCGCTCTTTTTGATTTGTGCCATCATGGGGTCTGGAATGCTGTTAATCGCCATTATCGGCTCAGTGGCCGCACTCATCACCGCCCCGATAGCGAGCATCGGAATGAAGAAGGTTGCCGACAAGCGGGCGAAAAGGCTGAAAGACTTCATGCCACCAGTGGATGAGCGTATAGAGCGACTGATAGACGACTATGAGAAGAAAAAGGAAGAGCAGGAGAGGCTGGAAGAAGAGAATAGGCTGGAAGAAGAGGAGAGGTTGGAGAGGCTGAAAGAGATTACGGCGGAAGAGATTCAATCTACGGGAACTTTCGACCCCATGTACATCAGGCACGTGGTGAAGCGACTACAAGAATTGAATGAGGAGGATCAATTGATGTTGATTCATTTCCAAGATTTGTGCTTGAGGGCGAACAAGGAGTATGAGCGGGTGAGCAGAGACATAGCAATGGGCATCACCAACCACTATCTGCACTCCCACCATTTTCCCACTCCCGAAAAGTTGGCCGAACAAACGGGTTGCAGCATTCACTACTGCTATGCGATGCTACAGGAATACAGAAAACAGATGAATGAACGACTTGAGAAGTTTGCTGACAAAAAGAACGTTACTGCACAAGACATTCTGTATGAAACATACACCGTCAATGAGCATGTGAAAACTGGCAATATCATTGGCTACACGGAAAGCCCCCACACCTCATTTAGTACGCTGATAGAGGAAAGTTGTTACATGAACACAGGCGGACATTACGATTACGTAAAAGAGCCCATCTACGAGTACAAAACCGTACAACGCGAAGTGAAAGATTATCAGTTGCATTCCATTTCTCCTTTCGTACCATTCGACTTCGAAGAGAAAGTGAAAAACCGATGGAACGACTTATCGATTGAGAATAAACTGAATTTCAACTTGCTACAACACTACGTCAGCATCGTCTATCCCCCGCTATCATGAAGTTCCTGCAACCCATAGAACTGCGCCGACAAGATTGTGCATCGCCTGCTCGCGGCTCCATGCCCGTATCGCCATTCGTCAATCTCTACGCCAAGGTGACCGCTGGATGCAATGCACGATGCCCCTTCTGCTGCAATGCCATGATGCCTCCTGAAGGCCCAGGCTGGGATGTGGACAAACTTTTCGACATCATCCGCGAACTGGAGAGCCAAGGCATCAAGGTGACACGCTTGATGGTGACGGGAGGAGAGCCAGCCTTGGTACCAGAACGAGTGGAACGCATCATCGAGCGGCTCAACGAAACGGAATTCTTTCACATCCACGCCCAACTGAACACCAATGGGTTGCTGTCCGCATCGCAACGCATCATGCGGTACGACCGGTGGGACTACATTTCTGTGTCAATGCACCATTACGACCTCAAACGACTGTCGGAATTGTACGGAACTGTCATTCCCGACCGCGCTCTTGAGTTTTACGACATCAACCGGCAGAAAATGAATGTCAGTTGCAACCTCATCCGAGGCTATATCGACTCGCCTTCGGAGGCACGAAAGATGATGGACAAGACCATACAATTGGGAATACCACGCTTAGGGTTCGTGGCACTGCTCCCCATGAACGAGTGGTGCAACCAGCATTTCGTTTCGTTAGATTCCATAGGTTTGGAAGCAATGTCCGACCTCATGCCAACTTTCCACAAATGGGACTTGCCATCCAACCAACCCGAAGCAGCCCCCCTGTGCGAATGCCGTAACTTCCTTTACGGCACAGCCGAACAGCCGCTGAACATCTACATCCGCTATAAATCCACCCCCAACCACTGCCCTTCCCTGCTGTCCTACGACGGGCAGCATCTGCACCAAGGATTTGGGAATGACAACATCATCATCTGAACCGACCTCATGGACATAGCCGACCTTTATCATAGCCGAATCAGCAACCCGCTATTGAACACATCCTACCCACTACATCCTGAAGACTGGAGGCAATACAAGACGAGCGGAACGTTAAGTTTTGAGGGGGAAGAAGAGGTTTCCTTCTACATCCACATCCCTTTCTGCCCCCACCTTTGCTCCTACTGCGAATACACGCGAATGCTGCTACCTGCCAAGGAATTTCAGCAACAGTATCTTGACACTCTCAAAACGGACATACTCCGCTTCAAAGAAGAACATCCAAACCTCACACTGAGGGGATTCGACATAGGCGGAGGCACACCAACTGCCCTAAATGATGACTGCTTCAACACTTTATTAAATCTATACGATGAAGCCATCAGCGGTATGGCACTCGCCACTGACTTTGAGCCAAGCATCGAGAGCACCATCAGCCTGCTGTCAACAACGAAATTGGCAGCAATCGCTCATCATGGCATCAAAAGGGTGTCGATAGGTCTTCAGAGCACATCGGCACCCCTGCTCCACGAGCATCGCCGCAGAGAGGCCACCACAGAGGAACTGGCACAAGTCATCACTCTTGCACACGACGCTGGCATCAAGAAGGTGAACATCGACTTGATGTATGGTCTTCAACATCAAACGCATGAGAGTCTGTTGGCCGACCTCGACGTAATCCAGCACGTTCACCCTGAGCAAGTGACACTCTACGAACTACGCACCAACATGATTCACCAGAATCCTACCCACACCATTGATTGGCTATTCGATGCTTACTCGCTGCTATTCGACCGACTGACAGAATTGGGATATAATTCCCAGTTCGGACAAAACACCTTCTCTGTCATCCCTGATGACCAAGGATTGTCCTCATACCTCCGTCACCGCATGCTGCAAGGAGGCAGTTATAAAGGGTTTGGTATCTCGGCTCAGAGCATGAGCCACAAGGGATTGGCCTACAACAAAGGAAAAAACCTCACGCATATAGCGGAACTTCTTGCAAGCAACACATTCGAAGGAGGCCACACCTACCGTCTTCCACCACCAGAACTGTGTTCCAAATACATAGCCATAGCAGGCTACGGCGGTCGTTTCTCCTTACGCCACGCCTCAGAACTGTTAGGCACTGATGCTCAAGAGCATTTCCATTCGCAAATCACATTCTGTATGCAGGAGCACTTGCTCAGATACAGCAAAAATGACATACTTTCTATCACCCCAAAAGGCTTCCGACATCATGGAGCCGTCTTTTCACTTTTCTATCTGCCATGACATTTCGTTATCCTTGTACACGCAACATCGGGATGAAGGGGTTCGGAGCGTTCCTCGAACAAGAAATTGCAGAACCACGCCGCAACCTACGCTTGTTCGCCCAAGAAATTGGCCACCTCATCGGCCAGGGCGACACTACACTTGCCCACCACCTGACACTGGTGAACAGTGGCTCGTCGGCCAATTTGGTAGCAGCACTTGCGTTGGCTGAGCAACTGCGCCATCAGGGAAGACCACTCACTGCTGCGGCTTCAGCCTTCACCTTCCCCACCACCCTTAGTGCCCTGCTCATGGCAGACTTTCAAGTGAAACTCATCGACGTTGTGCCCAAAGGATTCAATATGGACGTCACGCTGCTCGAAGCGGAAGAAGAACCTCCATCGCTCGTCTGCATCACCCACTTTCTGGGCTTCCCAGCCGACCTGAAAGCCTTGGACGCTTATCGGCACCGCACGGGATGCCTCATCCTGCAAGATGCGTGCGAAACGATGGTCTGCCACACCCCCGACACCGATGAACTACTCTACCAATATGGCGATGTTGTCACTTGGTCCTTCTACCATCCTCACCATCTCTCGTCCTACGGTGGTGGAGCCGTCTATTCAGGCTCTACCGCACTGCATGTCCTCTGCGACAGCATTGCCCACTGGGGACGCGCTTGTAAATGCCACATCGACCCCAAGTTATGCCACGTTCCCCAAGGCCCGGCCCATCAGTTCACCTACGAACATATAGGGGTCAACGTGGAGATGTCGGAGTTGAATGCCTGTTTCGGACGTTGGCAACTGCACCAATGGGCCGACATTGAGCAACGCAGGCAGGAGAACTACGCCCATTTACTCCGTCTGCTCGCAGAGCATCCACGGCTTCAGGTGTGGCCTTTCTTCAACCAACATCATGACTCTCCCTTCGTCTTCCCCATCTTCCGCCGAGAGAAAGACATCAGAGAAGTCTATGAACTACTCGCACCCAAAGGAATTGAAATCCGCACCCTCATGGGCGGTGCCACCTGCGAGCAACCCGCTTTCATGAACGCCACCATCAACAGCGACACCCCCAATGCCCAATACATGGCTCGCCACACTTTTTTCGTAGGATGTCACCACACCCTTTCCCACACAGACATAGAGCAGATAGGCACAAGTATTTCGCAACTTTTATAAAAAAAATGCGCCTGCATGCCACTACATGTTAGATTTATTTCGTAAATTTGCATGTTTAATAACATTCATCACTTTACTGTTGAAAACAGCAATGAACAAGAGAAGGCCCTCCTATGCCCACGAACTGGCATTGAAACAGATTCTTGCCCCCAAGAGTTCCTTCTACTATCCACCCAGCCACTATGGGGTGACGGAAGAGGTATGTTGGAACTATGTTAAGAACATAAGAGAAGGAATCGCGGCACACTTCAACTATCTGCAGCAAATGGAAAAGTGTTATCAAAAGAGGGCGATTTGGCTGTTGGCTTCAGGTTCGTTCATCTTCATCGCCCTCTTTGTTGCCACCGCCATCATGGACGGCAACATCCAGGACTGCATCGGCCACCTCATCGTGGCAGAGAATGCGGAGAGATTGAAAGAGGCAGAACTATAAAATTGTATAATCTTCAATGAATACAATATCACTTTTTTCAGGCGCGATGGGATTGGATCTCGGTATTGAACAAGCGGGATTCAAAATTCGTGTATGTGTTGAGAAGAACATGGATAAATAGGAGAAGAACATGAAGAATCAAGTAATTAAAGCCATACGCAATGTTGTCGTTACCATGATGGATAGAGTGATGGAAAGAGTACTTATAGAAGACCCATTCGTTGTGGAAAAGCATCATGCTAACAAGCCATTATATGCTGCTCTTGTTCCTGACGAAATATTTAAAGGGTCTCATTTCGAGCGTCGCTTCGTCACCCCCTTTGGAAATGTCTGGGAGGAGTTGGCCGTCAAGGTCGCTACTGCTCATCATGGGAAATGCGTTCAGGGAGCAACTATTGAAGGAACCGTTGGGGGAGAAAGCCTGAGACGCATACAAGAAGTCCTGAATAAGTTGGAACACAAAACAGGCAGGCTGCAAAGACAAAAGCCTGACTGGACTGCCGAGCTTGAATATATCAAGGCTGGTGGCGGTGAGCCCCTGCCTGTGAGTGTTACCTGCGACATCCTTATCAAGAGTGATGTAACTGGCAAGACATATTCATTCGAACTAAAAGGCCCGCTCCCTAACAGCGACCAAACAAAAGTCAGCAAGGAAAAGATGTTTAAATTGCTGACCATGAACGAGCATCCAGTCGATTATGCCTATTATGCGCTTCCATACAATCCTTATGGGAAACGTGAACAATATGATTGGTCATTTCCCAACCGCTGGTTTGACATGAGGAAAGATGAATGTGTCTTGATTGGTGAAGAACTTTGGAATTTTATTGGCGGAAATGGGACGTACCAGATATTTATCAGAGAGATTAATCAATTGGGAGTATCATATAAAGAACGAATTTACCGAGAATTTCTTTGTATTGAGCCACCAGAAGGTTTTGACAAAAACACTCTAAAATAATGACGAATTTTACATTCATAGATTTATTTGCAGGCATTGGGGGCTTCAGACTTGCACTTGAAAGTGTGGGTGGACACTGCATTGGATTCAGCGAAATTGCTCCTGATGCCATTCATACATATTGCCATAATTTCCATGAACCTGAATATTGCAATTTGGGTGATATAACAAAGTTAAACGGACTTCCAAAGCATGATTTCATGACGGCTGGCGTGCCTTGCCAGAGTTGGTCTATTGCAGGAAGGAATTTGGGATTTGATGACGACCGTGGTCAATTATGGAACGACACTCTTTTCCTTTTGAATAAAGTAAGGCCCAAGGCATTTATATTCGAAAATGTAAAAGGACTTGCTGACCCTCGCAATAAAAAAGCTCTTGATTACATCATGCAGCGTATTCAACAGGCAGGCTATTTTGCCAAGAAGATAATTCTTAATGCCTATGATTATGGCCTTCCTCAAACGAGAATCAGAATTTATATTGTTGGTTTCAAAGAGAAGAAGCATTTTGATAAGTTCGTAATTCCAGTCCCGTTCCCTGGACGTGTACAATTAAGTGACGTACTGGATAACATGAAGAATCCATCTCATTTTTCTAATAATGTTGGAATCAAAGCTCGCTGGAGCTTGTCGTGCAACGAACAGGGATTTAATGACTACTTCCTGTTTAATGACCTACGAAATGGAGCAACCACCATCCACTCTTGGGACATTCAAGATACAACTCAGCGCCAAAAAGACATTTGCTATCTGCTCTTACGAAATCGTCGCAAGAGCGAATACGGATTTCTTGACGGCAACCCAATCTCTGTGGAACATTTCAAAGGACTCGACCCTACGATATCCAAAGATGAAATAGAGAAATTGGTAGATATTGGAATCTTAAAACGTGTTCCTTACTTATATAGGATAGAATGCGACTATGGTATTGTTAGCGATGCCGAACAACTAATATTATCCCAACAAGAGAATGGATGCTTGAACTATGATAGGCTGAAGGTAAACCGAGAGATAAAGAAGCAAAAAATCAGCGTTGCCGATGTCCTTCAGGGTTTAGTACAAAAAAGGATTATCCATTGCATAGAAATACGTTATGACTTTAGAAACACGAAAATTAGCACAGGACTGGCAGGGATTAATAGGATATTTCTACCCACATCAAAAATATATCCAACACTTGTGGCGAGTGATACAAATGATTACGTTTCGCCTGTTATGATAAAGGCAGAATCTATTGAGGAATTCAAGGCTGAGTTCTTAAAGCAGGTTTATGAAACTCATAACTTCAGAAAAATAACTAAAACTGAAGCATGCCGTATTCAAGGCTTCCCTGATGATTTTTCATTACCCTCTACACGCCAACGATGGATGAAACTAATTGGCAATAGTGTGGCTATTCCCGTAGTCAAAATTTTGGCCCAAGCTGTTGTTAATACTGGCGTGTTCTCAAGCAACGAGGTAATAACCGATAGTGACAAACAAAAACTTCGTAACAGACAACAGCAATACTCTATTGGAAGAACATTTGTCAAAAAAGGAATACAAACAGAACTTTTCAATTAAAATAAGTATGAAAGAACTGATTACTAAGGTTGAAAGGTACGTGCGGGAGAATATCTCGCAGTTCCATGAGGCTAGAATTAATAAGCTTAAGAAACTGAAGTTGGAAGATCTTTTGAAGAAGAAAAATCCATATATGTACAAGGCAAAGAACATCAATTCAGCCGACCAACTTGTACGAGGTTTGGCATCAGCATTTATTTCCTCTGCAGAAGAAACGATGTTTGGAGACTGGCTGGAGGGACTTGCAATTTTTGTTGCAAGTGAAGTCTATGGAGGAAGAAAGAGCACCGCTGATGGCATTGATTTAGAAATGGACAAGGACGGTTACCATTATGTGGTCAGCGTTAAGTCTGGCCCTAAATGGTCAAATTCGACTTCTTTAGCAAAACAAATGGAACACTTCCGCAAAGCGATAAGAATATACAACACTAGTGGAAACAAGATTCCATGCCTTGCCATAGAAGGATGCTGTTACGGGAAGGAACACATAGAGAATGACACTCGTACAAAATTATGCGGACAAGCTTTTTGGCAATTCATTTCGGGTTCAGATACCTTATATAAAGACATCATAGAACCACTCGGTACTGACGCCAAGACCAGAAATGACGCTTTTCAAAAAGAGTACGATGCCATGATTAACAAATTCACAAGCCAGTTTATTTCAAAATACTGCAATGAAGATGGCTACATTAAATGGAAAGAGATTTTGGAATTCAACTCAGGCTTTCAGTATCCGAAGAACAAGAAATAAAAACCATACGATTATGACACGTCAAGAACTTATCAATCAGATTTTCACAAAGAAGACCTTCCTGTGTGTAGGTCTCGACACCGACATCAAGAAGATTCCAGAGCATTTGCTGAAGGAGGAAGACCCCATCTTTGCCTTCAACAAGGCAATTATTGATGCCACCGCACCCTATTGTGTGGCTTACAAACCCAACCTCGCTTTCTATGAGAGCATGGGTGTGAAGGGATGGATTTCGTTTGAGAAGACCATCCAGTACCTCAACGAGAACTACCCACAGCACTTCATCATCGCCGATGCCAAGCGCGGCGACATCGGCAACACCAGCGCGATGTATGCCCGCACCTTCTTCGAGGAAATCAACCTCGATGCCCTCACCGTGGCTCCCTACATGGGTGAGGACAGCGTGACTCCTTTCCTCCAGTACGAAGGCAAGTGGGTCATCCTCCTGGCACTCACCTCGAACAAAGGCAGCCACGACTTCCAGTTGACCGCCGATGCGGAGGGTGAGCGTCTCTTCGAGAAGGTGCTGAAGAAGAGCCAGGAATGGGGCAACAAGGACAACATGATGTATGTGGTAGGTGCCACACAAGGCAAGATGTTCGCAGACATCCGCAAGGTGGTTCCCGACCACTTCCTGCTCGTGCCCGGCATCGGCGCACAAGGTGGCAGCCTCGAAGAAGTGTGCAAGTACGGCATGACCAAGGATTGCGGCCTGCTCGTCAACTCCTCACGTGCCATCATCTATGCCGACAAGACCGAACGGTTTGCCGAAGTGGCTGGCGAGGAAGCACGGAAAGTGGCAGAACAGATGAAGGTACTACTTCATTAATTTTCTCAACAACGGATTGTACGGATTAAACGGATTTAACATGCCATCCGATATTCCCCAAACATCTCACATGAAATCCGTATAATCCGTGTAATCCGTTGTAAAAAATCCTCGTTGTTAAAAAAATCCCCGTCCCATGCAATCCGCTAAAATCATCAACGACCCCGTGTTCGGGTTCATCCGTGTGCCACGCGGTTTGTTGCTCGACATCGTGCGCCATCCCGCCTTCTACCGCCTCAGCCGCATCAAGCAACTGGGCGGTGCCAACATTGTCTATCCCGGAGCACAGCACACCCGTCTGCAACACTCGCTCGGAGCCTTCCATCTGATGGGAAAAGCCATCCTCTCCCTGCAGCAGAAGGGGCAGTTCATCTTCGACAGTGAGGCAGAGGCAGTGCAGGCAGCCATCCTCCTGCACGACATCGGGCATGGTCCCTTCAGCCACGTGCTGGAACACACCCTCATCAGCGGCATCTGCCACGAAGACATCTCCCTCTTGGTGATGGAGCAGATGAATGAGGAGATGCGCGGACAGTTAGGACTCGCCATCAAGATTTTCAAGGACGAATACCCCAAGCGGTTCCTCCACCAACTCATCTCCTCACAACTCGACATGGACCGCCTCGACTACCTGAAGCGCGACGCTTTCTTCACCGGTGTGAACGAAGCCAACATCGGCTCCTCGCGCATCATCGACATGCTCGATGTCATCGACGACCAACTGGTGGTCGATAAGAAGGGCATCTACTCCATCGAGAACTACCTCGTCAGCCGCCGCCTCATGTACTGGCAAGTCTATCTGCACAAAACCTCTGTGGCGGCTGAACACGTGATGATTAATGCACTGAAGCGGGCCAAGCAACTGGCACGGGAAGAATTATCAGCAAAACATTCGCCCAGCGCGTGTGCTGGACTATTCGCCTCCCCTGCCCTACGGTTCTTTCTCTACAACGACATCGACCGCCAGACCTTCTTCAGCCAGCCCGAATGCCTGCAGAACTACCTCACCCTCGACGACAACGACATCTGGTCGGCCATGAAGGTGTGGTGCAACCATCCCGACCCCATCCTCTCCCTGCTCAGCCGCGACTTCATCAACCGCAACATCTTCAAGGTGGAAATGAGCGATGAACCCGTAGGCGAAGATAGGAAGCAAGAGAAACTGCAGGAACTGGCGGAGGGCTACCATGTGTCAATCGACGATGCCAACTATCTCATTGCCAACATCGAGGTGGGCAAAGACATGTACAGCGTGGACGATGACCAGATAGAAATCCGCTTCAACGATGGCACCACACGCACCCTGACCGAAGCCAGCGACATGCTCAGCACATCGCTCGCCACCAAGAAAGTCCGCAAACACTACTTCTGCTATCAGCGCATGTAGGACGACCGACTCCCAGCCGGTCCACACCTCTCCAAAGGCGTACCCCTCGGCTACGACACAGCGTACCCCTCGACTACGGCACATCGTAGTCGAGGGGTACGCTTTTTTTGTTACGTCAGTTTGGCACAAGAAATCACTTGCCCGAATCGAGCAGCCACTTACCATCCACCTTCACCACACGGCTCTTGTCGCTCTTGGCCGAGCCGTCGCCATACTTGACGGTGTAGTTGACCTGGGCAGATTCGTCGCCCTCTTCCATCTGCACGTTGTCGATGACAACATCGGCAATGCCGCCTTTCTTGTCATACTCCTTGGTGCCTTTCTCGCGGAACATCGTGACGAGTTGCTGCTTGTCCTTGTCGGAGAGACCTTTCTTGAAGTAGAGCAGGTCAATGGCCTCTTCATACTGGCCTTCCTGCACCAGAGCGTAGTACTGCGTCACCACTCCTTCGGGTGAGTTCTTGGAACACGAAACGAACATGACGGCCACGAGGGCGATGCTCAGAATAGAAAGAATTTTTTTCATTGCTTTTGGGTATTAAAGGGTTGAACAAATAGTATCTTTTCACTTTCTTCGATGTCGATGGGGAAGATGCACTCGCCGTCCTTGCTGAAGAGCAGGGGGACATCGTGGCGACGCTTTTGGCTGAGGTCGATGCCCTGGTGCAGGTAGGCTTGCCAGACGAGTTCGGTGCAGTAGAGTCTGGTGGTGTCGGAGAGCAGATAGTCGCCATCGAACTCCACCCGCTCAGCCACTTTTTGCAGCGCGTAGCGAGTTGCCGTTTCGGCCACTGAGTCGGGACAATCGACTCGCATCCATGCTCCCCTGATAGCCCGATGGGCAGCATAAAATTCTGCCAGAGGCTCACATTTCAGCCGCTCGGGTTCCCCTCTTTCTGCCTCATCTGGCACGGCATGGACGACCATCCATCGGGCTGTTGCCGTATCGAGGTGCAGCATGCCGATGTGGGAATAGACGGATTGGCTGGTTTCGGTCACTGCCTTGCTCTCCATCCCATAGCCGCATCGCAACACGAGGTCGCCCTCGCGGAATGGTTCCTCGCCTGTCAGCACCACCGTCTCATGCGGCTCCTGACAACTGCACAGCAACAGCATCGCCCACAACAGGCTCTTGACTTTCTTTCCCATATTCTGCGCCAAATGTAAGGAAAAATATTCATCCGCCACATCTTTTGGCAAAAAAATATCGGAAACAGCCGTTTTTTCCCTAACTTTGTGGCCGATTTATGAAAAAGATAGAACTGAAACGCGCCGAACTGAAGGACTTTGTCAGTGTGCGCGGATGCAGGGTGAACAACCTGAAGAACATCGATGTGCAGATTCCGCACGACAAGTTTGTAGTCATCACGGGTGTGAGCGGCTCGGGCAAGTCGTCGCTGGCGTTCGACACGCTCTATGCCGAGGGACAGCGACGATATGTGGAGAGCCTTTCGACCTATGCACGGCAGTTTCTGGGACGGATGAAGAAGCCCGACTGCGACTTCATCGAGGGCATTTCGCCTGCCATTGCCATCGAACAGAAGGTGAGTAGCCGCAACCCACGTTCGACCGTGGGCACAAGCACGGAGATTTACGACTATCTGCGCATGCTCTATGCGAGGATTGGACGAACCTTTTCACCCGTGAGCGGACTGGAGGTGAAGAAGAACACGACCGATGACATCATCGAGTGCATGCTGGCGCATGAGGAGGGGATGAAACTGATGGTGATGACACCGTTGAAAGTGAGAGGCGGAAGGACGCTGACGGAGCAGTTGGATGTGGATTACAAGAGCGGTTTCCAACGGGTGGAAGTGAATGGAGAAGTGATGAGGATAACGGAGGTGATGGAGGCTGTAGGCTCTGCTGCACCCAAGTTGCAGCACACAGAACAGAAGATGCGCTTAGTCATTGACCGCCTGAAGGTGGCCAACGAGAAAGCGACCATCAACCGCCTGGTCGATTCGGCCAACACGGCACTGTATGAGGGTGACGGTGTGTGCATCCTGCAGTTTGAGAACGGCGACAAGCAGACGTTTTCGCTGAAGTTTGAAGCCGACGGCATGGAGTTTGAGGAACCGACCGACCAGATGTTTTCCTTCAATTCGCCCGTGGGTGCTTGCCCAGAGTGCGAGGGGTACGGCAGAATCATCGGCATCGACGAGAGTCTGGTCATTCCCGACCCCCAACTCTCGGTGTATGACGGTTGCGTGGCTCCCTGGAAAGGCGAGAAGATGTCGGAATGGAAGAAGGAGTTTGTGAGGAGGGCTGAGAAATACGAGAATTTTCCCATCTTCACACCTTACAGCCAACTGACCGAACGGCAGAAAGAAGTGTTGTGGCATGGGGTGTATGAGGAGAACGAATGGGGCAACCGCTCCATCTGTATCGACGAGTTTTTCCGCATGCTGCGGGAGAATCAGTATAAAATCCAGTATCGCGTGATGCTGGCCCGCTACAGAGGCAAGACCGCCTGCCCCACCTGCCACGGACGAAGGCTGAAGAAGGAAGCAGAGTATGTGAAGATAGGTGGACGGAGCATCACCGACTTGTGCGAACTTTCCATCAGCGACCTGAACGAGTTTTTCCGCACCCTGAAGGTGACTCCGCAGGAGCAGAAGATAGCCCAGAGGCTGCTGACCGAAATCAAGAGCCGTCTGCAGTTCCTCGTGGATGTGGGGCTGAGTTACCTGACGTTGGCACGACTGAGCAATTCCCTTTCGGGCGGCGAAAGCCAACGCATCAACCTTGCCACGAGTCTCGGTTCTTCGCTGGTGGGCAGCATGTACATTCTGGACGAACCCAGCATCGGCCTGCATTCGCGCGACACCCAACGACTCATCCACGTGCTCAGACAACTGCAGCAACTGGGCAACACGGTTATCGTGGTGGAGCATGATGAGGAAATCATGCGGGCCGCAGACTACATCATCGACATCGGGCCTGATGCAGGTCGATTGGGCGGAGAAATCATGTATGCAGGCCCACCAAATCCCAATCCGAAACAGATGAAAGATGTGCAATCGCACACGCTTGACTATCTGACTGGACGTGAGCAGATTGCCATTCCCGAAAGCCGTCGGCCTTGGAACAACTACATCATGGTGAAGAATGCCCGTGCCAACAACCTGAAGGGCATCGATGTGAAGTTTCCGCTGAACGTGATGACCTGCGTGACGGGGGTTTCGGGTTCGGGCAAATCCACGTTGGTCAGAGACATCCTCTATGCAGCCATGAAGCGGCAGTTGGGCGAAAGCAGCGAAAAGCCGGGGCTGTTCTCCGGACTGGAGGGCGACATGAAGATGATTAAGCATGTCGATTTTGTCAACCAGAACCCTATCGGCACCTCCTCGCGCTCCAACCCCGTGACCTACATCGGCGCATGGGACGAAATCCGCAAACTGCTCGCCAACCAGCAACTGGCCAAGCAGATGGGCTACACGCCAGCCTACTTCTCTTTCAACACCGAAGGTGGCCGATGCGAAGAGTGCAAGGGCGAAGGCACGGTGACCGTGGAGATGCAGTTCATGAACGACCTCGTGCTGGAGTGTGAAGCCTGTCACGGCAAGCGTTTCAAGAGCGACATTCTGGAGGTGAAGTATCAAGGCGTGAATGCCTACGACATCATGGAAATGACCATCAACCAAGCGGTTGAGTTCTTCAGCAAGCATGGACAGAAGAAGATTGTGGAGAAGATGAAACCCCTGCAAGACGTGGGCTTAGGTTACATCAAACTCGGCCAAACCTCTTCCACACTGTCGGGAGGCGAGAATCAGCGCATCAAGTTGGCCTACTATCTGAGTCAGGAGAAGTCTGAACCAACACTTTTCATCTTCGACGAACCGACCACCGGACTGCACTTCCACGACATCCAGAAACTGCTCGATGCCTTCAATGCCCTCATTGCCCGAGGACACACCATCCTCATCATCGAACACAACATGGACATCATCAAGTGTGCCGACCACCTCATCGACCTCGGCCCCGAAGGCGGACAAGGAGGCGGCAACGTCGTGGTGACGGGTACACCAGAAGAGGTGGCACGGTGCGCTTACAGTTACACAGGACAGTTTTTGCAAGAGAAAATGCTATAGTTTCCGAATGAAAATATCATAATTTATAAATAATGTGGAAGAAAAATGCCCAAGTTTTTCTTCCACTTATTTTTTTTACCTACCTTTGCAATCTAACTATACTTACAACCGTGTCACGATGAAACTACTACTAACCACCTTACTGACTTTTGTCTGCATGCTTTCTGTGCAGGCCCAATCTTTCGACAACTACTTTGAGGATGCCACTTTGCGCCTCGACTACATCTTTGCCGGCAATGCAAAAGAGCAGCACATCTACCTGCAAGAACTGAAAAAGCAGGACAAGTGGGCAGGTCGCAAGAGCCGCCTGTCGGAGAAGTTTCTGAACGGTAACGGACAAGTGACCGTCAGAGACCATGCCACCCAGCAAGTGATTTACGTCAACACGTTCTCCACCTTGTTCCAAGAGTGGTTGCAGTATGATGAAGCCAAGCAAGTCGATAAGGCTTTTGAAACTTCTTACAATGTGCCTTTCCCAAAAAGCCCCATCGACGTGACCGTCACCCTGACCAACAATCACCAAGCAGTCGTCGCCGAGATGACCCACACGGTTGACCCCAAGGACATTCTCATCCGCCGAATCGGCAACAACGGCATTCCGTTCCACTATGTGTGGAAGCCAGCCCATGCACAGGGTGACATTCCGTCTCGCACTCCATCCGATGAACCTCGCAACGGAAGTGGCCGCGACTACACCGCTTCTGCCTATGACCCCTTCAAGGGAGTTGACTTTACTGGATGTATCGACCTGGCCATCGTGGCCGAAGGCTACACCGAGGCTCAAATGGGCAAGTTTTACCACGACTGCCAACGTGCTGTCGATGCCCTGTTCGAGCGTGAACCTTTCAAGTCTCTGAAAAACCGTTTCAACGTGGTGGCTGTGGCTGCCCCCTCGCAAGAGGCTGGCCCCACGGTGCCTCATCAGGGCGTGTGGCACAACACCCCCGCCGGCAGCCACTACGACACGTTCTACACCGACCGCTACCTGATGTCGCAAGACATGCACCGCATCTACGACCTGCTCAGCGGCGTACCGTTCGAGCACATCATGGTGTTGGTCAACTCCGACACCTATGGCGGCGGCGGCATCTACAACCAGGTGACCTTCTCCACCAGCGACCACCCCACCTTCAAGGAGGTGTTCGTACATGAGTTTGGCCACAGTTATGCAGGTCTGGCTGACGAGTATGCCTACGATGACATGGACACAGAGTGGTATCCAGCCGACACTGAGCCATGGGAGCCTAACATCACCACCCTCAAGAACTTCAGCACCAAGTGGGCCGACATGATGCCCAAGAAGCAACCCATCCCCACCCCACTCGACCCTAAAGTGCCCGACTTCAAGAAGGTGGACAAGAACGACCCCAAGGCAATGGCCGCCCTGAACAAAGCCACCCAAGTGGTTGGTGTGTTTGAGGGGGCTGGCTATCAGAGCAAAGGCTGCTATCGTCCTGCCCAGGAGTGCCGCATGAAGATTAACGAAGTGGAGGATTTCTGCCCCGTCTGCACAAGGGCCATCATCAGAATCACTGATTTTTACACTGCCCAATAGGACTATATAGACTAGATGGGCTAGATAATCTAGAAAAACTATAAAGACTGGAAAAGAATACTAACTATCAAAGAAGACATAAAATCAAACTAAAAACCGACAATAAACTATGAAACTGAAACAACTAACCCTGGCATTGCTCATGGCCTTCGGGCTTGCAGCCAATGCACAAAACACTATCCAAAAAGTAGAACAAGTGACAGGAACGGTCACATTGACAGAAGCAATTGACTACACTATCACAAGTTCCAGCGAACCTTTCACGACGATGGCCAGTATTGACATTCAAAACACGGATGCAACCGTCGTGTTTGAAAATATACGTCCATCAGTCGTTCTCTCCCAATATTTAAGCAAAATAAACTCTAACGGCAAGCCGCTTGTCAACGGGACAAATGCCCGAGTGAGCATCTATCGGCATGGCTCCATTGTTTTTGCTCACAGCGACACCAAGAATGCAGATGCCACCCCTTTCTACCCCGTTGTCATGTGCAGCGATGACAATTGCGAAGAAGTTATTGCTGGGTACAACACCACCAACCGCGTCATATCAGGTCCATGGAAAGACGCGGCCCGTTCCTTCATCTTGAAGCGTGGATACATGTGTACAGTAGCCAACGAAGCCAATGGCACAGGATACAGTCACTGCTACATTGCCAACAGTGCCGACCGTAAAATCACTCTCAACAAATATCTGGCTGGAAAACTGGGCTTTTTCCGCATTTTCCGCTGGCAATGGCCCACAAAACTCGGCATGAGCGATGCGCGAGCCGAAGCCATCCGAGTGGGTACAAACTCGTCTTGGTTTTACGATTGGGGGGGGGGCAGAAGCAGCCAGACAGACGCTGAATACGTGCCACAGCGCCATCACGAAGCCGGAAACTCTAATAGCGAGGGGTATAAAGGAGCCTGGGAATCTTGGGCTAACCTCAATGCTTCGGACAACACTTGTACACACATCCTTGGACAGAACGAGCCAGACAACACCAGTGGAAAAGGGGAGGTCTATACATACGTAACCGCCATACCTAGCGAACCGCGCACTAACCACGGAGACTACCCCTTGGTGGATGTTGCCAAAGAATTCCTCTACAGCGGTAAGCGCATCGGCACTTTTGCCTGCTGCAACCCCAACACCGGTTGGGTGACTGAATACATCAACTGGTGTCGCCAGAACAACATCCGCGTGGATTTTGTGGCAACCCACTATTACATCGGAGGGCAAAGTCCGCAGGGCTGTATCGATCGCCTCAAGACGCTCTACACCGCCACGGGTCTGCCCGTGTGGGCGACTGAATGGAACAATGGTGCCAACTGGACCACCGAGAGCGGTTTCACCACCGACTCCGAAGGATGGTACACTTGGGGAAGCGGTAATGACCAGTACAAGAACGGCGTGTGGCTGAAAGACGTGCTTGTCCGTGCCGACAAGAGCGAGAACAAATGGCTGGAGCGTCTTGCTGTCTATAACGCTGTGGAATCGAAACGTCAGATTGAGTCGGGCGGTTCGCTGACCGACGGCGGAAAAGTGCTGGGCACCTACCACTCAGGCTTTGCTTACACCGACGGCAACGAATACTTCATGCCATGGACATACAAAGACCCGACCAACCTCACGTTTGAGAAATACAACGCAGCGGCAAAGAAAGTGACCATATCCTGGACACACAACAACTCAAAACAGTCAAACTCCATCTGTGTCCAAAGAAAGTTGCAAGGCGGAAGTTATGAAACCGTAGAAGACATCGGTTTGCACGAGAATGGCACCATCACCTACACCGACGATGTGACAGGGTTGGCCGGAACCGTTTATTACAGGATATGCGACATCGGCTCTGACAACAAGTCTCGCTACACCAACGAGGTGACAGTGAACGTTGACCCGGCCCAAGGCATCGATGGATTCCAGTATGGCAATCTGCGTGTCAGCACCACCGAAGACAACACCGTGAACTACGCCACTTCGTTCCCCGATGCCAACCACCGTTTGTTCATCGGCATCCTGTCCAACGAGAGTTCCACTTTCACGCTGGGCAATGTGACAAGCAATACAACGGGCAAGAATAATTTCAAGTACAGAATACTGCCTTGGAACTCGAACAAAGCCGACCTCGCATCGGCCATTGAGGTGCCCTTCCTTGCACTGAACGACGGACACAGCAAGTTTGGCGACCTCGACTATGAAGTGGGCAACTGTCAAGCCAACAAGGCTTCGGACAATGCCTTCACCGAAGTGACCGAAGTGACCTTCCAGCAGGCTTTCCCCGAAGGTGTCACTCCCGTCGTCTTAACGGAAGTGGCCAACAACACGGCTTACGCTAACGCTACAAGCACCAACAAAGCGACAGCCCTGTCCGTCCGCGTGTTCGACATCACCAACACAGGCTTCAAGTTCATCATCTACCCCGAGGAGGCATCTGGGCGAAAGATAACCACAAAACTGAATGTCAACTACCTTGCCATCACACCCGGCTTGGGCACAGTGGACGAAGAAAGCGACATCATGATTGCGGCAGGCATAGGCACCGACAGCAAAATATATGGAACTGCAGTGAAAGACAACACCTTCCGCATCGAAACTGGAACCGACGGAGAAAAGACCACCGAAGAGGCTTCTTTCTACAATCCAGTCATTCTGGCCGACCTGCAGACCAACAACTACCCCTCCCTCACCATGCTGCGCCGCATCAACATGACCGAAAGAATTGGCGACAAGACATGGGTGAAGGGCATCAGAGTGAAACGCACACTCGAAAGCACCATCACTGACGAAGATGGCAAGAAAGTCCTCGTCAGTACCAATAACGAAAAATATCAGGACGAACTGGGTTGGGTGGTCATTGCCAAAGTGACCGAAGGAGGAACCGTCCCGACCGCCATCACCGACCTGACAGCCGACCCGTCGAGCAACGGCAAACTCCGTGTGCGCATCGTCGATGGACGCCTCTATGTGGATGGTGCTGCCACCTTCGAGGTCTATACGGCATCGGGGGCACAAGTGTCCGCCACCTCAGCACTGACACCAGGCATCTACGTGGTGAAAGCGAACGGAAAGTCGGGCAAGGTGCTGGTCAAATAAACCGACACTCAGCCTTCAACCAACAGCCAACAGCGGCATCGGGAAAGTCAAACACCCGATGCCGCTGTTTTTTGTTGCCTGCTCCTGCCCTACGTACAACGCCGTTGCATATTCAATTTGTACGGCACACCAATTATAAATTCTACACCGTTCCTATTGCAATCTGCACGACGTTGCACTCACACCCCCATTTCCGCCTTCCGATTCTACACTTCCACATCCCTCCCTGAGAGAGAGGTGCGGGAATGAGAAGAACCGTTAAAATTTTGAAGAGTTTTTCCACTTTAGCCCACAAAAAACCACCCATCTAAATAGAATTTAACTTTTTGTGCGTTAAAAAAAGTTAATAGAACACCCTAAACCACCAGTAAGACCTCAATGTTTAGCAGATACTTATTATCTTTGCAATTGGTTTGGTCAATAGAATTGGCTGGCCACTGAACATGATTTATCAACCTAAAGCAGACATCACTCCTATGTAGCATACATTATTATATATATGTAAGAGGACGACTTCAACATCAAACAAACTAAAAATAATATCTAACCTTTATGAACAAGCGCTTTTGTACATTAGGACAGTATGCAGCCAAAGCATTCTTCCTATTCGTCTTGTGCGGCTCAACCTATTCGTGTAAGGACGACTACAAGTTCGACGACGAAGACCCGTCGTGGCTTGGGTCGAGCATTTACCAGTATCTTGAGAGCCAGGGCAACTACACCAACTTCGTCAGGCTCATCGACGACCTTGACTACAAGGAGGTACTCGCTCGTACAGGTTCAAAGACACTCTTCGTGGCCAACGACGACGCCTTCAAGACCTTCTACGAGGACAATGCGTGGGGAGTAAGCAGTTATGACCAACTGACCAAGAGTCAGAAGAAACTGCTGCTGAACAGCGCAATGGTGAACAATGCCTACCTGCTCGAAATGATGTCGAGCACACCCGCTGGCGGCGGCGACAACGACCAGCCCGAAAAGGGACAGGCCCTGCGCCGCGAGACAGCAGCCGACGTGACCGACTCGGTGCCTCACTTCCTGGCCGAGGACCTGCCCGTCAGTTACAACCCCGACGACAAGGACTATTGGGCACGCTTCCGCAACGAGAAGGGCATCTACATGGCACTCGACGCCACCACTCCGATGATGACCCACTTCCTGGCCTCACAGATGGCCAACAAGAACATCACCGATGAAGACTTCAAAATCCTCACCGGCCAGGAACGCGACAAGAACGACGCCTACATCTACGACTGCAAGGTCATTCAGCAAGACATCACCTGCCAGAACGGCTACGTGGACTGCCTCGACCGAGTGCTTGTCAATCCGCAAAACATGGCCGAAGTGCTGCGCACCAATAGCAGAACCCAAATCTTCAGCCACATGATAGACCGCTTCTCGGCACCCTTCTACAGTGCCGACCTGACCACCCGCTACCGCCTCATCTATGGTAACGATGTCGATTCAGTCTTCCAGAAGCGTTACTTCTCCAACCGCTCACAAGACAACAAAGCCCTCAAGAACGATGCAGGCACCGACCCCGTGGGCAACCCTGCAGGCAACGCCGTGAGCCACTACCTGAACTACGACCCGGGATGGAACACATACGCCGATGACCAAAGCGACAAGGCGCAGGACATGGCCGCCATCTTCTGCCCGAGCGACGAGAAACTCACCCAGTACTTCTTCGACACGAACGGTGGCGGACACTTCCTCATCAAAGCATACGCCCCCGACATGGTTGACAAAATCTCGGCCAGCACCACAGACCTCGACCTCATCTATCAGGCCATCGACCAGATTCCAATCGACGTCATCCAGAGCCTGCTCAACAACCTGATGAAGGCATCCTTCAACAGCACCGTGCCCAGCAAGTTTGAAACCATCAAGAACTCGGCACAAGACCCCATGTTCGACGAGGCCGACGACTACCACAGAGGCAAGATTCTCGACGTGCTCTTCGCCAACAACGGTGTCATCTATCTGATGGACGAAGTGACCACACCGGCCGAATATGCAGCCGTGCTCGCACCTGCCTACACCGAGACCGACAAGCACATCTTCCGCTATGCCATCAAGGACATGACCATCAGCAGCGTGCCACTGAACTACAACGCCTACCTGCTCGCCATGAGTTCACGCTTCTCCTTCTTCGTGCCCAACGACAACAACTTCCTCTACATCGACCCGCTGTCGTTCTACAATCCCACACTCGGCGAAGGCACCACCCTCGTCGGACGTGCCTACAAGTACACATGGGATGCCACCAAGAAGAGCAACCAGTTGAGCGTCGCTTCCTACAAGTATAACTACGACCCCATCAGCCAAGTTGGCAGCCTGGGCGAACTCGTGGCAACCGAGAACGTGGGTGCAGCCACCTACAACAACCGTCTGAAGGACATGCTGGAGACCCACACCGTCATCCACAGCGACAGTGTGGCCGGCTCATCCATCAAGGAAACCCAGACAGGCATGGAGTGCGACAAGCACTACTTCTACACCAAGAACAACGCAGTCATCTATGTCGAGAACGCAGAAAAGCGCACTGCCGGCATGACCGTCAAGGGCGGATGGCAAATCGACAACGACGAACACTGCACCGTAACAGGCTTCGACGACAAGTCGGCACAGACGAACGGCTACGGCAACGGCTTCGCCTACATGATTGACCAGCCCCTCGTTCCGACCATCGAGAGCGTTTACTCTGCCATGTACAAGAACCCCGAATTCTCCAAGTTCTTCGAACTCTGCCAGACCGACATCGAGGTGCTGGATGCCATTGGCTTCAAGTCAACCACCCAACAGCAGAAGTACACCATCTTTACCAACAACGGAGGCCTGCCTTGCTACTACTACACGAAAGATGAAGCCGGCAACTTCACCTCCAACTTCAACAAGATTGATGGCAGTGACAACTCCAACATCCGTTTCTTCAACAACTACCGCTACACCGTTTACATTCCGACGAATGCAGCCATGGAAGAAGCAGAAAGCAAGGGCCTGCCCACATGGCACCAACTGCGCGAACTGCTGGAACTTGACACTGAAGAAAAGTCTGACCTGACCGCCGAAGAACTGGAACAGCGCATCAATGAAGCGAAGGACATGGTGGAAGTAATCGTGAACTTCGTGAAGTATCACTTCCAGGATGACTGCATCTTTGCAGACACCCCAGCCACAGAGCGCACGGCATACGAAACAGCCACCATCAACAGCAAGACAGGCGTCTATCGCAAGTTGTTTGTTTCAGGCGCTGGCAACGGTAAACTGACTGTAGAAGATGCCACAGGCGAAAAGCACAACATCACCAGCAACAAGAACATCATCGTGCGTGACTATATCACCAACAAGAACTCCAACCCCATCAGCGCCATACTGACAACCAGTTCTTCTGCTGTCATACACGGCATTGATGGTGTGCTGAACTTCACCAACTATGAAGGCGGACGCTACGACTCCGTGTGGAAGTCCTCAAGCATGCACGACGCCTACTTCACCAACTACAGAATCCTCGAATAATCAACTTACATAGAACGCAATATGAACAAGATTAAATTTATTCTCACATCTCTCGTGCTGTTCTTCTGTGTAAGTTCAGCCATGGCTCAACAACGGCGCGTCACGGGCTACGTCTATGACGACCTGGGCGGCATCGCAATGGCCAACGTTGTGGAGCGAGACAACAACAACCGTATCGTGGAAGCAGCCGTGACCGACATCAACGGTAACTTCTCGATGGTGATTAAGAATCCCAAAGACAAACTGGTGGTCAGTTACGTAGGCTACAAGACCTGGAGTCAAGTGATTGGCAATACCTCTAAGTTCAACATCCGCCTGCAAGACAACACGCAGTTGGCCGAAGTGGTGGTGAAAGCCAAGCCTATGGTACAGAGCAACGGCATGTCCATCCCACTGAAAGAAATCTCTGTGGCCACTCAAACCATGAACATGGACGATGTGGAAGGTCTTTCCTTCGCATCAGCCGACGAAGCCCTGCAGGGTAAGATTGCCGGTCTCGACATCATCGCCAACTCTGGTAACCTGGGTGCCGGTACCTCCATGCGTATGCGTGGTGTCAGCACCATCAATGGTTCGGCCGAACCACTCATCGTAGTCGATGGCAACATCTTCGACCTGCCAGACGATGTGTCGGAGGTGAACTTTGAAGACCTCGACAACGAGGAGCAGTTCTCCACCCTTCTCTCCGTCAACCCCGAAGACATCAAGGAAATCAAGGTGTTGAAGGACGCTGCCGCAACCGCCATCTGGGGTTCGAAAGGTGCCAACGGTGTGATTGAAATCACCACTCGCCGTGGTGTGGCCGGAAAGACGAAAATCAACTTCTCTTACCGCTTCACCGGGTCATGGGCCCCATCAGGCCTGAACATGCTCAACGGCGACGGCTACACCATGATGCTCAAGGAGGCCTACTTCAACCCTAAGCAGAACGCAGCCACATCTGACATGGTGGAGTTGAACTACGACCAGTCCTACCCCATTCAGTACTACAATTTCAACAGAAACACCGACTGGGTGGATGCTGTCAACCAGTTCGCTCAGACTCACAACTACTATCTGACCATCACGGGTGGTGGCGAAAAGGCCAAGTTCCGCATTTCTGGCGGTTACGACCATCAGACAGGTACTATCATCAAGCAGACCCTCGACCGTTTCTCCACGCGTCTTGTGCTCGACTATGATGTGTCTGACCGCATCCGCTTCTCTACCAACTTCGCCCTCACCTACACTGACAACCACCGCAACTGGGATGGCGGTTCAACAACTTCCATCCTCGGCAAGGCATACAACAGCATGCCTAACATGTCTATCGATGAGTATGACCAATACGGACAGAGAACAGGAGACTACTACAAGATGCTGCCCACCAACCCCACAACCAACGCTGGTGGCAACAACTACTACTCTTCCTACTACCTGCGCGACATGAAGGCCATCGGCAACCCTGTGGCCATCGCACACCGAGCATTCAACAATCAATCGACTTATCGTATCAACCCACAGTTCAACATCCAGTACAAACTGTTGGGCAAAGACTCTGAGTCTCACCAGTTGAACCTGAATGCGGAAGTGTATATGGACATCTACAACGAATCAACCAACACGTACTTTCCCTCTTCACTGACCACCGATTCGTGGGCTTCGGGTGTGAACAAGACCAGCAACAGCGAGTATAAGTCATTGGCTTTCACCAACCGTGAAAAACTCATCTTCATCCCTCACTTCAACAACCCAGAACTGCTCTCGATGAGTTTCTTGGGACAGTTTGAGTTCACATCGGGTAATGGCACCAGCCAATACATCTCGCACAACGGTGTGCCAACAGGCATCGACTCCTCCATCGCCGAAGCCTACCTGACGGGTGCAACATCAGGCACAAGCCAGTGGCGCAGAGCCTCTATGCTGGGTAGCATGCACATCTCCTTCTTCGACGGTCGCTACTCGTTCGACGCCACCGTGCGCCGCGACGGTTCCACCAAGTTCGGTGCAGGCCGCAAGTGGGGTACCTTCCCCGGCATCTCTGCCCGTTGGAACATCAACCAGGAACCATTCTTCGAGAAGTTACATCTCGACCACATCATTTCCATGCTGTCATTCCGCCCATCATGGGGTCGCGTAGGTCGTGAACCTAGCGGCGAATACCTGATGTATAATATGTATAGCGGCTATGGAACGTATGGCTCGGGCAACAGAACCAGTTCTGCCATCAACCCCGACGGCCTGAGACTGACTGACTTGAAGTGGGAAACCACTACCTCGTGGAACTTGGGTGCCAACCTGAACCTCTTCAACGACTTGCTGCAGTTTGACTTCAACTACTACAACAAGCAGACGAAGGACCTGCTCATGAACGGTGTAGGTATCCCCGGTTCTACAGGTTTCGGCTCATTAGGTTCAAGAAACGTGGGCGGCTTGCGCAACCGTGGCTGGGAACTCTTCCTCAATACAGGCAAGTTCCTGAAGAAGGGCAAGTTCTCCATGTCTGTGAACTTCAACATAGCCCAGAACATCAACACCATCACCGAGATGGATGCAACCGTGTTGGCTGGCATGAACGGTGAATACTCTTACAACAATGCCGACTTCCTGAAGCGCATCCAGATTGGCAATGCCGTCGGTTCTATCTACGGTTTCCGCTACAAGGGTGTTTACCGCTACGACTATGACCACAGTGGCTACACGGAACTGTCTCGTTCCACCTATGGCGACAACACGGCTGCGGCAGCCGAGGAGCGTGGCGAAAACGCCACCCTCCCTGTAGCACGTGATGCCAGCGGTGCTATCCTCTATGACTCAAAGGGCAATCCACTCCACATGTACTTCAACTATGGAGGCAAGAACTATGAGTTCAAGGGCGGTGATGTCATCTACGACGACATCAACCACGATGGCCAAATCAACGAACTTGACATCGTTTATTTGGGTAACTCTAACCCGAAGATGAATGGTGGTTTCGGCTTCAACTTCAACTATGGACAGTGGACGCTGAAACTCTCCTTCAACTATCGTCTCGGCAACAAGATTGCCAATCTGGCACGTCTGAACAACGAGGCCATGCGTACCAACATCAACCAGTCTCGTGCTGTGGCTTGGCGCTGGCGAAAGAACGGTGACATCACCGAAATTCCTCGTGCCATGAACGCTAACATTGGTGCATCTTACAACTCGCTGGCCAGCGACCGCTTCGTGGAGAAAGGTGACTACCTCCGTCTGCAATACATGCAGTTGGGTTACTCACTCCCCAACAAGGTATGTAAAGACCTCGGTTTCCAGAGCCTGCGCATCACGGCATCAGCCAACAACCTCTTCGTGCTGACGAAATATACAGGCATCGACCCCGAAGTCTCCTATGGCGCATGGGGAGTTTGTATCGACAACTCCAAGACACCACGTGCTAAGTCTTTCACCGTCAGTGTAAATCTTGGATTCTAAAAACCGTAGAAACAGATAAGACAATGAAAAATATCATTAAAAATATAACACTCTGCGGACTGATGGCGGCCGGTGCAGGAATGACACTCGCTTCGTGCGACGACTTCCTCACCATCACACCAACCAACAAAATCGTGGAGGAAGATTACTGGAAAGACAAGAACGACTTGAACAGTTCTGTCATGGCATGCTACAAGCGTCTGGTTGACAATGACATCTTGGCCAAGTATATCTACTGGGGCGAAGAGCGTTCTGACAACTTCGAGCGTTCCAGTGGTGTGTCGGCATCAGGTCCTGTGGCAAACATCATGAATGCCAACCTGCTGCCCACCTATGATCAGTTCAGTTGGACTGCTATGTACAATGCCATCAACTACTGCAACAAGGTATTGGCACATGGTCCCGAAATCATCGAGAGAGACGAAAGTTTCTCCAACAACAACTGGAAGCCCATCAAGGCAGAGATGGTGACACTCCGTGCCTTGTGCCACTTCTATCTGGTGCGCACATTTGGCGAAATCCCCTATATCACAGAGGATTACAACAACGATTCACAGGAACTCCGAACCGCACAATCCACCCAACTGACTGTGCTGAACAACATCATCGAAGACCTGGAATCTATCAAGGACGATGCCGTGGTTGACTATGGCAACACCGTCGAGAACAAGGGACGCATCACCAAGAAAGCCGTCTATGCCCTCTTGGCAGATGTGTACCTCTGGCGCGCCTCCTACAAGGCTGGCAATAACCAACCTTTCACCAAAGTGACCGTGACCAAGAGTTACAATGGTCCACTGACGGAGGAGGAACTCACTTCTCGTGTGGAGGACTATGGCACAACGGCTGAAGAGGACTACCAGCAGTGCATTGACTACTGCGACCTTGTCATCGACATGGCTTTCAAGGAGAAGAGAGACTACATTCAAAAGCATGGCATCAACGTGGGTGGCACTCTGACCGAACTGGACCTCGAAGACCTGCTCGCACAAAATGAGATCACGCTGGACTCATACAGTTCTTCCCCCTATTATGCTCACAGACAGATTTTTGGCATAGGAAACTCTGACGAGTCCATCTTCGAGTTGCAGGTGGAAGGAACAGACTACACCAACGCCATGGTGGCAGACCTCTTCATTGCCCTCAATGGCAACACGGGACAGTTTGTGGGTGTGGATGCCGCATTTGCAGGTGCAGATGAGTCACCTAACACAACCACCCCGATTGCTGTCTTCACTCGTACAGACTACCGCAGATGGGAAACCATCCTTTTCTCTGAGCCTACTCAGAACTCTTTCCCCATCGGCAAGTTCATCTTAAGCGATGTGAGTCAGACGAATCCCGAATCACGTCTTTACTTAACAGACAACACGAAGGATAACCTGACTACCCTTAACATCGCAAGCACTCGCAGGTCAATCCTCAACACCAACTGGATTATCTACCGCCTCTCCGAAGTTTATCTGATGAAGGCAGAAGCCATGTCGCAGTTGTATGAGGATGAAGAAAATCTGAGCAAAGCCTTCCAGTATGTACGGGCTGTCTATAAGCGTTCTAACCCCTATGCCTACCAAGCCAGCAACGGAAATGCCAAGACTGATTCGCTGAACTTCAAGAACAACTTCAACACCTCCGCAAGCATGGAAAGCCTGGTACTGGCCGAACGCCGCAGAGAGTTTGTGGGAGAAGGCAAGCGCTGGTTTGACCTTGTCCGCTATGCACTTCGCCGTGGCAACACGAAAGACATGTTGGAGATTCTGAGCAAGAAATACACCAACAGCAAGGCCATCCAAGCCAAACTGGCTGATATGCAGTCACTCTTCTCGCCTGTCTATAACAATGAAATCAAAAACAACACCTGGCTCTACCAGAACGGAGTTTGGGCTGTCAATGAGACTTCATCAAGAACAGATGACCTATAACCTAAAGAACAATGAAAATGATGAATTATATTAAGAAATGTTGCGGAGCCGCCCTGCTCATCGCAGCCATCTCCGCAGTAACGCTGAATTCTTGTTCGGAAAAAATCGATGAGAGTTCTCTCTACACCTTCACGGGTGAGATGATGACAGACCACTTCGAGAACAATCCCGAAACTTTCAGCAGTTACCTCACCATCTTGAGCAGAGTTCACCTGAGCAAACGCTCTTCCTCCACACTGAAGGAACTGCTGGACGCTCGTGGTAACTACACCTGCTTTGCCCCGACAAATGAAGCCATCACCCTGTATATCGACTCGTTGCTGAAAATCGGTCAAGTTTCTTCGACTGACATCAACGAACTTCCCGACTCCGTGGCAGAGGACATCGTCTTCAATTCCATCATCGAAAATGGAAACGACGAAGCCTTCCAGACCACCTCGTTCTCAAACAACGAGCCACTGAGTTTGACCAACATGAATGGCCGTTACATCACGCCATCATACGGCAACGACGATGCCAACAACACCATCATCTACATCAATATCAACTCGAAGATTATCGACGGCGACATTGAGGTGGAGAATGGCTACATCCACACTGTTGACCACGTGCTTTCGCCCTCCAAAGCGAGCATCGCCGAAATGATTATCGGAACTGACAACATGCAGAAGTTCGGCGAGATGCTCTCGCTGACGGGATGGGACGAGAAAATCAACAAGTTCAAGGACGCCGAGTGGGAAGAAAAGCACTACGATAAGTTAGGTACGAAAGTACAAGCAGAGTACTATACTGGTAGTGACCGCTATGCTGGTCTCTTCCCCGACAAGCGCAACTACGGCTATACAGTGTTTGTCGAGACTGACGATGTCTTCGAAGCAAACGGTATCACCGACATTCCCTCTTTGAAGGAATACATCCGTGAACACAACAACTTCGACGACGAGACCAACCAAGGCTACAAGACCAGTTGGGAAGATGACTACGAGAACGACTACAACTGGCTCAATCAGTTCGTAGCATACCACATCCTTCCTGAAAAGTTGACAACCAGAACCATGGTTACTTTTGCCAACGAATATGGTGTCACACCAACCACTCGCAAGAACGAACAAAGCACTGGCAAGACCAGTTTCAACGTGAACGTGTGGGAGTATTGGGAGACCATGGGTGTTCAGCGCCGTTCCATGAAGATAACAGGCTGTCGAATTGCAGGAGAAGTTCAGCGTCGCATCAACCGTAAATCCGAGTACCGCCAGTCTGACTACCGCGAGTTGAACAGTTCTGTCAACATTCCTGGCATTCTCATTAAAGAAGATAATGAGGGTCGTCCCATGGAGGCTCGCAACGGCTTCTATTACCCCATCGACGGAATCCTCCTGTGGAATCTTGACGTTCCAACCAAAGTGCTGAATGAGCGCATGCGTTACGATGTCACCTCCCTCTTCCCCGAACTGCTGACCAACGAAATCCGTCAGAATCGTATCGACTCCTGGTTCTTCCCCAACGACTACTTCGACAACATCTACGAAGCCACTTCCGAAACCGAGTTGGAGTATATGCCCAACACTGGCTGGGCAGGAGGCGACGGTTCATGGGTTGACTACCAAATGGACGAGTTCAACATACGTGGTAAGGTTGACTTCACGATGAAACTTCCACCAGTTCCCTACACTGGTACCTATGAACTTCGCTATGGTGTGTGGACCAGCGACCGCCGAGGCATGGTTCAGGTGTATATCGGCAAGAACCCACGCAACCTGCCCGCCATCGGTGTGCCACTCGACTTGCGTTTCACAGGTGTGAATGTCGATTTGACAGGATGGGTGTCTGAAGACCAAATCACCGCTACTGTCGGCGACTCCACAGCCCTCTATGAGAATCAGAAGACCATGCGCAACATGGGCTTCATGAAGGGTCCCAAGTACATCTACCGCGATACGGGCCATACAGCCCGCGACATCTCCGGCCACGTTCGTAAGATTATCTTCACGGGTACACTTGAGGCAGGTGCAACTTATTGGATCCGTTTCAAGTCTGTACTTGATGACCCCAAGAAAGAGTTCTTCTATGACTACATAGAACTTGTTCCAAAGGCCATCTACGCTGGCGAATATAACGAAGACATTTGGTAAACCAATAAACGAATAAATATGAAAATCAACAATATCAGTAAATGGCTCACAGGTTCACTGATGACAGCAGCACTCGCTGCTGGCATCAGCGCCTGCTCCGATGACCATTTCGACATATCATCTGCTGCATCTGGCAAGCACACCATCTGGGAGAACATCCAGAACAACAGCCAGTTGAGCGAATATGCCGACATCTTGCAGCGCGTCTATTATTCCGAGACAGAGAAAAAGACCAGCACGAAGACATACGCCGACTTGCTGAACGGCGAACAGACCTTCACAGTCTGGGCACCTCAGAACGGCACGTTCGACTATAACAGTTTTGATAACATTCTCAAAAATGGTACCCGTGAAGACATCTACCAGTTGGAGAAGGAGTTCATCCGCAACACGATGGCCCGCTACAACTACACGATGAACGGCACAGGAGAGAAGCAGATTGAACTGTTCAACAGCAAGTCTGCCACGATAGACCTGGACAACCACACCATTGGAGGTGTGCAAGCCACGCCCAGTTCCGAGCCTACCTCCAACGGTCTGCTCTATGTGATGAGAGACCCCCTCTCCTATCAGCCCAACCTGTACGAGTATATCGCCTCTCGCGAAGACCTCAGCATGCTCAAAGACTTCCTCAAGAGTTTCGAAAAGACAGAGTTTTACGAGAGTGCCTCGACAGAAGGTCCAACCATCGATGGCGTGAAGACATGGGTCGATTCTGTCACCTATTCACTCAACACCTATACAGACTACTATATGAATGCATACCTCGACAGCGAGGACTCTTGCTATGCCATGATTATGCCCACCAACACCGTTTGGACAGCCCTCTTGGAGAACACCAAGAAGTACTACCACTTCAAGAGCATGTACAAGCAAGATGTGAACACCCAGACCGAAGCAGGTGCCGACACCACCATCGAGGGTAAAATCACGTCATTCACCGAGGAAGAGTTAGACTCACTGACCAACTTCTATGCCAACAATGCCATTTGCCAAAACTTGGCCTTCAATGCAAACTGGCAGTTCAACAAGAAGCCCATCAGCACCATCGAAGAAATCAATGCCGCAGACTCGCTCCGCACCACGGCTGGCACCAAGTTCAAGAAAACCGGCACACTCAATCAGACCAATCGCTACAACGTGATTGAGGCGGACAACTACGGCGACCTGTTCGGCGGTGAAGACCCCGTGAAGGTGAGCAACGGCTATGCCTACGTGCAGAACAACATCAACTGGCCCTATCAGATTTACGCACCCACCATTGACGAACTCTACCCTGAGTCGAAAGACAATCAGGCAGTGGTCAGCAGAGCAAGAATGACCTACGACCATCCCGTCTTTGTCTATCCTGCCGAGAATGAAGGTGAGGAAGATATCAGGGTCACGTATGACTCCACGTTCGTCTATGACTTCTACAAAGTGATGCCGTTTAAAACCACTTCACAACCAGGTGCTTACTTCAAGTTGACCGATGTCTTGTCGTGCAAATATGACATCTATGTAGTCATCAACTACAACACAGACGTATATCTGCCCAACTCCTTCTATGTACAACTTTATTACGACTTGGAGGATAAGCGTGTGTCCTCTCCCTATCAGTTCTCCAATCCAGACCTTTATGCTAAAGATGGAAAGGGAAAATACTTTAATCAGCAAACAGATAAAGAAGGTAATGTAATATTAGATGAAAGCGGTAACCCCATAATTAAGAATGACAAGCACTTCATCAACAAAGGCATCCATCTGAACGAACAAGGTCAGTTGTGCTACACCGACACCATTCTGGTTGCCAAAGACTTCGAGTTCCCCGTAAGTTACTACGGAATTTCCAATGATGCCTACCCTGTGGTTTACATCAAGAGTAACTTCTCCAACCAGGATAGAGCATATTACAGCCGCGAAATCTGGGTGAACTCCATTATCCTGAAACCCAAAGACTGGGCACTGGACAGTGCAAATGCCGATGACGACACAGAAGAATAATAAAAACTCCTAAATAACAAAAACATGAAAAATCAGAATATTCATAAAGGCTTTCTTCGCCTCGGTATAGGTCTCATGATGTTATCAGGAGCGACCACCCTCACTGCGCAGGAACCTGAAGAACCGGCAGCACAGCCAGCAAGAGCGAGAAGTGCTGCGGCCCAAGTTCCTCAGTACGAGATGAAGGAAGTGAGCGGCTATGTCTATGACGCCGCCACCAAAGCACCCATCGACGGAGCCAGAGTGCAAGCCTACGGCAACAGCCGCTACTCAGTCATGACTGGCGAAGATGGCAAATACACACTGAAAGTGCCCGTGTTCATCAACTCTCTCTACGTCACCGTGCTCGAGTACAACGACGTACAGGTGAGTTTCGATGGCCCCACCGTTCCCTCTGTAGGAATGTACAGCAGCAAGTTCAATGCCACCTATGCACCCACCACGAAGATTACCGCAAGTGCAACAGCCACACTGGACAACACCTCTGCTGTCACCATTGACGAAGAGATAGACACCCGCCTCTCCGGCGACATCCACACCATCAACCGCTCAGGTTTGCGCGGACAAGGTGCTGCCATGTTCATCCGAGGTCTCAACTCTCTCAACATCAACGCACAGCCACTCATCATCCTCGATGGTATGGTCATAGACCCGCAGTTAGACCGCACCAGCATCCACGATGGCTTCTTCAACAACATACTGGCAGGTCTCGACCCCGAAGACATCGAGTCAGTTGAAGTGATGAAGAACGCCACAGCCCTCTACGGCGCACGTGGTGGCAACGGCGTTGTGGTCATCAACACCAAGCGCGGCCACTCCATGGCCACCAAGATTAACGTGAGCGTCAATGCAGGCTTCGAACTGAAACCATCGCTCACCCCCATGATGAACGCTGGCCAATATCGCGGCTACATCAGCGACCTGATGGGTACGACCGAATACGGTTCAGAGCACACCACAGCCAGCACAGCCATCCGTTTCCTCAACAACGACCCATCCTACTACTGGTATCCTATGTATCATAACGATACCGACTGGTCCGATGGCTTGTATCGCACGGCTGCCACCCAAAACTACAAGGTGAACGTGCAAGGTGGTGACGATGTGGCCATGTACAACCTCTCGCTGGGCTACACCAACTCGCAGTCAACGGCCAAGAAAAATGGTTTCGACCGTCTCAACATCCGTTTCAACACCGACATCAAACTCATCAAGAACCTCTCCACCCAACTTGACCTCTCCTACTCCAAGTTGACCAACAACCTTCGCGACAACGGTTGGGCCGAGTCATACACTTCGCAGACCCTCTCATCTCCCAATGTACTGGGTCTCATCCAGGCACCTTTCCTGTCGAAGTATGGCTACTACACAGGCGATGATGCCAAGTTGCACCTCTCTTCGGTCTATGCAGGCAAGTACAGGAAAGACACCGACGACAACTATCCCTTCGATTTTGCCAGTGCCTATGGTGTGAACGTGGCACTCGACAACCCCTACTGGATTCTTGCCAACGGTGATGGCGACAACAAGAACCGCCAGGAGGTGACACAGTTCAACCTCAACATCATGCCCAAGTGGCAGGTGAACAAGCATCTGTTCTTCACCAACCGCTTCGCCTACCAACTCAACCGCTCCAACGAGAAGTACTACCTACCCGAAGCCGGTGCACCCGTCTTCGTCTATGAAGGCTACGGCACCGTCACTTCAGTCGTGAAGTCACTCTTCTCGAAAGAGACATCCGTGTTTGAAGACTTCCGCGTGAACTGGAGCAACAACTACGGCATGCACGATATCGCCGTCTTCGGTGGTCTCCGCTTCACCAGCAACCGTTTCTCCGACTCCTACATGCGTTCCTACGATACGGGCAACGACAAGATGCCTAACATGACCTCCAAGTTCCGCTCTGTCGAAGGCAACCAGGACGGTTGGAACAACCTCGCATACTATGCCCATGCCCGTTGGGCCGTCAAGAACACCTACATCCTCGAAGGAACCCTCTCAGCCGAAACCTCTTCACGCTTCGGCAAGAAGGCCAGCGAAGGCATCAAGATGTTCGGTGTGCGTTGGGGCATCTTCCCCAGCCTCCAGGCCGGTTGGGTGCTCACCAACGAGAAGTGGCTGAGCAACGTGCGTGGTCTTGACTACCTGAAACTGACCGCAGGCTATGACGAGTCTGGTAACGACAACATCGACTACTCTGTGGCCCGCACCTACTTCAAGTCCTACATGTTCCTCAAGACTGCCACAGCACTCCAACTGGAGAACATCGAGAACCCAGCCATCCAGTGGGAAACCACCCGTCGCTGGAACATCGGCCTCAACGGTTCGTTCTTCAACAACCGCGTTCAGGCAGGTGCCGACTTCTACATCTCCAACACGAGCAACCTCATCACCCAGAAGAGCATCAACTACATGTCGGGTCTCACCAACTACTGGTGCAACGGTGGTTCGCTCCGCAACGTGGGTGTAGATGTACGCGCCAATGTCATCCTCGTCAATACCAAAAACTTCAAGTGGCAACTCGGCGCCACAATGGGACACTATAAGAACAAGATTACGTCACTGCCTGAAGGCGACATCGTCAACAACATCTACGGTGCCGAGGTGCTCACCTCAGTCGGCAACCCCGCAGGCGTGTTCTACGGCTACAAGACCGCAGGCGTGTTCTCGACCGACGAGCAAGCCTCACATGCCTACAACAACAGCGACTACCTGAAGTATCCCACAGGCATCACCAATTCGCCCTACCGCAACTTCTCAGCCGGCGACGTTCACTTTGTTGACCTCGATGGCAACGGCATCATCGACGAGAAAGACAAGACCGTGATTGGTGACCCCAACCCCAGCATCTACGGCACCATCTACACCAACCTTTCCTACAAGCGTTGGAGTCTGGACATCCACTTCAAGTATTCCGCAGGCAATGACATCTACAACTACCAGCGTTCACAGTTGGAGTCGCTCAACACGTTCTACAACCAGACCCGTGCCGCCGTCAACCGCTGGACCTACGATGGCGACAATGCCCTTCTGCCCCGTGCCATGTCGCCAGAGTCAGAAGAGTGGGTGAACAACGAACGTTTCTCCGACCGCTGGATTGAGAATGGCTCCTACTTCAAACTCAAGAAGATTCGTCTCTCCTACGAGTTGCCCATCAATGCCTCCTGGATTCAGGGTCTGACCATCTGGGGCGAGACCAACAACCTCTTCACACTGACCAAATACACAGGCAAAGACCCCGAGTTCTCCTGTGGCAACAGTGTGCTCTATCAAGGCATTGATGCCGGTCTGCTCCCCACCAACAGAAGTTTCAATCTTGGTGTCAAAATCAACCTGTAAGCCCCCCAGCCCCCAAAGGGGGAGGGCTTACGCAACAAAACAACCATTCAAAAACAATCTATTATGACAATCAACAGAATAAAGAAATATATCCTTCGTGCAGCAGCGATAGCCCTCCCCCTTTGGGGGCTGGGGGGCTTCACCTCCTGCGAGGACATGATGACGGTAGATACGGGCGACAAGGCTTACCGCAATGCGCAAGACACGCTCTACTCCTACCTCGGCATCATGCGCGCCATGCAAGACGTGGCCGAGCGTCAGGTCATTCTTGGCGAAATCCGTGGCGACCTTGTCACTTCGACCCAGTACACCACCGACACGCTCAACGCCATTTCCAGTTTTGGTCTCAGTTCTGACAAGAACTACCTGCTTGACCGCAGCGAGAACGACAACAAGAGTTGTTCCATGTTGCAAGTGAGCGACTACTACAATGTCATCAACAACTGCAACTTCTACATCCACCATGCCGACACGAATGCGGTCAAGTCCAACACCAAGTACATGATTCCCGAATACGCTCAGGTGAAAGCCATCCGTGCGTGGGCCTATCTCCAACTCGTCAAGAACTACAAGGAGGTGCCCTTCATCACCGAGCCAGTCAGCAATCTTAGTGTTCTCGACAACTTCGACTATGCTCAGAACGTGGTGAACAAGGACAACATCGTCGATAAGTTCATCGAAGACGGTCTGCTCAACTTCGTCAACACCCCCTATCCGCTCTATGGTTCGGCATCCGACCCCAACGGAAAGTGGGACAACGGCTACACCTCCGTACACACACGCCTGATGATGATTCCCATCAACGTGCTGTTCGGCGACATGTATCTGTTGCGCGGCGCCTCCAAGAGCGACTACGAGAAGGCAGCCCAATACTACTACAACTATCTGAAGAACGAGACCACCCCACTCTATCTGCAATACTGCTCAGCAGCAAACAACTTCGCAAACAGCAGCATCCGCTACGGCAGTTCTGGCGGCTGGGGCAACTGGGCTAACACCTACACCTACACCGCCTCCTCCAACGAGGTCATCTCGCTCATTCCCAGTTCGGCCAATGCTGGTCTGGGCAAGATGCTCACCCGCGTAGCCGACATCTATGGCTACACCCCCTCTTCTTCGCAGTCCACCACCACCAGCGAGAACGATGCAGGCGAAACCGAGGTGGAAGCAGGTGGTGCCATCACAGTCACCCGCAACTACAAGCGTCAGTACGCTCCATCCAACGCATTCCAGGATGTGGCCAACCACCAGACCTACGTCATCTACCAAGGCACCACCACGCAGGCCCCCACCGTGTCCTACATTGAGAACTGCGATGCCCGCTACGGCAACGCCAGCGGCAATGGCGGAGCCAACTCGACCGAGAATCTCACCTACGAAGGCGAGTCCTACCCTCTCTGCTCCAAGGCAGCCAAGGGTGCCGCATTCTTCTACACCATCCCCATCTACCGCAAGACACTCATCTGGCTGCGACTGGCCGAGGCCATCAACCGTGCAGGCTATCCTGAGTTTGCCTTCGCCATCCTGAAGGACGGCATCAACCAGTACTCTTTGCCAAAGATTGTGGACCGCTATCCCGAAAAATACGATGAAGCAGGCCGTCTCGTCTATTACAGCAAGAACGATGACGCATACATCTACAAGGACATTGAGACAGGCACCTACTACTCTTACGACGAAGAAGGAACACTCGTGGAATTTGATGGTTCCACCCGCCGATACGAACTTGCGAGAGACACCATCGCCAACGACTCCATCTCCTACGGCACCTATGGGGCCATGTACTACGTGACCAACTCTGAGCAAATCAACAAGTTCAACGAATTCCTCAACTTCAGCGACGACACCTGGAACCGCACCTACGGCATCCATGCCAGAGGCACAGGCGTGGGTTCCTGGACATCGGCCAACAACGAGATTACAACCAACATCTCCGGCTATCGCGACTCTGTCCACTACGACTACTCCAAGTTGCTGCTGGCTCAGGGCGTTGACCTGGAGAGCGCCCCCTCGCAAGAAGACATCATCAACGCTGTGGAGAACATCATCGTCGATGAACTCGCACTTGAGACTGCCTTCGAGGGCAACCGCTTCACCGACCTGGTCCGCATAGCCGAGCACAAGAACGCCTCCGGCTACCAAGGCACCGAATGGCTCGCCAAGAAGATAGCCAACCGAGGCACCAAGGCTGCCACCCCCACCTCAGCCGCCGTCGAAGGCTTCGATGCCGCGCTCTACACCCAGTTGCAAAACCCCACTGTGTGGTACTTTGCACTGCCCAGCAGAAAATAATCTCACACATATCACCATCTGAAAAGGGGATATGCCCACCGTGGCATATCCCCTTTTTTTGTGTCCTCACCTCAGCCCACGAAACATCCTCACCTTTTTCAAACGTGAGTTCGGTGTAAGAGAACTCACGGTTCGGAAGTCCTTTTACCGCTTCGCGGGCTTTAGAAAAACAAGAAAAAATAAAAAAATACAAGAAAAAATGCACTCCACTTTCTCTATTTTTTCTTATTTTCTTT
>DGSP01000041.1:52373-101471 GCA_002393555.1 Prevotellaceae bacterium UBA4359
TTTCTTTTGTTTTTTCTTATTTTTCCAAAGCCGCCGAAGGCGTAATTCTTACATCGAACTCACTTTTTTTGCGACAGACACGAAAATGTAACACTCGCGAGAAACGGACTGTTACATTTGTAACACTGCCACTGTTACACTTGTAACACCGCTTGTGTTACAAATGTTACACTGGGACTGTTACAAACGTAACACTTCCACATCCGCCACCGTTACATCGGCAGCACGAGGAAAATCCTCTGCCCATCCCCTCCTCGACCTCCACCATAGCAGGAAAAAAACAAAAAAGTTTTGTTCATATTAGCATTTATTCGTAACTTTGCCATCTGATAACAACGACTATTAACCAACCCCATCATCACTAACCTATGGCAACACCCCACATATCAGCACCCGACGGTGCCTTCGCCAAGACACTGCTCATGCCCGGCGACCCCCTGCGCGCCAAGTTCATCGCCGAAACCTTCCTGACCGAACCCACCCTGGTCACCTCTGTGCGCAACGTGCTGGGCTACACCGGCACCTACAAGGGCGTGCCCGTCTCGGTCATGGCCAGCGGTATGGGCATGCCCAGCATCGGTATCTACTCGTGGGAACTCTACAAGTTCTACGGCGTGGAAAACATCATCCGCATCGGCTCCGCCGGCAGTTACCGCGAGTGGCTGGACGTGATGGACGTGACACTGGCCGAGAGTGCCGTCAGCGAATCGTCCTTTGCGCTGGTGCAAGGAGGCGAGACCTCACATTGCCTGAAACCCAGCGACACGCTGAACGCCGCCATTCAGAAGAAGGCGGAAGAACTCGGCATCGAACTGAAGATGAGCGTGGTACACTCCAGCGACGTGTTCTATTCCGAACCATCTCAGGACACGTGGCAGGACATAGCCAAGCGCACCGGCAGCGACTGCGTGGAGATGGAGAGTTTCGCCCTCTTTCACAACGCTCGCCAACTGGGCAAGCATGCCGCCTGCCTGCTCACCATCAGCGACTCCTTCGTCAACCATGTGGAACTCACCGCTGAGCAGCGGCAGAACTCCTTCACCGAAATGATGCGTCTGGCACTGGAAACCGCCATCACACTGTAAGACATTCAATCTATTAAACAATATGAAAAAATTTTTGTTCACTCACATTCTGATGTTCATCGCTCTATGCCTCAATGCACAGACCGACATCACGAAGTATTACCTCACGAACTATGGGTTCGACGAGAACTTCAACTATCCTGCCAGCAGTTCAAAGGCTGTGGCACAGGAAATTCTGCAAATAGAAGGCTGGACTCAAGGATTCAGCATGAACTACACCATCACGGGTGTGTATGAGTTCGGCTTCAAAGGCACCTTCAACAAGGGAACCGTTCCAGCCCAAGGATATGACAATGAGGCAGGCGGAGGTCTTGCCCTCTCCACGGGTTGGGGCGAAATCATGGTCTATTCGCAGAGCGTGACCCTGCCCGCCGGCACCTACACCATCAAGGCACCCACCTACAACGGATTCACCGTGGCGGCAGGCACGTCGAAACTCGCGTGGATTCCTTCTTCCGGCACATCCGTCACGTCGAAAGTCACGAGTTACCCCACCAAGCAGTGGACCCTCGACCAAATCACCTTCACGCTGACCAAGACCACGACAGGAAAGATTCAGATTGGCTATCAGGCCGTTGCTGGTGTCAACTCCGACAATGCCGCCAATCTGGTCATCGACTATGTGCAGTTGCTGGCCACCACCATGGATGCCAAGTCTGTGCTGAACACAACCCTCACCTCTGCCAACAAATACTATGGCGACGGCACAGGCAATGAGGCAGCGGCTCTGAAGAGTGCCATCGATGCCGCACAGAGTGTCTATGACAACGAAGAAGCCGACATCGCCACCGTGTTGGATATCAACATGGCCCTCAATGCCGCCATCGATGCCTACCGCAAGGAGAACGTGAGCGAGGAAAATCCGCTCGACAAGACGGAATACATCACCGACCCCAATTTCGAGAAAAACGCCACAGGATGGACTACAGAAAACCTGCAGACACAGAACAATTCGACCTTCACCAAGAAGTCGGGCAACATCTATCTGGAGAAGTGGGTTTCCTCGGGCAGCGTGGGCGATGCCTCGGCCAAGCAGACCCTTAAAAACATCCCCAACGGCAAATATAAACTGACCGTGGCTGCACAGAACTACACGCAGAGCAACACCAGCAGGCGAAACACGGGAGCCTACATCTTTGCCGACGGCCAACAGACAACGGTCTATACACCAAACGATTACTCCGTCACCTTCACCAACATAGCAGGCGAAGTGGAGATAGGCTTCGAGGCCCAGAAAGCCACGGGCAACTGGCTTGCGATTGACAACTTCCGCCTCTATCTCATTGGCTACCTCAGTGCAGAGGATGTGGTGGCAGAAACCCGTCGTCTGGTGGACGCAGCCAAGGCTTTGCAGGCCAGCATGATGTCGGCCAAAGCCGCCAACACGCTGCAACAGGCCATCAGTGCCGGCGAGGCCATCACGACCACATCAGAAGAAGCCGATGTGCAGACCGCAGCCAAAGCCCTGAAATCGGCCACGAAGGCTGCCACAGCCTCTATCGCAGAATATCAGGCACTTCAGGACAAAATCACGGCAACGGAGGCCGACTATGACGAGAGCAAGGAAGGGGCAGCCGACCTGAAGGCCGCCATCGACCAAGCCAAGGAACTGCACCAGAACGCAGCGGCCACTTCTGCCGCGCTGACGGCTGAAATCGCAGCACTCGACAAGGCTCTCCTCGCTTTCCATCTGGCCAATGCCACGGCAGGAACAGGCACGGCACCCAAGGTGACGAGCACCAACCACTATATAGCCACCGGTGCCACACAGGCTCTGGTGCGCGCCACCATGACAGGCAGCAACATCATCGAGCGTGGCGTGTGCTGGAGCACCAAGCATGAACCCACCGTGCTGGACAACCGCACCACCGACTACTTCTCGCTCAAGGGCTACATCTTCCACCTCACTGGTCTGAAGCCAGCCACCGTCTATTACATCCGTCCATACGTGATGAACAAGACCTACACCGTGGCCTACGGCGACGAAGTGAAGATTGTGACCTTCTCCAAGGGCACCTGCACATGGTCGTGGGACAACGGAGCACCCGACGAGGCTGCCAATGCCCGTTGCCGCAAGGCGATGGAGGAGACCATCGCGTACTTCAACGAGTGGACAGGCATCAAGGGCTTCCACCTCTCAGGCCACTATGGTGCCAGCACCCCCACTGCCGACTGCTCCTACGGTGGCTACATGCGCATCGGCCCCAACGCTGGCAATCAGGCCATTGGCACCGTGCTGCACGAGACAGGGCATGGCGTGGGCGTAGGCCAGCACGTGCGCTGGACTGATTGTACCGAGACTCGCGAGAGGGAAGGTAAATATGGCAAATGGCTGGGCCGTGAAGCCAACGATGTGCTCCATTTCCTTGAAAACTATAACGGAGAAGAAGTATTTTTCACTGGCGATGCCGTACATGGCTGGGGAACAACAGCCAGTGGTGCCACAGGCAATGCCACCATATCCTACGACTGGCTGGTAAATGGTGCCGACAAGGACAAACATACTGCCATTCAGTACATTGGAGGCATGTGCATCTTACGTGGTCTCTTTGTCGATGGTCTTGACCCCACATCTTCTGGCTGGTGGTATGCCGAACACAACGGCATTGCCAGTTACACCTACAACTTCGACGATGACAAGAAATACTACCTGATGTGCAAGGATGCCAACCGTGGTTTGGGCGAAGGACTGCTCTATCAGCGCAGCACCACTGCTGTGGGATGGAAGCCCTACCTGACTGGCGATGTGGTGGGCGACGATGCTGCATGGTACATGGAGTTTGTTCCAGCCACAGGATACTACCGTTTCAAGAATGCAGATTCGGGCAAGTATCTGACCCACTTAACCAGTAGCACAGAGGTCAGCCTGAGGACAACCAGTTCGCCCAGCACCACCGAGAACTTCCAACTGATGCCCGACCGAACCGACGTGACCATCAACATCGATGGCACCAGAATGAAGACTCATGGCTATTGGTTCACGTGGACTCCTGCTTCTGCCACCTTCAAGTCTATGAGTGCCAACGCCAAGGGAAGCAATGGTTATGGCACCATCAGCCAGGCTGACTTCAACTATGCCAACTCTGCCACCGCCCAGCAATGGATTATCCTGAGCGAGGACGAACTGGCAGCCTATCAGGAGAAGGCCATCGCCACGGGCATTCAGACCATTGCCGTGAGCGACCAGACCTTGGACGGCAAGAAGAGCGTGGTGGGCATCTACACCACTGGCGGTGTGCAACTGAAGGAGACCCAGCCGGGCTTCAACATCATCCGCTACAGCGATGGAACGACCAAAAAGATTTTTGTGAAATAAGATGAAATACAGACTCTTATCACTGATGGCATGCGCACTGTTGTGCATGCCATCTTTCGCCAAAAAGGCAGCAGACCTTTGGCCCGACGGAACTGAAATCAGCGAATGGTTCAGAGACACCACCCCCGTGGATGTGGCAAAACTGGGCAAGCAATACCGTGTGACGGACTACGGAGTGGTGAACGACGGACGGCTGCACACAACTGAACTGCAGTCACTTATCGACAAGGCGGCTGCCGAGGGCGGCGGTGTCATCGTGGTGCCAGAAGGGACCTACATGACGGGAGCACTCTTCTTCAAGCAGGGGGTACACCTCCACCTCTACGACGGAGCCACCCTCATGGGCAGCAACAACCCGAGCGACTACCCTATCCTGAAAACCCGCATAGAGGGAGAGACCTGCCTCTACTACTCGGCCCTCATCAATGCCGATGGACTGGACGGCTTCACCATCTCGGGCAAGGGAACGATTGACGGCAACGGCTACACCTACTGGAAACACTTCTGGGAACGCCGCTCGTGGAATCCCCGTTGCACCAACAAGGACGAACAGCGTCCGCGACTGGTGTATGTGAGCAACTCGAAGAATGTACAGATAGACGGCGTGAAACTGCAGAACTCCGCTTTCTGGACGACACATATATATAATAGTGAAAACGTGAAACTGCTCCGTCTGCACATCTACTCGCCCGCCAAACCCGTGAAGGCTCCCAGCACCGATGCCATCGACCTCGACGTGGTGAAGAACATTCTGGTGAAAGACTGCTACATGAGCGTGAACGACGATGCCGTGGCCATCAAGGGTGGCAAAGGCCCCTACGCCGACTATTGGCGCACCAAGTATGAGGGTATCGACATCACGAAGTTCCCCGAGATGGTGGGCGATGGCGGCAACGAGAACATCATCATTGAGGACTGCGAATATGGCTTCTGCCACGGATGCCTCACACTGGGCAGCGAGTCGGTGTATGACCACAACATCATCCTGCGGCGCATCAAGGTGAACGATGCCAACAACCTCTTGTGGCTGAAGATGCGTCCCGACACGCCACAACGGTATGAGTATGTGACGGTTGAAGACATTGAAGGGAACGGAAGGAACTTTATCTTGGTGGCTCCGTGGACTCAGTTCTACGACTTGAAGGGCCGCGAGAGTGTGCCGATGTCGTACAGCGACCACATCACGATGCGCAACATCACGTTCGACTGCAACGTGTTTTTCAACGTGCAACCGCAGGAAGACCAATACCATCTTAGCAACTTCACCTTTGAAAACCTCAACGTGTTGGCTAATAACGCAGATTTCCACACCGAATATGTGGAAAATTTCACCGTGAAGAACGTGAAAGCCGAAAAAAAGCAGTAACTTTGCACCCTCAAAAAATTGATTTATGGATTGGTTGATTCAACTTTTCACTTCCGGCGGCGGTGTTGCCCACACGGTGATTCTCTATGCAGCAGTCATTGCAGCGGGCGTTTTTCTTGGCAATAAAATCAAGTTCGGCAGTGTGTCATTAGGCGTGACCTGGATTCTCTTTGTCGGCATCTTGGCTGGTGACCTGCTCATGCGTGGTGGCATCGAGGAGAACGAGGCTGTCATCAATTTTATTCAAGATTTCGGACTCATCCTCTTCGTCTTCAGCATCGGTTTGCAAGTCGGCCCTTCGTTCTTCACTTCGCTGAAACAAGGAGGTCTGAAGGCCAATGGCGTGGCTGCTGGTGTCGTGTTGCTGAACATCGTGGTGATGATTGCCATCTACTACGGATTCCGCAACGTCATCCCTGCTGTTGACAACCTGCCCATGCTGGTAGGTACCCTGTGTGGAGCCGTGACCAACACCCCTGGTCTTGGTGCTGCCAATGCCGCTTTGGAACAAATCAACCAAATGCATCCCTTCAAAGATGGTGTGCCGGTCATTGCCAATGGCTATGCCTGCGCCTACCCCCTCGGTGTGGTGGGCATCATCGGCAGCATCATCCTCATCCGTGTGATTTTCAAGGTGAACTTCAAGGCCGAAGAAGAACACTTCAACAAAAAGAACAACAAAGAATCCGTGAAACCCCACCTGATGACGGTGAAAGTGTTCAACCCAGCCATTGCCGACAAGACCATCCTGCAGGTGCGCGGCTTCATTGGTCGCGACTTCGTGTGTTCACGCATGCTCCACAATGGTCATGTGGCAGTGCCCAACAAGGAAACCCTGCTGAATGTGGACGACCGCCTCTACATCGTCTGTGCCGAAGAAGACGCCGCAGCCATCGTGGCCTTCATCGGCCCCGAGGTGCAGGTGGAGTGGGACGAGCAGGACGTGCCTATGGCATCGAAAAAACTGACTGTCACGAAAGAAGACATCAACGGCAAGACTTTGGGCAGCCTGCACTCCAGTTCCATGTATGGAGTGAACGTAACACGACTTTATCGCTCTGGCATTGAGTTGTTTGCCAGCCCAAGCATCATTCTGCAAGTAGGCGACATTCTGACCGTGGTGGGACCAGAGGATGCCGTTGACCGCTTTGCCAACAAGATTGGCGACAAGAAACAACAGTTGGACAAACCGAATCTGCTCACCCTCTTCCTAGGCATACTGGTTGGCATCATCTTCGGCATGCTGCCCATCAGCATTCCCGGAATGTCAATGCCAGTGAAGTTAGGTCTGGCTGGCGGTCCCCTCATCATTGCCATCCTGCTGGGTCGCTTTGGCTATAAAATCAAACTGGTGGCCTACACCACCAACTCTGCCTCGCTCATGATTCGCGACATTGGTTTGGTGCTTTTCCTCGCCAGTGTGGGCATCAAGGCCGGTGGTAACTTCGTTGATACCGTGATTAACGGCGGCATTCACTATGTCTGGATTGGTTTCCTCATCACCGTCATTCCCTTGCTGGTCATGGGCGTATTTGCCCGCATAAAGTGGAAGATGAACTACTTCTTGCTAATGGGCATCATGAGCGGCGCAACGACCGACCCGCCAGCATTGGCATTCAGCACGGCCAATGCCAACAACGGCATCCCATCGGTGGGCTACTCTACCGTTTATCCTCTCTCCATGTTCCTGCGCATCATCACAGCGCAGGTCATCATCCTACTCTTGTGCAGTTAAGGTCATGCAGTTCAATATAGAAGATACCCTCAACCCCCTCTTGCAGTCAGCAGATTTCCCTCTGTTGACTGCATTTGCGCTGGGTGTGCTTGTAGCACTCAACCCGTGCCAGTTGGCCATCAGCGTGTCAGCACTGGCCTACGAATACCGCAACGGAAAGCACTTGCTGGACGGCATCATCTACGCTTTCGGTCGCACCATCACCTACACCCTGCTGGGATGGGTGACGATGTGCCTGATTGGTGGAGGGAACAACATCGAAGGTCTCCAGAAAGTGTTGTCGAAGGCCGAGATGTTCGTCCCCTACATACTCATCGCCATCGGCATCTACCTCATCTACAGAGCCTTTCACCACCATCACCACGATGGAGAGAACTGCCACAACAGCGGCAGAATCATCAAGCGCAACGGCCCTTTAGGCTCGCTCATGTTGGGCATGACCCTGGCCTTTGCTTTCTGCCCTGAAAGTGCCATCTTCTACTTCGGCATGATGATTCCGCTCAGCATTTCCAGTTCGGTCGGCGCCCTTGTTCCCCTTGTCTTCGGGCTGGCAGCCAGCATTCCGGTGGTGGTGATGGCATGGCTTATGAACAAGGCCGTGAACGGAGCCGAGCGGCTCAGTCGAGGGTTTGAATACTTTCAGCAATGGCTCAACGGCATCACCGGCCTCCTTTTTATCGCCATCGCCATCTTGCTACTGACAGAAAATTGAATAATTAAGTAACTTTAATAATCAAAAACCGACAAAACTCCTTTTTTTGTGCTATCTTCGCATAAAAATCAGTTCATAAGGTATTCCAACACGCACATCTATGGCCGAAGATGAAATACATAACGAGAAAGAAGAGTTCTCGGGGAAAAGTGCCTCGCAACTGACCCGAGAACTTCTACGCCTGATTTTGGTCTTGATATGGCGCTTCCTTGTCTGGCTTTTCAAGCGTGTATTGAAAGGCATACTTTGGTGCATGCAGGCGATTGAGGATGGAATCATAAGACTCAATGACTGGTGGCACGACACCAACACGCAAGAAAAAGTGGCCAAAATCAAAGCGGCTCTAATCAAAGGCATCAACATAGCCGGAGATGGATGCGTCAAGGCGGTGGAAGTGGCCGGACATGGCCTCAAAATCGCTGCCAAAGCCACGGGAAAAGGAGTCGTCATCGGAGCCAAAGCCACAGGACGAGGCATCGTCATCGGGGCCAAAGCCACATGGCATGGAATCGTCCATTTAGGCCCCACCCTCAAGAGACTGGGCCGTCTGGTGGTTCAAGGCTATCGTGCCACCATCGCAGGTTTGAGACGATGGAGAAGAGGCATGAAACTGTCGCGCATCAGGAGGAGACGCGCTTATCAGGAGTTCCAGCGGAGAGGCGGCATGAAAGGATGGATGGTCAACACATCGCGCAACATCAGAGACGACATCCAGAAATTCATGGAGGAAGACCAGCAAGAAGCGGCTCCCGATGCTGTGACCGAAGACGACATCATCGAAGAAGCACTGGAAGAAGGTGCCAACGACGGGAAGAAGCCCATGAAGTTCGGGAAGTCTTTCATGTCACATGCCAAGAACTTTATGGATGTGGAGTGAAAGACTCCTTTTCAGAAATAACCAACACCACAAACAACGTATTCACGTGAAGAAAATTCTTTTAACCCTCATACTGCTCATGGGCGTGTCGCTGTCTGGCCACGCTGTGCTGAAAGAGCGTGACCTCAGTAAAACGCTGCATGTCCTGCGCCTCGAACTCTACAACAAGTGGATGAAACAAAAGGAGCGGATGAAGCAGATGGAGGAACGGAGCAAGGCTCAACACGAGCAGTTGGTCAGCATCATCAAACGCAGCGAAACCACCAGCCTCATCCTCTATTCGCAGGGCCAGGAGTTCACATTCGACATGGCTTATGCCTGCCAAGAAGCCACCACACTATATCAGGAAATCAAGAGAACCACCATCCCTTTCGACCAAATCAAGTCCTACATCGAGATAGAGATAGACAACTACGACAGCCTCATCTACTCGTTGCGGCAAATCCCGCCCGTCCTCGAAGACAGCATCAGCGGAAACGCCGCTTTCTCCCTCACCGATTCGACCTACACGACTCCCGACAATGCCCAAAAGCCTTTCAGACTGGATGCGCAGGGCATTAAGGACCGTGCCATGTGCATCAGTTATGCCGAAGCACTTCGCGATAACATGAGGATTATCCTGCTACGCGTCGAGAAGGACAACAAGTACTACTCCGACCTGTACAACCGCGTGGAGCGTCTGAACGACTACGCCCAGAAGAAATACACCACCCTGCAGCAGAGCATCTTCATCAATCCCGGCACCAACTATTTCCAGATTCTCATGCAGATGCCACGGCACTGGAGGCGAGTGCAGGACGACTTCAGCACCAAGTACAAGCCACTGAAAGAGAAAGGCCACAATGGAGAGTTTCAGGTCTATAAATCAGAATGGCGAGGCCCTATCGTGCTGTTTGCCAGCATCTTCATGCTTGTTTACATTCTGGGAGGAGCCATCCTCAGCAACGTCTTGTTGCGCTGGTTAGTCCCCAAGCGTTTCCGCACCGAGAAATTCAAGCAGAAGCGCCCCACCCTCATCACCACACTCGCCGTATTCTTCTTCGCCATCGCCGTCATGATTGTGCGCACTTTCATCCACCACAATCTGATGCTCATGGCCACCAGCCTCATGATTGAGATGGCATGGCTGATTGAGGCCATCTTCATTTCCCTCATCATCCGCCTGAACGGCCAGCAAATCAGACACGGAGCCAAAATCTACACCCCCTTCATTCTGATGTCGCTCATCGTCATCTGCTTCCGCATCATCCTCATTCCCAACACGCTGGTCAACATCCTCTTCCCCCCTCTCCTGCTATTATTCACCATCTGGCAAATCATCGTACTCACCCAAAGCCGCAAGAACGTCCCCACCAGCGACTTCATCTACTGTCTCACCTCGCTGGTCGTCATGCTCGCATCCAGTGTGCTGGCTTGGATAGGCTTCACGCTGATGGCCGTACAGATTATCGTCTGGTGGACCTTCCAACTGGCAGCCATCGCCACCATCACCAGTTGCTACGACCTCATGGAGATGTATGAAAACCGTGTCATACATCAACGCATCAAGAAAGCCTATGGCGACGAGATGACCGATGCCCAGATTCGCATGAGAATGAAACGCGGCGACTTTGTCGATCAGACCTGGCTTTACGACTTCTTCAACCGTGCCTTCATCCCCGTGTGCGCCGTGTTCTCCTTCATGTTCAGTGTCTATATGGCAGCCGAGATATTCGACCTCCGCCATCTGTGCATGAGTTGGTTCATGACCGAAATCGAGATTCCGCGCCTCATGTCGGCATCCGCCTTCAAGGTGTGCATCGTCATTGCCCTCTTCTTCATCTTCCGCTACATCAACTATCTGGTTCGTTCCTCGTGGTTCCGATACCGCACAAAGCAGAAAAACAAAGACTTCAACGCCACATTGGCCAAGAACATCATCGGGCTGGCCATCTGGGGCATCTACACCATTGCAGTGTTCCTCATGCTGCAAGTGCCTGGCACAGGCATCGCCATCGTCACGGGCGGTCTCTCCACGGGTATGGGCTTTGCATCGAAGAGCCTCCTGGAAAACTTCTTTTACGGCATATCTCTGATGAGCGGTCGTGTACGGGTGGGCGACTACATCGAGTACGATGGCACCATCGGCAAGGTGGAGAGCATCACCTATCAGAGCACTCAAATCACCACTCTCGACGGCAGCGTGGTGGCCATTCTGAACTCCGACCTCTTCGGCAAGAACTTCAAGAACCTTACCCGCAACCACCAGTATGAGCGCATCACCGTTCCCTTCGGCGTGGCATACGGCACCAACGTGGAGACGGTGCGCGAACTCATCACGGAAGGTGTGAAGCCACTCTGCCAGAAGGCCGACGACGGACGGCCCATCATCAACCCCAGCCATCCCATCAAGGTTGCCTTTTCCGACTTCGGAGCCAGCAGCGTCGATTTGCTGCTCATCGCCTGGGTGCTCGTTGACCACAAGATTTCGTTTGCCGCACAAGCCAAGGAAAAAATCTATCAGGTGCTCAACGAAAACCACATCGAGATTCCATTCCCGCAACAGGACATTTATATCCGAAGTATTACAAAAACGGAGCCCATAACGCCTGAAATGTGAAAAAATCATGTTCTATCAATAAAAAAAACGCCATTTGTAGCACACGAACAAAAAAAAAGTGTTACTTTTGCCACGAAACTGGACAAGAACGTGCGTCGGCCCCAGCGGAAGACCAGTTCTTATCCCTTTCGACCAACAGCAATAACTAAAAAATAAATATAATCTATGGAAGTAAAAAAATCAAAAAAAGCAGACCTTGAAGGTACCAAAAGCACCGGACTGCTCATTGGGTACATCGTAGCCCTTTCTGCCATGTTCGCTTGTTTTGAGTACACAACCCGCACGTTTGAGGAAACAGACCAAGTGTACTCTGTTGCATCCTTCGTGTCGGAGGAAGAAGTCGTTCCTATCACTCAACCCATCTTCACCGCAGCGCCACCTCCACCAGCCGAGACTCCTGCTGTGGCCGAGATTCTCGACATCGTCGATAACAACACCGACATCGAAGAGGAAAAGATTGAAACCTCTGAGGACACTCACGAGGCACAGTCTGGTCCTTCGGTTCAGCACACTTCCGGCCCTGTGATGGCAGCCCCTGGCCCCGTGCAGGAAGAGAGCGACGAGAACGAAATCTTTGAGGTGGTGGAAAAGAACCCATCCTTCCCCGGTGGCGACAAGGCTCTCATGCAGTGGCTGCAGAAGAACCTGAAATACCCGGCAGTCGCTCAGGAAAACAACATCCAAGGCCGTGTGACCGTACAGTTCGTGGTGAACAAGGACGGTTCCATCGTTGACCCCAAAGTGGTACGTTCGGGCGGCGACCAGTCTCTCGACAAAGAGGCCATGCGCGTGGTGCAGGCCATGCCGAAGTGGATTCCTGGCATGCAGCGCGGAAAGAACGTGCGTGTACGCTTCACACTCCCCGTCACCTTCCGTCTGCAGTAATCAAGTCTTGCGTCTCATTGCACCCACTGCGGCATGAGAAAACGCAAATATGCCACATAGGGGGATGAGTTCACACAACTCATCCCCCTATTTTTTCAGCCCTCATCAAGCGTACCCGAGGGGTACGGCACGGCGTAGTCGAGGGGTACGGCAAAGTGTAGTCGAGGGGTACGCTTTTCCATCCGCCTCCCGAGAGACCCTCACAGCAGCAAAAAGCCCCTCACCTCACATCCCCATCCGGCCCCCTCAGAAAACAAAAACTTTACACATCAGACTAATATGTACACATCAGAAGAACTGACCACAATAATCAATCAAGAAGTAAGCAACATTGCATACCCCTCGGCCCCCGAAGGACTCTACGCCCCCATTCGCTACATCCTCTCCATCGGAGGGAAACGCATCCGCCCCCTGCTGATGCTGATGGGCTATAACCTTTATAAAGAGGACGTTACATCCATCATGAACAATGCGCTGGCACTGGAAACCTACCACAACTTCACCCTGCTGCACGACGACCTGATGGACAAGAGCGACATGCGCCGAGGCAATCCGACGGTACACAAGAAGTGGAATGAGAACACGGCCATCCTTTCTGGCGACACCATGCTCATCATGGCCTACCAACTCTTCAACCAGGGCATGAAGAACGATGCCGCATGGAGCGCATTCATCGAGGCCACCCTCGGAGTGTGCGAGGGTCAGCAGTACGACATCGACTTCGAGACACGCACCGACGTGACCGAAGCCGAATACATGGAGATGATTCGGCTGAAGACCTCCCTCTTGCTGGGTTATGCCCTGAAAATCGGAGCCATCTTGGCCGGTGCACCGAAGGACGATGTGGACAATCTCTACACCTTCGGCGAGAAGATGGGCTTGGCTTTCCAACTGCAAGACGACTGGCTCGACGTGTATGGCGACCCGGCAACCTTCAAGAAGAAACTGGGCGGCGACATTGTCGATAACAAAAAAACCTTCATGCTCATCAATGCCTACCAACGTGCCAACACTGAGCAAAAAGCCGAACTTGACAAGTGGATGAAGGCGACCGACTGTGCCGCCGACGAGAAAATTGCAGCAGTTACACATATATATAATATATTAGGCATTGACAAACTCGCCCAAGAGGCCATCGAAAGACTCTTTGCCGTGTCGCTGCAAAGCCTCGACAAAGTGAAGGTGGAAGATGGCAAGAAAGCAGAATTAAGAAAATTCGCCCAAAGGCTGCTCGGAAGGAAATACTGACAAGAAAACAGACATGATAGACACCCATGCACATATAGACGGGGCAGAGTTTGCCGACGACTTGGAGGCAGTCATCCATCGGGCCAAGGAGGCTGGAGTGAGAAAAATCTTCGTCCCCGGCATCTGTCTGAAAGACACCCCCCACCTGCTGGAAGTTTGCAAGACTCACCCCGACTTCCTCCACCCCATGATAGGTCTCCATCCCGAAAACATCATGGACGAAGACTACCACGCAGCACTCGACCAACTGGAGCAACTCATTAACGACACCACCATCGCCATCGGCGAAGTCGGCCTCGACCTCTACTGGGACTCCACCCACAAAAGCGAGCAAATGGAAGTGTTCGACCACCAGATTCAATGGGCCGAAAAGTATGGCCTTCCACTGATGATACACTCACGCAATGCCCACGCCGAACTCATGCAACTCATGGAGAAGCACCGAACCAGCAACCTCAGCGGAGTGTTCCACTGTTTCACAGGCACCGAGGAAGAGGCCCGCGACCTTCTCAGTTTTCCGGGCTTCATGCTCGGCATCGGCGGAGTGCTCACCTTCAAGAAGTCCACATTGAGGGAAGTGGTGAAAAACACCATTCCACTGTCAAGGATTGTCCTCGAAACCGATTCCCCCTACATGGCACCGGTGCCAAATCGGGGCAAAAGAAACGAAAGTGCATACGTCAAATTCGTGGCAGAAAAACTTGCAGAGGTTTATGACACAAATTTTGACAAGATTGTGCTTCAAACCACAGAAAATGCCCTTAAAGTTTTCAAAAAAGTGACTTTTTTCAATAAAAATGAAAAGTTTCCTGACTTTTTCACCTCTTGAACGGAAAAAAATCATTATTTTTGTCTCGATTTATGGGTTCGTACTTTGTTTTTACCACAAAAAACGCCCTATCTGCGAGGAAAAAATCCTCCATCTGACAAAGGAGAGATGCTCGAGTGGCTGAAGAGGCACGCCTGGAAAGCGTGTAAACGTCAAAAGCGTTTCGGGGGTTCGAATCCCCCTCTCTCCGCAAAAAGAGAAAGAGAGGAAAAACCTCCTGTCGGCTTCCTCACTTCAGAAAAAAAGGAATCTAAAAAAATTAAATAATTTATTAATCTTAAAATTTTCAACACAATGAAAAAAGTTTTTGCAATCATTGCATTGATGGGTGTGTTCACATTTGGTATGACACAGTCAGTTTCTGCTCAAGACGAAACAGCAGATTCTGCAGCAGTTGAGCAGGTTGATTCAGCAGCAGTTGACTCTGCAGCCGCTCCAGCCGTAGAGGAAGAGCCAGTTGAGTCAGAGCCAGTTGAGACGGGTATGTACAAGAACATCAAGACTAAGTTCATCGAAGGTTCTGCAGGCTTCATGGCACTCGTAGCCATCGCCCTCATCCTCGGTCTTGCTTTCTGTATCGAGCGTATCATCTACCTCGCACTCTCTAAGGTGAACACCGTGAAACTGATTGAGGACGTTGAAAACGCTCTCCTCAACAAGGGCGACCTCGAAGGCGCAAAGAGCATCGCACGTGAAACTCGCGGTCCTATCGCCTCCATCTTCTATCAGGGCCTCACTCGTCTGAACGACGGTGCCGATGCCGTGGAGAAGTCAGTGGTAGCATACGGTGCCGTACAGGCTTCCAAACTCGAAAGCGGCTGCTCTTGGATCACACTCTTCATCGGTATGGCTCCATCACTCGGATTCTTGGGAACTGTGATTGGTATGGTACAGGCATTCGACGACATCCAGGCTGCAGGCGACATCTCTCCAACAGTCGTTGCAGGTGGTATGAAAGTGGCCCTTTTGACCACAATCTTCGGTATCGTCGTAGCCCTCATCCTTCAGGTATTCTACAACTACATCCTTGCTGAAATCGAAGGTCTCACAGCCAAGATGGAAGACGCAACCATTTCTCTCCTTGACATCGTTGCAAAGTACAGCAACAAGAAGTAAATGAATGATTTAGGAACACATCTGAAACCACAAAAACCCTAAGATGTTCCTACTCTCAGTCACCAACTAATTCTAAAACTTAAAGGAGAAAACAAAAATGGAGAATACACAAGTAATAAGCGCACAAGACAAGGTTGAGAAGACCTCGAAGATTACGCTGTGGGTGCTCATCGGCATTTCCATCGTGGTCATGGCTCTCTTCCTGCTCGTCGGCTACGATACTCCCTACGAGGAGAATCCAAAGTTCAACGACCCTGCAATGACAGACCTCCTGATTATCTGGACCTATATTCTCATCATCGCGACAGCCCTTGCAACAGTCGGCGCAGTCATCTACGGCTTCGTCAGCGGTGGCAACAAGTCAAAGAATGAGGACACTGGCATGGCCAGCAAGGCAGGCATCATGGCTTGGGGCACCTTCCTCGTCTCAGTTGTCATCGGCATCGTTGTCGGCATTGCCAACCAGAACGAAGTGCTGCTCATCAACGGTGAGCGTTGGAACGACCCAACCGACATTATCCTGACAGACACATCAATGATTTCAATCCTGATTCTCACGATTGTAACCGTCATTGCCACCGTCTTCAGCATGGTAACCAACAAGAAGTAAACCCTTTAACTCAGAGCAAATATTATGGGAAAGAAAAGAAAAATGCCAGGACTGAACACCAGTTCTACAGCCGACATCTCATTCATGTTGCTCATCTTCTTCCTTGTGACCACTTCAATGGACACCGACCAGGGACTGGGCCGTACACTGCCCAAACCCCCAGAGGATGACCAGTTGAACAACGAAATCAAGGTTAAGGAACGTAATATCCTCAACATTCGTATCAACAAGGACAACTATGTGATGATAGGCGATGACTACGCCACGCTCGCAGATGTAAAGGAGAGAGCCAAAGAGTTTATCAAGAACGAAGACAACAAGCCCAACCTGCCCGAACTCAAAGCCAAGAAAATCAAAGGACTTGGCAAAACGATGATGGTGACCGAAAATCACGTCATCTCTGTTCAGACAGACCGTGGCACTGACTATGGAGTCTATTTCGCCGTTCAGGACGCTCTCGTAGCAGCCTACAACGAACTCCGCGATGAGTTGTCCAAGGCCGAGTTCGGTTACAAGTATGAATTCTTGACCGAAGACCAGCAGAAAGCCATCCGCGAAGTCTATCCACAGAAGATATCTGAGGCAGAACCAAAGAAATATGGAGGACAACAATAATGAGCAGATTTAACAAAGGCGAAGGCAGAGAAATGCCTGAGATGAACACCTCATCTCTCCCCGACTTGATCTTCACCATCCTGTTCTTCTTCATGATGGTAACCACCATGCGTGAGGTGACGCTGAAAGTGAAGTTTGAGAAGCCAGTAGGTACACAACTGGAGAAACTCGCTCGTAAGTCCTGTACTTCCTTCATCTACATTGGCCAGCCAACAGATGCGCTGAAAGGACAGTACGGTACAGCCCACCGCATCCAGTTGAACGACAAGTATGCTGAAGCACCCGAAATCTACGACTACGTGATGTCCGACCGAGCCGAACTGGCCGAGTCCGACAAGCCCTTCTACACCGTTTCACTCAAGGTCGATCACCACACCCCTATGGGCATCATCACCGACGTGAAGCAAGTGCTCCGAAAGGCATACGCACTCAAGATTGTCTATTCGGCAAACAAAAAGCAATAACAGTACAAACTACTACATAGAGAAAGAGGTCGTGTCAAAAGTAACAGACACGACCTCTTTTTTGTGGGTGATTGTCACGTCAAGTTAGCGTTTTAGGCATAGGGAGAGTCCTTTTTCGGCTTTTCGTTCGATTTTTTTGTAAAAAAACGGAGACACTTTTGTGTTTTTTGTGGCTTCGCCCTAAATTTGCGAACTGTGAAACACGCTGATATCTTATGAGATGGATGCCATGCAAAACAATCCTATACGCAGGTGAACAAAAACACCTTATATAATGCGGCGAGGCCGCATAGTTCCAGGACAATCATTGACAATCATTGACTTCGCCGAACTAAAGGTCGCAAAAATTGACTTCATCGAGTTAAAAATTGGTTCCAATCATTATTGGACAAAATTATTGTTAATGATTGAATTTATTGCCCGAGAACCAGCCGCTTGCGGCATAAAAGAAGTGATCTTTGTATAAAATAATCTTATGTAATTACAGAAATTTTTACTATGAAATCTTTATCAAGACAATTGGTGCTGCTTCTGATGGCAGCATGCTGTTTCTCGGCTTGTGAAAAACTGTCGTTGCCATCCGATGAGGGTGCGGAGACAGACGGAAAAGATGCGCTCTCGCTGCTGCAAATCAGCACCCGTGCTGCGGGCGAAGGAGCCACGGTCAGTTATCCTTTGTGGGTCTATGTTTTTGGAGGCGAGGAGTGTGTGGCAGTGCAACAAGTGACAGATGCAAGCCAACCCCTCAGCATACGGTTGGTGGAGGGCGACTATGTAGTTTATGCCGTAGGAGGTGCGTCGGCCAGCGACTATGTACTACCCACACAGGCCGAAGCCACACCCGACATGCCCATCGCCCTACAGGCAGGAAAGGAGCATGGCGACCTGATGGTGGCCCAGAGCAGTGTGACGCTGGCTGATGGTCAGACGAATGCTGTGACGTTGACGATGGAGCGTCGGGTGATGCTGCTGCAGAGCGTGGTGCTGCAGAAGATTCCCTCGGCAGCCACCGCCGTGACGGTCACGCTCTCGCCGCTCTATGAGCAACTGAACGGGACTGAATATGCAGGCGAGTCAGGCACTTCGACAGTTCAGTTGGTCAAACAATCCGACGGACGCACATGGTCTTTCGAAGGCACACGCTACCTCTTGCCACCCTCGGCCAGCCCACTCACCATCACAGTGAACGTGACGAAGCCCGACGGTGCGTCGAACTACACCTATAGCACCACAGAGCCGTTGACCGCAGGCAGCAAACTCAACATACGCGGCACCTACACCGAAGCCGCCGAGGTGGTGTTGACAGCCTCCATCGTCGGTGCTGAATGGACAAGCGAGAAAACCATCTCCTTCGATTTCGACGAGTCGGGCAGCAGCACGGCCGACAATGCAGGCGGCGAGAGCGGCGGCAACGAGACAGGGGAAGGTAGCGGCAGCGAGACCGTTCTGACAGGCACAGTGCCAGCCGTGGGCGACACCTATCGGGACTGCTACGTGGTGGCTGTGTCAGAGGCGAACGGCACAGCCGAAGTGCTACTCTTGTCGCCCACTCAGCAGACGATGACAGCCATCACCGATGGCATGACAGCCGATGACGTGATGCCTCTCGTGGAGGCCGCCCTGCCCTCGTGCGCTGTGGAGGGCATCAGTGGCTGGAGGTTGATGACAAAAGAGGAAGCACAGAAACTTGCTGCGCGCTATCAAGATTACTCTAAACTCAACATTGCAGGCGGTTCCAGCCATCGTTTCTTAATCAATAACGATGGTGTGCTGAAGGCAGCCACGATGGGCACGGCCTCTGTCACAACAGTGTCCTCTTTCTCATCCGCTAACATCCTCCGTCCTGTCGCCACCGTCCGCATCACAGCAGAGTAATCGTAAAGTCCCCCACAAAGAAGAAACATCATTGCATACTAAATAATTGATGAATAATTCATGGATAATTCACGGGTATTTAATGCTAAGAAGAAAACATGAATGACCATGAATTATTCATCAATTAACGTGAGTTCGATGTAAGAAAGATATACGCCGCTTCTTTCCCACTTTCGCCATCCGTTTCCCCCATATCCCAGTCGGACACTTGGCCGACATGAGTAAGGGGGAAACGGTGTGTGTGTTTGAAGTGTGGACGAGAAGGGGACAGAGACCTGCTGATTGTATCCTCATAGAGGGCTGAGCATGAGGTGGGAGGGGAAAAGATTCCTGTTGAACCTGAAAGAAAAAAAGAGGGAAAATGGTGGAGGATATGAAGAAAATGTAGTAACTTTGCAAACAGAATCAATCTTTAAGTTACAATGAAACAATATCTTGACTTGCTCGACCGCATCCTGAAGGAGGGTGTGCAGAAGGGCGACCGCACAGGCACAGGCACCATCTCGGTGTTTGGCAATCAGATGAGGTTTAACCTTGCAGAGGGGTTTCCGCTACTGACAACGAAGAAGTTGCACCTGAAGTCCATCATATACGAGTTGCTTTGGTTCTTACAGGGCAACACGAATGCGAAGTGGCTGCAGGAGAGAGGGGTGCGCATTTGGAACGAGTGGGCTGACCCCGACGGAGACTTGGGACATATCTATGGGTATCAGTGGCGCAGTTGGCCCGACTATAACGGCCATCATATCGACCAAATCAGCGAGGTGATTGAACAGATTAAGCAGAATCCCAACTCGCGAAGGCTGATTGTGTCGGCTTGGAATGTAGCCGACTTGGGCAACATGAATCTGCCTCCGTGCCATATCCTGTTCCAGTTCTATGTGGCTGACGGGAAGTTGAGTTGCCAACTCTACCAAAGGAGTGCGGACACGTTCCTCGGTGTGCCTTTCAACATAGCCTCGTATGCGCTGCTGACGATGATGGTGGCGCAGGTGTGTGACTTGAAGCCCGGCGATTTCGTCTATACGACAGGCGACACGCACCTCTACCTGGACCACATTGAACAGGCGAAATTGCAGTTGACGCGTGAACCCCGTCCGTTGCCCAAGATGCACATCAACCCTGCCGTGAAGAGCATCTTTGACTTCCAGTATGAGGACTTCACACTAACCGACTACGACCCACATCCTCACATCAAAGCCACCGTGAGCGTATGACCAGCCCACCCTTTCCCCCTCGCCCATCTCTCCCCAACAGCAGGCATTGCAACAGCAGCAGAAAGGGAAACAGCAGCAGAAACCGCATCAGGAAGAAAAAGAGCAACAGCAACATATACAGCAAATGCTTGAACTATTGGGCTTTCTATTCGCCGTGCTGACTGTTTCATTCCTGACTTTTCTCTGGTGGCAACACCGACAAAAACGCAGACAAGTCATTAGCCATCTACCGCATTGTGCAGGAAGCAGTAAGCAACATCCTCAAACATGCTCAAGCCACCACCGTGGCCATGGTGCTGGAGCAGTCAACCGAAAGCGTGACAGTCACCATTGCCGACAATGGCACCCAACCATTCTGCTGGAATGAAGAAAAAGGCATTGGTCTGAACACCATGCAGGAACGCGCTCATGCCATCAGAGCAAAAATAGAGGTGAGCACCCACAATGATGCTCACCTGTTCACGCTGAAAGTGCCTGTTGAATGAGACGTAGCCCACCCTTTACATGTGATTCTCCTGAAGCCCTCTTCGTCACTTGCTGGCAATCTTCCAGGTCCCATTTATCTTCCGCATGTAGAAAGGTCTCGTCGTGCCATATCCATCTGCCATGATGGACACTTCCACTTCGGCTTCGTCGCCATTGATTTCTTCCGAGACCACTTCAAACTTCCCATTCTTGATAAGGTGACTTTCGGCATTGTCGCGCTCATATTGCCGCGTCAGTTTCTCTACCATCTTTTCCACCTTGTCCTCGGGCAAGTCCATGTAACTCACAGCCTTTTCCACATCGCCACTCTTGATGGCTTCGAGTGCAGCCACAGCCACATCGCCAGGCGTGTTGTCGCTACATGAGGTGAACGAAACAGCCATCATCAGCATGGCTGCCACTACAAAAAGAACACTTTTCTTCATCATTGCTAAAGTTTTTTAAGGTTAATAATAAGTAATTTTTCTTTTCTGAACCGTGATGGAGCCATCGGTGCTGTACACCTTGCGTTCTGTCCAGTTGCCATGCTGATCGACTGCGGTGTTCTTGTACGTCTCGGTGTAGGGTTCGCCAGCGTCCATGCCTCCTGGCTCGAAGTGCCGCTGCAACACATAGCCATCAGCCCCATAGCGAGTAGTCTCGGTGTTGATGTCATCGTAGATATGGCCAAAAGATTTCACCACACGTCCCAGCGCATCGTAAGTGTAATCTTCACCATTACCATCCGAATCGACCAGCCCCTTCACAATGCGGCCTTTCGCGTCGCGTCTGATGCCCGACGGGTAAATGGTACTCAACGACTTGCCGTCGATTGTCTTCCAGAATCCCTGTGCGTCAAACGTGCGGATGGTGTTGCCCCATTCGTTCACCCATGTGCAGGACTTCACGGGGCCACGCAACTCGAAGATGCCCAGTTCGCCACGCACTGCGGTTTGGGCTGCAGAGGCCGATGTTGAACCAGAAGCAGGCTTAGAGGTGGGAACGGGAGTGGGTGTTGGAGTAGGCGTTGGAGTTGCCGAGGCTGTCGCAACAGGTGCATCCGTCACCGCACGTACCATGTTGCCCCTAAAGCGATACGACTCGTGCAAGCCACCTTTGCCATCCACAAAATCCATCTGGAGGGCATTTTCCTTGTTGAAATTTCCACTATCATACTGTACCAGATTGCCTGTCCAATAGTGGCCTCTCACTTGCTCAGCACTTTTGACATTTTCCTGACGGTATCCACCCGAAGGAAGGAAGATGCTGTTGCCGTTGGGGCCTGTCACCAACATACCCACCACACCATTCTGCTTGGTGTGAGTCCATTTGCATCTGTCTATCAATTCGCGACACTCTTCCTTTGTCGGTATGCGCCATGTGCCGCGCCAGAGCACACTGGCGGCATCATACCTCTTGCCACTGATTACTTTGCCTATGTCCATCATACCAGAACTCTTCGAATAATACCGATACGTATCCGGCCTATAGAGCGTTTTCGTCTGTGTCTCGCCCCAGGCAAAGTAGTCACCATACTCTTCGAGCCTTGTGGCTCCCACGTTGAACGGAGCCCAGCGCACCGACAAGCCCAAATCCACTGCATCGTTTTCCGACACCAGTGGCGGCAGTTCCTCCAGGGCCTGTTTCTTCGCCGTCTTTTCCTTTTTCGAACTCTTTTCTGTCTTAGCCCTCTGTGGCTGAACATCTTGTGCTACAGTTGGCTGGGCGGTTCCCAGCAAGAAAGCCGCCATCAGCAATAAATAAGTCTTTTTCATGTGCATTTTTCTGGTTGTTAATGTGAACTATGGCACAAAGGTAATGAAAACTTCACAGAAAACAATCACGGAAATCCACCATTTCAAGAGTTTCCCACAAAAAATCACGGAAATCCGTGGCCTTTTCTCATCTTAAAACCTTAATTTTGCACAATGATGAACACGAACGAAACAAACATACCTTCAGAACTCTCCATCGCCATCGTCGATGACCACGAGGTGGTGTTGGAGGGACTGTACAGTTTTCTGAAAAAGAACGGACAGAAGAATGTGCAAGCCTTCCGTTCTGCCCGCGACTTGCTCCGTCAGGCTCAGAAACTGCGCGAAATAGCCCGAGGACTCTCCACCAAAGAGATTGCCGCACGGCTCTACATCTCGGAAAACACCGTCGAGACCCACCGACAGAGCCTTTTTGCCAAACTGCAGGCCCACAACATGGCCGACCTCATGGTCAAGGCCATCGCCCAGGGCTATATCAACCCACACGACATAGCCAGCACCCTCTAAACACACCCCGCCATCCAGGCCACCAGCCCCCCCTGAAAGTAAGCCCCACCCTGCAAAAACACAAAAGCGAAAATCCTCTCCATCTGCAACGCCACACAAATTGCAATAACAACGCCACACAACATATATTTTGTACGCCACACAAATTGCAAGTGCAACGACGTTGCACGTAGGGAGAGTGTGGAGAACCATCCAGACAGGAAACCCTGCTGAACAGCGAGAAAAGATTTGCTCATCTCGCAAACATGTACTATCTTTGCAAGCAGAAACATCAACACACCCTGACTCCATGAGACAAGACCCCATGATTTCCATCATCGTAGCCATCGCCGAGAACCGTGCCATCGGCCTGGAAAACAAACTCATCTACTGGCTGCCCAACGACCTGAAGCGATTCAAGGCACTCACCACGGGCCACACCATCATTATGGGCCGGCGCACCTTCGAGAGTCTGCCCAAAGGTGCATTGCCCAATCGCCGCAACATCGTGTTGTCGCGCAAGGGGAAAGCCGAGGACTTCCCCGGTTGCGACCTCTATCCCACGCTGGACGAGGCCCTGGCTTCGTGCACGGGCGAAGTCTATATCATCGGTGGAGCATCGGTCTATCGGGAAGCCCTTCCCAAAGCCAACCGCCTCTGCCTCACTTGCATCTACGACACCCCCGAAAAGGCGGACACATTTTTTCCTGAGATTGACGAAAGTGAATGGGCGGAAACCTTCAGAGAGGAACACGAGACGGATGAAAAACACGCATATCGGTATGCGTTTGTAGATTTGGAGAGAAAAGCATGACATTACCCATTGATTTCCAACGAATGATGACCGAGCACCTCGGCAAGGAAGAATACGAAAGACTTGCCGAGGCACTTGCTTTGCCTGCACCCACCAGCATCCGCATCAATCCCCAGAAAAACGCCCAACCCTCATCTTTCCACTTTCAACTTTCCCCTGTTCCCTGGTGCCGCGAGGGTTTCTTCCTCGAAGAACGCCCATCGTTCACCTTCGACCCACTTTTCCATGCCGGATGCTACTATGTGCAGGAAGCCTCATCCATGTTTTTGGCACACGTGCTGAAGGAGTACGTGAATGGTCCTGTCACCGCACTCGACCTCTGTGCTGCCCCCGGAGGGAAATCGACGCTGGCTCTGTCGGAACTGCCTGAAGGTTCCGTGCTGATGGCCAACGAAGTGGTGCGCCAGCGGGCTAACATCTTGGCCGAGAACATCATCAAGTGGGGCAATCCTAACTGCATCGTGACCAACAACTATGCCGAGGACTTCGGGGCATTTAGCGATGTCTTCGACCTCATCATCTGCGATGCTCCCTGCTCGGGCGAGGGAATGTTCCGCAAAGACCCTGCCAGCATCGGCGAGTGGAGCCTCAGCAATGTCGATACCTGTTGGCGACGACAGCGCGACATTGTGCAGGACATCTGGCACACGCTAAAAGAAGGTGGTCTCTTCATCTACAGCACCTGCACCTACAACCCACTCGAAGACGAGGAAAACGTAGCATGGATAGCCAAGACACTGGGAGCCGAAGTGCTCTCATGCCACCCTCTGCCCGAATGGGGACTGACAGAGAAGAACACCCATTTCTACCCCCACCGAGTGAAGGGTGAGGGCTTCTTCATCAGTGTGTTGCGAAAGACAGCGAGCCAGGATGGAGTGAAGATGGGCAAGAAACATAAAGCAGACAAAAAGCCATCGAAAGTGCCTGCCGAACTGAAAGGCTGGCTACGAGACAGTCCGGCCTTCACGCTCTACGAAGACAAAGATTCCTTCTGGGCCTTCCCCACTCCGCATCAGAACCTCCTAAAACAGGCCCAGCACACCCTAAAGGTGCTGCATGCCGGCATTGAAATGGCCACCAGCAAAGGAAAAAGCCTGCAACCATGCCATAGCCTCGCCATGAGCAACCACCTCAACAGCGAAGCCTTCCCGATGGTGGAAGTGGATGAACCACAAGCCATCGCCTACCTTCGCACCGAAGCCCTGCAACTGCCTGACGACACACCACGCGGCTATGTGCTTATCACCCACCAAGGTCATTCCCTCGGCTTTGCCAAGAACATCGGCAACCGAGCCAACAACCTCTATCCGCAGGAATGGAGAATCAGAAAAAGTGAAAAGTGAAGAGTGAAAAGTGAAAAATCCAAGTTTCTTTGCCAATAGAAAACAGCCCGAACGGTTGACTATATAGATTTTTCACTTTTCATTCTTCACTTTTCACTTTTTTTCCCTAACTTTGCACCTTAAACCAATCAAGCAAAACAGTACCAATGAATTTATACGTCAGATATTTTGACCACGAATACTTGGCCAAAAGTGTGGACGAGGCTATTGAGTTCCTCCGTTCCATCGAGGAAATCAAACTCGAAAGTAACACCGCAAACCGCATCAACACGTTTCTGAACTCCTCAAATCTTTACCCCTTCCGCCTGAAGGTGAGTTACTCCAACTACGTACTTTTCCTCAAGACAGAGGCCGAGACGCTGGAGCAGTTCAAGGAAGAGGAAACCATGCGCAAGGAGCAGAAGAACGAACGCATGATGTCGATGGCCGAACGCAAGAAGAACATTCTCGATGCCCTCAATGAAGAGAAAGTGGGCTGGTGGGAAACGAGCCTCATCTTCAAGCGTGTCATCACTCTGCCCGAAACAGGCAAGTGCAAATACATTGACACTCCTTTCCGTGTGCGCCTCAAAGCCAATAGTGCCATGGATGCTTACAACCGCATTATCGGCCACTTGCAAAGCCGCCGCGAGATAGACCCACGCTCACAGTTTCCATCGGCCAAAAGCGACAAGTTTGAGTATTCATTCTTGGGCGAGAACAACGACGAGCAGGAAGCGGTGACAGAGGAGGCATAAGCAACGTATTTCCTTCTAACACAACATCTTCTCACCACGAACCTTTCAGTTCATCGAACAAAAGGTTCGTGGTGAGAAGATGTCGTTGTGAGAAATCTGTGGTACAACAAAAAGCCTGTTGTTTCAGAAGATGAAGTTTTCCTCTTCGGCGGCTTCCTCCTTGCGTTTGGCCGCCGCCTTCTTCTCCTCTTCCTCGGGCTTATACTCGTTGAGCGTGGTGCCATAGGTGGTGCGGAGCACACGGAACTCGGTGCGACGGTTCAGCGCGTTGAGCACTTCTTGTGCATCCTCATCCTTGAAAGCGAGAATGTAGTCTTCGGTCAGCGTGTCGGCCTCATGCACCTCCACCTTGGGGTCGCCCGCCAGAAGGGTCTCGGCCAGTTTCTTCGTGATGACCTTCGGTCGCGACTCGCCATAACCCACAGCGGTGAGTCGGTCTTTCGCCACATTGTGCTGAATGAGATAGCGCACCACAGACTCGGCACGTCGCTGAGAAAGTCGCTGATTGTAAGCATCATTGCCTCGGTAGTCGCAGTGGGCAGAGAGTTCGATGGTGATGTTAGGATTCTCGTTCATCATCTCCACCAGTTTGTCCAGCGCCTCGGTCGATTCGGGCGTGAGGTCGGCACGGTCAAACTCATAGAAGATATTGTCAATCAGCACCGGCACGTTGATGGGCGGCAGGGGGAACTGCAACGTGTATTCATGGCTCTCTTCTGCATCTTCCACCCTGATTTCGTTTTTCACATTCAGATAGCCCTTGCAAGTGCCAAGCAACACATAATCCACTCCAGGCTTGAGCACCTGAGTGAAAGAGCCATCGCCCTTCACCGAGAGTTTCAGGTTGGTGCCGTCGTTGCCCACCATATAGACCAGTGCCTCGGGCAGTTCGTAGCCATCTTTCTCATACACCCATCCCGTCACCGTCTGCAAAATCTCGGGACATTCGAACGAGAAGATGTGCTCCCACCCCTTACCGTCGCCTCGCGACGAGGAGAAGTAGCCCCGGTTATGCACCCCTTCGAATGTCATGCCATAGTCGTCGGCAGAAGAGTTGAGCGGGTATTGCTGATTCTCCACGATGGTGCCCCGAATGGAGTCTTCGTGTGCGATGAAGATGTCCAGCCCTCCCATGCCAGGATGACCGTCAGAAGAGAAATAGAGGTCACCATTCGGACGGAACGAGGGGAACATCTCGTCGCCCGCCGTGTTGATGGGTCGTCCGAGGTTCTCCATGCCGCCAAAGCCGCTGCTGAGGATGCGTGTGCGCCAAATGTCCAAGCCGCCCTCGCCCCCTTGCGCATCGCTGACAAAGTAGAGCCACTGGCCGTCAGGACTGACTGCAGGATGGGCAAAAGCCGAAAGCGTGTCGCGAGAAATCATGCACTTGGTCGGCTTTCCCCACGAGGCATCGCTCCGTTGCGACTGCCAAATTTCGGCATAGCGCGGATAGTCGGGGTCGCTGCTGCATCGTGTGAAATACATCGTCTTGCCGTCAGGACTGAGGCACGAAGCACCTTCGTCATACTCTGTGTTCACCTCACTCTCAATCTGTTCTACTGGCTGCCATTTGCCTTGTTCATTCTTTCGGGAGAAAAAGAGGTCGCCAAACAGCAGACCCGTCACACCTGAAATCTCTTCGCCTGTAGCCTCCTTCCGAGTGGATGACAACACCAACTGGTCGGCATCATCGCCAACGAGCATCGGGCAGTAGTCCGACCGACGAGAGTTGAACACAGCCTCTTTCTTCACCTTGTATTGATTGGGCTTCGCTTTCCATTGTGGCCCTAACTCACAGGAAAGCAAGCCGCTATGTGCCAATTCGCTGCCCGGCACAAACTCCAGATACTTCTGAAAGTTCTGCCCTGCCGGCTTATACTGCCCCGCCTTCAACTGCTGGCGCGCCAAGTGCAGATAAGCCGTTGAGTCCTCCACCTGATAGCGGATGGCATTCGTATAGGCCGCCATCGCCTTCTGTGTATAGCCGATGCGCCGATAGCACTCACCCATCATGAACGCCCTCACCGCCCGCTTCGCCTTCTCCCTCGGCTTGCAGCGCGAGTACGACTTCTTATAGTTGATGCTTGCGGCATAGTACTCCCCAATGGCATAACTCTGCTCCGCCTTCTTGAAGGCCACCCCTTCGTTGGAGCAAGCACACACCATCAGCCCTGTTATCGATAGAAACGCTATATATATGAATATGTGGAAGTTCTTCCGTTGCATACTATATAAAACGAAAAAAAGGCTCCGATATTGCAACCCAAGAAGCATTTCATCCCGTTTTTATTTCTTCAGGAACAAAAAAAAGAATATCTTTGCACCAGAAAAAGTTTCAATCATGAATTACGACATCAAAGACAAAATGGAATGGCTCATCGTCTTTATCCATGAGTTTGGAAAGAGACACCAACTCACAATGAAGCAAGCCTTCAACTATCTCAGCCGTTTTAAAGGGATTGAATTTCTAGACCGGCACTACGACTATGTCCATACACAGTCGTTTGCGTCGATGGTTGCCGACATGACTGAATACTGCAAGAGAAAAGGAGGGGCACTTGTATGAAACTGTATCATGGAACAAATGTGAAGTTTGACAAGATAGACCTAATGAAATCAAAACCTAACAAGGATTTTGGACGCGGTTTCTATCTTTCTGATAATTATGAACAAGCAATGGAGATGGCAAAGACGAAAGTGGAACAGTTAGAAACGGGTACCCCCATGGTACTTACATACGAATTTCCCGACGAAGCCTTCCAAATGCTCAAAGTTATACGATATGAAGAGTATTCTGAAGAATGGGCAAAATTCATTATGCTCAATCGAAACAATTCTAGTTCTCTGCAAGCCCATGACTATGACATTGTGATAGGCCCCATTGCTAATGACAAAGTTGGTCTTCAATTGTGGAAATATGAAAACCACGCTATAGACCTACCCACACTTGTTCGCAACCTTCACTACATGAAGGGAATAACCATCCAATATTTCTTTGGTACAGAACGTGCCCTCCAACAATTGAAACGGCTATGAGTGAAAGAAACCAAATGATAGCAGACATGGTGAAAAATCTCGCCCTGCTACTAATAGAACAAAATCCAGACTTATCGATGGAACAGGCCCTCTCCATCGTGTTCAATTCCGACACTTACCAGAAAGTGCTCAATGAACGCACTACTTTCTACTACCAAAGTCCCGGCTACGTGTTCTCTTTTCTTGATGCGGAACTGAAGAATGGAAAGATGGGATAGACTTGGGGCGAAGTTCCCAAGAACTAACTAAAAGAGAGGCATCACGAGTATTTGGGAAGATAATAAAAGCAGCGTCGGATGTGTTGATGGCACATCCGACGCTGCTTTTATTATGGAGAAAGATACAAAATTCTTATGCTAACGATTTCTAAGAAAGGTAAAAAAACATCTTCTCGGTCCTGTCATAAATTCATACCCCTTGAATGTCAGCAAGTCTTGCAACACCTTCCATGCCAACTCAAAAGTATATTCAAACCGTTGCACAAGCCCCTCTTGCTCCAATTCGGACGAGTCCTCCAGAAACCTATCAGCCTCTGTCACCTCAAGTAGTCTCCGACATGCCCCACGTCGGTTTAGAGGCACTTATGCTTGTTCAAACGGCAAGCGGTAGGTGCAGCCTTCTTTCCAGCGGGAGCAGCCGTAGGCGGTTTTGCCTTTGATGATGTGGCCTTCGTGGCAGAGGGGGCATGGCATGCCGATGATTTCATCGGGGTTGTGCTCGGCTTTGACCTGCTCGGTAGTTTTCTTGGAAGTCTTTTTGGATGCAGACTTTTTCTTGGGTTGAAAACCTGCGGGAGCATTGGAAGATGTGGAGGAAGGAGTATTGGAAGATGCAGAGGAGGGTGCATTGGAAGGTGCGGAGGGGGCAACTTTCTTGGTCTTCTTTTTCAGGTCTTCCTCTGTCGTCACAGCCACTTGTCGGTTGGAGTGGTCGTTGCGGACGGTGTTGATGATGTCGGTGACCATCTGTTTGAGTTCGGCGATGAAGGTTTGGGCATCGTATTGGTGGCGTTCAATCTCGCGGAGTTTCTTCTCCCAACGGCCAGTGAGTTCGGCACTCTTGAGGAGTTCCTCGTGGATGATGCCGATGAGTTCCACGCCTGTGGGGGTGGCGATGAGGTTCTTGCGCTCCTTGCGGATGTAGCGGCGCTTGAAGAGGGTTTCGATGATGGCAGCACGAGTGGAAGGACGACCGATGCCGTTCTCCTTCATGGCATCGCGCAGTTCTTCGTCATCGACAAACTTGCCAGCCGTTTCCATCGCACGGAGCAGGGTGGCTTCGGTGTAGGGCTTGGGCGGCTGTGTCCATTTCTCGGAAAGAGAGGGGAAGTGAGGACCAGACTCAAGCCCCCACCCAGCCTCCCCCAAGGGGGAGGAGTTGCCATCCGGCGTGTTTTCGTCGGAAGAGTCTGTTATGTTTTTGTAGATGACCTTCCAACCCTCGTCAAGAATCACCCGTCCGCTGGCACGGAACAACACCCCGAATGGCTTTCCCTCCCCCTTGGGGGAGTCGGAGGGGGCTTGAATTACCTCCCCATATATCGTCGTGGTCTCGAACTTGCAGTCGGGATAGAAGACGGCGATGAAGGCGCGGGTGACAAGGTCATAGACACGGCGTTCCATGTCGGTGAGGCTGATGGCTGGCACACCTGTGGGGATGATGGCATGGTGGTCAGTCACTTTGGAAGAGTCAAAGACTTTCTTCGACTTGGGGAGAGGCTTTCCTTCAAGCGGTTGGGTGAACTGCTCATAGCCTTTCAGACCTCGGAGTGTCTGAGGGCATTTGGCATAGATGTCGTCGCTGAGGAAGGTGGTATCGACACGCGGATAGGTGGTGAACTTCTTCTCGTAGAGGCTCTGGATGAGTTGCAGCGTCTGCTCGGCCGAGTAGCCAAACTTGCGGTTGCAATCCACCTGCAAGGAGGTGAGGTCGTAGAGCCTGGGAGGAGCCTCGGTGCCTTTCTTCTTCTGAACATCTGTCACCGTGAAAGGCTGGTCTTTGATGGCCTCAAGCACCGCCCTACCCTCTTCTTCTGTCTGATACTCTATCTGTCTGTAGATGGGGCCTTTCCCCTTCATGGTCTTGCCCTGCTCGGCAGCCGCTTTCACCTCGGCTGCATCCTCTGCTTCGGCCTCTTCATCATGGGCGATGGCCGTGAACTTGGTGTCGCGATAGAGGGTGGAGAGCACCCAACTCTGCTTGGGCACGAAACTCTCTATCTCCTGTTGGCGGCGCACGATGAGTGCCAGCGTGGGGGTCTGCACACGTCCGATGGAGAGCACCTGTTTCTGCTGTCCATACTTGAGGGTGTAGAGTCGCGTGGCGTTCATGCCGAGTGTCCAGTCGCCGATGGCGCGGCAAAGTCCAGCCTCATAGAGTGACTGGTATTCCGATTGGTCTTTCAGGCTGTTGAATCCCTCGCGGATGGCCTCTTCAGTCAGCGAAGAAATCCACAACCGCTTGACAGGACATTTCGCCCCGGCCTTCTGCATCACCCACCGCTGAATCAATTCACCTTCCTGGCCGGCATCGCCGCAGTTGATGATGCCATCTGCTGCTTGCATGAGTTTTTCGATGGTGGCAAACTGCCGCTTCACTCCCTCGTCGTCCTTCAGACGGATGCCGTAACGCTGTGGAATCATGGGCAAGTCCCAGAGGTCCCAACGCTTCCAACGGGGATAGTACTCATCAGGCTCTTTCAGTTCGCACAAATGGCCAAACGTCCAAGTGACCTGATAGCCGTTACCCTCTATGTAACCTTGCTTCATATCTCTGGCTCCCAACACGTTGGCTATGTCGCGCGCCACACTCGGTTTCTCCGCAATACAAACAATCATCGCTTTTTCTGATTTGAAATCAGAAGTGAAAAGTGAAGAGTGAAAAGTGAAAAATCTAAGTATCCTTTCTTCATGAGTAACAAACAGGCCGAATGGTAGGTAATTTAGATTTTTCACTTTTCACTCTTCACTTTTCACTTCCTACATGTTTCTGTTGGTCGTGCAACTCCTTCGCCTGCCGTAATATATCACTGGCGAAAATGAAGTCCTCCAGTTTCTTGTTGGTGGCATCCATAATCTCGTGGTTGTTGCCCTGCCACTCGGCCTTGCCTTCGCAGATGAAGGTGATGTTCTCGCCGATGCCCATGACGGAGTTCATGTCGTGGGTGTTGACGATGGTGGTGATGTTGTCCTCGTGGGTGATGCCGGCAATGAGTTCGTCAATCACGATGCTCGTCTTGGGGTCGAGGCCCGAATTCGGCTCGTCGCAGAAGAGGTACTTCGGCTGCAGCACAATGGCGCGGGCGATGGCCACACGCTTCTGCATGCCGCCCGAAATCTCGCCGGGGAACTTGTTTTCGGCACCCTGCAGGTTGACACGCGCCAGACAGTCGAGTGCGCGCTTCCGGCGATCCTCATAGGGGTCGTAGGAGAACATATTGAGGGGGAACATCACGTTGTCCAGCACCGTCATCGAGTCGAACAGCGCGGCACTCTGGAAAATCATGCCCATCTCGCGGCGGAGGAGGATTTTCTCCTTCTTCGACAGCGTGACGAAATCGCGGTCGTCATAGTGGATGCTGCCGCTCGTCGGTGTGAGCAGTCCCACGATGTTCTTCATCAGCACGGTCTTGCCGCTACCGCTCTGTCCGATGATGAGGTTGACCTCGCCATCGCGGAAGGTAGCGTTGATGTCCCTGAGCACCTCGCGGTCCTCAAAACTCTTATAGAGATGTTCTACTTTTATCATGTCGTTATCGGTTAGTTATCTGTTTTTGTAACACTAAAAAGTGTGTTTCAGTGTTACATTTGTAACAGTGCCAGTGTTACATTTGTAACAGTGCCAGTGTTACACTTGTAACAGTATCAGTGTTACAACTGTAACAGTGAGTGTGTTACAATCGTAACACTTCCGCCCTCGGAGGTGTTACATTTCGGTCTTCGCTCACGTGAGCATGTTGGTGAGGAAAATGTCGGAGAACAGGACGAGGATGCTGCTGGTGACGACGGCATCGGTGCTCGACTTGCCCACTTCCACGCTGCCGCCTTCCACCGTGTAGCCTTTGTAGGCGGAGACGCTGGTGATGATGAAGGCATAGACAACGGCCTTAATCATGCCGCACCAGAAGAACCACTGGTTGAACTGGTAGCGGAAGCCCTCGGTCAGTTCCGGCACGGTGGTGGTGCCGAGCAGGGAGGTGGCATAGGCACCAATGATGCCTGCCGCCACACTCAGCGTGACGAGGATGGGCATGATGGTCATGAGGCCCGCAATCTTGGGCAGGATGAGGAAGTTGGCCGAATTGACCCCCATGATGTCGAGGGCGTCAATCTGCTGGGTGATGCGCATCGTGCCGATTTCGGAAGCGATGTTAGACCCCACCTTGCCGGCCAGGATGAGGCACATGATGCTCGACGAGAACTCCAGCAGCATGATTTCGCGGGTGGTGTAGCCCACCACCATGCGGGGCATCCAGGGGCTCTGGATGTTCAGTTTGATTTGGAGGCAGATGACGGCTCCGATGAAGAAAGAGATGATGAGCACGATGCCTATCGAATTGTAGCCCAACTGATACATTTCAGTCACATACTGACGGAAGAACATCCGCCATCGGTCGGGCTGCGAAAGCACTCTGCCCATCAGCAAAACATAACGGCCCAGATGGGTCAATCCACTCTTTAATGAAAGCACTGCTGTTGCGTTTTTAATGATTTATATTTGTCAAAATCTTTGCAAAATTAGCCATTTTTGTTCAAAAGAGCGTCTTTTAACATAGTTTTTTGCTTTATAAAGTGACTAATCAACAAACAATTCGTACTTTTGTAACTAATTTGATATGATATGGAGTTAAAAAAGATAACAGCGGCCACCAACGCGGGCGATGAGGACATACCCGAATATTCGGACGAACGCAACACGCTCTACACCCGCAATCTGGTCAAGACATACGGCAAGCGCACAGTGGCCAATCAGGTGTCCATCAGTGTGAGGCAAGGCGAGATTGTGGGATTGCTGGGACCCAACGGGGCCGGAAAGACCACCTCGTTCTACATGACCACGGGGCTGGTGGTGCCCAACAGCGGCCAGGTGTTCATCAACGACCAGGAAATCACCAAAGACCCCGTCTCCACCCGTGCGAAGAAGGGTGTGGGCTATCTGGCTCAGGAGGCCAGCGTGTTCCGCACCATGAGCGTGGAAGATAACATCATGACGGTGCTGGAGATGAAGTACAAATCGACCGAGGAACAACGGCAGCATCTGGAAAGGCTGCTCGATGAGTTCAACCTGCAGAAAGTGCGCAAGAACAAGGGCAACCAACTCTCGGGTGGCGAAAGGCGACGCTGCGAGATAGCCCGCTGCCTGGCCATCGACCCGAAGTTCATCATGCTCGACGAACCCTTTGCCGGTGTCGATCCCATCGCGGTGGAGGACATCCAATATGTGGTGTGGAAACTGAAGGACCGGAACATCGGCATCCTCATCACCGACCACAACGTACAGGAGACACTCTGCATCACCGACCGCGCCTATCTGCTCTTCGAGGGACGCATCCTCTTCAAAGGCACACCGCCCGAATTGGCCAGCAACCACATCGTGAAAGAGAAGTACCTCGGCAGCAACTTCGTGTTGCGTCCCAAAGACTTCCAGATGATTGAGGAGAAGAAGAAGCGGGAAATGGAAGAAGCCCACGAATGAACACCGACACACGTCGGCCCACCAATGACAAACGATACACATTATATTATATATATACATGACAGAAACCGAAAAGTTAGTAAACGCCTGCGTGGCAGGCATCCAAGAAAAGAAAGGAAAGAAAATACGCATCGTCAACCTGCAAGGCATTGACGACACCATCACCCAATATCTGGTCATCGGCGAAGGCAACTCGCCCAGCCAAGTGGCCGCCCTGACCGACTCGGTGCGCGAGTTCGCCCGCAAGGAAGCCCAAGCGCGCCCGTCAGCCGTGGACGGCACACGCAACAACCTGTGGGTGGCCCTCGACTTCATCGACGTGGTGGTTCATCTCTTCGTGCCAGACGCACGAGAGTTCTACGACATCGACAACCTGTGGGAGGATGCCGAAATTACTGATGTACCAGACATTGACTAACAACAGAATCATGGACAGCAACAACCAGAACACCAACCCCAACAACCAGAATAACAACCGAATGCAGAAGCCGCGATTCAACTTCACGTGGCTCTACATCCTGCTCATCGCAGGACTGGCATTCATGATTTACACACGCCACGACTCAGCCGCCTCGCGCAGCATCGACTACACCACCTTCAAGGAGTTTGTGCAGAAAGGCTATGTGGCCGACGTGACCGTGAACAAGGACAACAACACCCTCACGCTCGCCATCAACAGCCAGCACAGCCGAGAAGTGTTCGGAGTGGGCAGCAATGGCAAGAAGGATGCCCGCATCAAGGTGGAGTTTGGCTCCATCGAGAACTTGGAGTCGTTCCTCGACGAGCAGAACAAGGAGGGCAACTTCAAAGGAAAAGTGAGTTACGAGCGCGACAACGACTTTCTGGGCAACCTCATCTGGAACTTCGCCCCGCTCATCGTCATCATCCTTATCTGGTTGTTCATCATGCGCGGCATGGGCGGAGGGGCTGGCCTCATGGGAGGTGCCAGCAGCATCTTCTCGGTGGGCCGCTCGAAGGCGCAACTGTTTGACAAAGATGACAAAAACACACCACAAATCACCTTCAAGGACGTGGCTGGACAGGCTGGTGCCAAGCAGGAGGTGCAAGAGATTGTCGATTTCCTGAAGACTCCCGAGAAATACACCAACCTGGGCGGAAAGATTCCCAAAGGCGCCTTGCTCGTGGGTCCTCCAGGCACCGGCAAGACGCTGTTGGCCAAGGCTGTGGCCGGCGAGGCTGGAGTGCCGTTCTTCTCGCTCTCCGGCTCCGAGTTTGTCGAGATGTTCGTGGGTGTGGGAGCCAGCCGTGTGCGCGACCTCTTCCAGCAGGCCAAGGCCAAGGCTCCGTGCATCATCTTCATCGACGAGATTGATGCCATCGGCCGTGCGCGCAGCAAGACCGCCGCAATGGGCGGAAACGACGAGCGCGAGAGCACGCTGAACCAGTTGCTCACCGAGATGGACGGCTTCGGCACCAACAGCGGCATCATCATCATGGCCGCCACCAACCGTGCCGACATCCTGGACGGGGCCCTGCTCCGTGCCGGACGTTTCGACCGCCAGATTCACGTCGATTTGCCCGACCTGAGCGAGCGCAAGGAAATCTTCATGGTGCATCTGAAACCCCTCAAGATAGACGAGACGGTGGATGTGGCACAACTGGCACGACAGACACCCGGCTTCTCAGGTGCCGACATCGCCAACGTGTGCAACGAAGCCGCCCTCATCGCTGCCCGCAACAACAAGGAGTGGGTCGATAAGCAGTGTTTCCTCGATGCCGTTGACCGCATCATCGGAGGTCTGGAGAAGAAGACCAAACTGCTCACGGCCCACGAGAAGAAGACCATCGCCCTGCACGAAGCCGGACATGCCACCATCTCGTGGTTCCTCGAGTATGCCAACCCACTGGTCAAAGTCACCATCGTGCCGCGTGGCCAAGCCCTCGGTGCCGCTTGGTACATGCCCGAGGAACGCCAAATCTCCACAAAGGAGGAGATACTCGACGAAATCTGTGCCACACTGGGAGGCCGTGCCGCCGAAGAACTCTGCGTCGGTCGCATCTCGACAGGTGCGATGAACGACCTGGAGAAGGTGACCAAACGTGCCTACGGCATGATTGCCTATGCCGGCATGGGCGAGAAACTGCCCAATCTCTGCTACTACGACAATCAGGAGTATCAGTTCAGCAAACCCTACAGCGACAAGACTGCCGAAACCATCGACGAGGAAGTGCGCAACCTGATTGCCGGTGAGTATGAACGTGCCAAGAAGGTGCTGCTGGAGCACAAGGAGGGACACGCCAAACTGGCTCAACTGCTCATCGAGCGCGAGGTCATCTTTGCCGAAGACCTCGAAGAAATCTTTGGCAAACGTCCCTGGACTTCACGCACCGACGAGATTTTGGCAGCCAATGCCGAGGCGGAGGAGGAAGACAAGAATAAGCCCACCGACTCCACCGACCACAAGAAGGAGAACGAAGAGTTCATCCGGCAGAAAATCGTGCAAGCCGTGGTAGAGAAAGCAGAAAAAGCCAAGGCTGAAGGGGCTGAGGCTGGAACATCGCAAGAGAAAAAAGAAACTGACAAACCGAAAGAAACGTGAAGAACCTGATTATACGAGCAATTACGGGTGCGCTGTTCGTCATCGTCCTTGTTGGCGGCATCGTTTTTAAGCCCATCTCTCTCCTGATTCTCTTCACCGTCATCACAGCCCTGACGGTGTGGGAGTTCACTACGATTGTCAACCGGCACATGCACCTTCATGTCAACCGTTTCATCACCACCGTGGCAGCGGCCTACTTGTTTGTGGCCGTGTGGATGTTCAACACCAACATCATGGGGTCGGAGGTCTTCATCCCCTACCTCATCTCCATCATCTATCTGCTGGTGTCGGAACTCTACTTCGACCGTCCCGACAACATCCAGAACTGGGCAATGACCTTCATGGCACAACTGTACATTGCCCTTCCCTTTGCATCGCTCAACACACTCTGTTTCATTGCCACACCAGCAGGAGTCACCTACTACTACTGGTATGCGCTCTCCCTTTTCATTTTCCTCTGGGCCAACGACACAGGTGCCTACCTGTTTGGTTCGTGGCTGGGCAAGCACCGCCTCTTTCCGCGCATTTCCCCCAAGAAGTCGTGGGAAGGCAGCATCGGCGGCGGCCTCACAGCCATAGTGGCATCGCAAGTCATCGCCTATTTCGTTCCGTTTGCAGAGACTCTTTCCCCGCAGACCAACCACCTGCTGTGGGCTGGCTTGGCCTTGCTCACCGTGGTGGTGGGCACATGGGGCGACCTGGTAGAGTCATTGCTCAAACGCCGCCTGGGCATCAAAGACTCAGGCAACATTCTCCCTGGGCATGGAGGCATGCTCGATCGCTTTGATAGTTCTCTGCTCGCCATCCCGGCCGCAGTCATCTATGTCTATACAATCATGCTTAACATAATACACTAAAAAAACTATGACTGAAATTCAGAACCCCACTGAGGAGCCTGTAGTTGAACCAACTGCAGCACCCGCAACAGAACCCGTTGCAGCAGAAGAAACTGCAACCGTTGCCGAAGAACCAGCAACCGAAGGAACTGCCGTAGAGCCTACAGTTGTTGCCGAAGAGCAAACAACCGAAGAGGCTGCCGAAGAGGCTACAGTTGTTGCCAAGGAGCAAGCAACCGAAGAGCCAGCAGTTGTTGCCGAAGAGCAAGCAACCGAAGACGCTGCCGAAGAGCCTCAGGCAGAAACACCTACAACTTCTTTCGCCACCTATGCCACCAAGGCCGAGGTCGTTGACCGGCTCAAAGAACTGGCACAGAGCGACGAAGAGGTAACCCGCCAGGAACTCGACAGCCTCAAGAGCAACTTCTACCGCATCCACCATCAGGAGGCAGATGCCGCCTACAAGAAGTTCATCGAAGAAGGAGGCAACGCCGAGGAATACACTCCTGCGCCCAATCTGGAAGAGGGAGAGTTCAAAGAGTTGATGGCCATCATCCGCGAAAAGCGCGCTGCCGTAGCCGCTGCCCTCGAACAGGAACGCGAGGAGAACTATCAGAAAAAGGTGGAAATCATTGAGAAAATCAAGACCCTCACCGAAAATCCCGACGAAATCAACCGCGCCTACAATGACTTCAAGGAGTTGCAACAGCAGTGGAACGACATCAAGGAGGTGCCGGCCGACAAGGCCACCACACTGTGGAAGAACTACCAGCAAGCCGTCGAGGCGTTCTACGATACGCTCAAACTGAGCAACGAACTTCGTGCCTACGACTTCAAGAAGAACCTGGAGAAGAAGACGGCCCTCTGCGAGGCAGCCGAGAAACTGGCCGAAGAAACTGACATCATTGTGGCATTCCGCAAACTCCAGCAACTGCATCAGGACTTCCGCGAGACAGGTCCTGTGGCCAGCGACCTGCGCGAACAGATTTGGACACGTTTCAAGGAAGCCTCAACTGTCATCAACAAGCGTCATCAGGAGTTCTTCGAGGCTCGCAAGCAGAAGGAAGAGGAGAACCTCGAAAAGAAGACTGCCATCTGCGAAACCATCGAAGGCTTCAACCTCGACGAACTGAAGACTTTTGCCGAGTGGAACGCCACATCGGAGAAAATCACTGGCTTGCAGGCAGAGTGGAAGACCATCGGCTATGCACCACAGAAGATGAACACAAAAATCTTCGAGCGTTTCCGTGCCGCCTGCGACAACTTCTTCAGCCGCAAGAGCGAATACTTCCAGACCGTGCGCGACAACCTCAACCAGAACTATGCGCTCAAACTCGACCTGGTGGAACAGGCCGAGGCCCTGAAGGACAGCACCGACTGGAAGAAGACGACCGACGCGCTGGTGGAACTGCAGAAGAAGTGGAAAGAAATCGGCACCGTGCCCAAGAAGTACAGCGACCAAATCTGGGAACGCTTCAATGCCGCATGCGATGCCTTCTTTGCCGCCAAGAAAGAGGCCAACAAGGACGCACACACCGAGCAGACGGCCAACATGGAGAAGAAGAAAGCCATCATCGACACGCTGGCAGCCATCGTGCCCGAAGAGTTCGAGGGTGACCTTCGCACCAAACTGCGCGAGGCACAGGAGGAGTGGAACCAGATTGGCCACGTGCCTTTCAAGGAAAAGGACAAACTCTACAAACTCCTGCGCGAGCAGATGGACCGCCTCTATGGCTATGCCAACCAGCATGCGGCCCAGCGTCGCCTCGACCGCTTCAAGGAGAGCATCAAGGGCGGCAATGGCAACGACCTCCGCTCGCGTCTCACTCGCCAACTCGACATTCTGAGAAACGAAATCAAGACCTATGAGAACAACCTCGGTTTCCTCACCTTGAGCAGCAAGTCGAAGCAAGGCAACTCACTCATCGAGGAGTTGAACCGCAAAATGGAGAAACTCAAGGCCGACATGGAGGAGGTGAAGGCCAAGATTGCCGCGCTCGACGAGAACAAATAACCCACAGAGGGAGACGACATTTGGCCATTTCAGCCATATCGTACCTCTCGACTACACGATGCCGTACCCCTCGACTACGCCTCACCGTAGCCGAGGGGTACGTTTTTTGTGCATTTATAGTGCGAGTTCGGAGAAAAAAGCGTATCTTTGCATGCTTTAACTCTATCGCAAGACAATATAAAGATGAAGAAATACGTTATAATATGTGCATGGGGAATTGCGTCCTCCCTAGGAGCATGGGCGCAGAAAATCTCATTCGAGAAGACAACCGTCAACGCTGGAACCACCCTGTGGAAAAAGCCTGTGACGGCAGTGTTCAAATACACCAACAGGGAGAAAGAGCCCCTCGTCATCCGTGAGGTGGATGCCGGTTGCGGCTGTCTGGCTCCACGCTGGACTCAAGACCCTCTGCTGAAGGGCGATGAAGGTGAAATCAGCATCACCTACGATGCACAGATTTTGGGACACTTCGACCGATACATCGATGTCTATACCAACACGAGCGACAAACCTGTGCGCATCCGCATGAAAGCACTGGTGAGCAACGGCACAAAGAAGACGCTGGAAGAGATTTTCCCCTACGAGATTGACGACATCATGCTGAGCACCAACAACGTGGAGTTCACCGACGTGAATGCCGGCGACTCGGCCAAGGTGGAGATAGAGATACTGAACAACAGCCAGACGGTCTATACCCCCATGCTGATGCACCTGCCAGCCTATCTGACAGCCGAGTATAAGCCAGAGATGCTGGCACGAGGCAGAAGAGGCAAGATTGAACTGACCCTGCACAGTGAGGAACTGAAAGACTTGGGCCTGAACCAGACGAGCATCTATCTGGCTCGTTTCTCGGGCGACAAAGTCAGTCCGAGCAACGAGATAGCGGTGTCGGCGGTGAAACTGCCAGACTTGCACTTTGCCGAGGAGTTTACCCGCAAGCCCCACTTCCACATCTCCACCACCGAACTGAACATCGGCAAGTTGGGCAAGAAGACCAAACTGAAAGGAGACGTAAAAATCAGCAATAAAGGAACGGGTGTGCTGAAACTGAGCAAGATACAGGCTTTCAACCAAGCCATTGCCGTATCACTCCCCAAGACCGACTTGCAGCCAGGCGAAGAGGTGAAGATGACCGTGACGGTAGATGCACGATTCTTGGGCATGTCGAAAGCGCAGCCGCGTGTGCTCATCATCACCAACGACCCCCAACGGCCCAAGGAAGTGGTGAACGTGAACTTTGAGAAATAAGCAAACAGGGTTGCAACCACATTGCAGCCAACAAAACGCAAGACGACGATGGAACATCCAGAGAACAGTGAAGAATATGCAGGCTTGCAGGTGAACGCAGGCGTGGCGCAGCCTTCGATTGTGAATCCTTATCTGAAGCAGATGAGGAAGAAACGCCAGAAGTTGTTCACACCCGCTGAATATGTGGAAGGCATCCTGAAAGGCAATGTCAGCATGCTGAGTCAGGCCGTGACACTGATAGAAAGCATGCTGCCCGAGCATCAAGTCATTGCCCAGGAAGTGATAGAGAAGTGCCTCCCCTACTCCGGCAATTCCGTCCGCATCGGCATCAGCGGAGTGCCAGGTGCAGGCAAATCAACCAGCATCGATGCGTTTGGCGTACATCTGTTGGAAAACTATGGCGGCAAACTGGCTGTACTGGCCATTGACCCGTCGTCGGAAAAGACCAAGGGAAGCATTTTGGGCGACAAGACCCGCATGGAGAAACTGGCCGTACACCCCAAGTCCTTCATTCGCCCCAGCCCCACGGCAGGCAGTCTGGGCGGTGTGGCCAGAAAGACACGCGAGACCATTATCCTGTGCGAAGCGGCAGGCTACGACAACATCTTCGTGGAGACGGTCGGCGTGGGACAGAGCGAAACGGCCTGCCACTCGATGGTCGATTACTTTCTGCTCATCCAGTTGGCCGGCACAGGCGACGAACTGCAAGGCATCAAGCGCGGCATCATGGAGATAGCCGACGGCATCGTCATCAACAAGGCCGATGGCAACAACGTCGATAAGGCGCAGTTGGCAGCCTCCCACTTCCGCAATGCGCTCCATCTCTTTCCCCTGCCCGACAGCGGCATCGTGCCAGAGGTGATGTGCTACTCCGGCTTCTACGAACTGAACATCGACGAAGTGCTCAAGATGATTTTCCGCTACATCGACAAGGTGAAGGAGAACGGCTACTTCCAGTACAGACGCAACGAACAGTCGAAGTATTGGATGTATGAAAGCATCAACGAGCATCTGAAAAACAGTTTCTACTATAACCCCACCATCAAGAGCCTTATCGACCAGATGGAGAAAGAAGTGCTGGGTGGACAAATCACGTCTTTCGTGGCTGCCAAGAAACTCTTAGACACTTATTATGACACGATTAAATAGACACCTCATCCTCTTGACCCTCCTGCTGTTCACCACAACGGCATGGGGACAGGACGGAAGATTCGGCTACCAGTTTCTGCACGTGCCTGTCAGTTCGCACTCTGCCGCACTGGGAGGTGCCAACATCAGCATTGTGGAAGACGACGCCAGCATGATGTGGACCAATGCAGCCTTGATGACGAACGTGTCGGACAATACCATCTGGCTGGGCTACAATTCCTACATCCGTTCGAGCAACCTCTTCTCGGCAGGCTATGCCAAAGCCATCGGGGAACGCGGCACATGGAGCATCGGTGCGCTGATGCTGAACTATGGCAAAATGGACGAGACCGACGAGACAGGGACGGTGATAGGCAGTTTCTCGGCCAAGGACATTGACATCCAGACCTCCTACTCCTACCTGCTGAGCGACCGGTGGAGCGGCGCCATCACGGCCAAAGTGCTGATAAGCAACTATGCCAACTACTCCAGCACGGCCTTGGGTGCCGACTTGGCCCTCAACTACTTCGACGAAGAGCGCGGCTTTTCGTTCTCGGCAGTCGGACGGAATCTCGGCGGACAAATCAAGTCGCTCTACGACGACGGAGCCAAGCAGCCACTTCCCTTCGACCTCGCCCTTGGCTTGAGCAAGGACTTTGCCAATGCCCCACTGCGCGTGTCGGTGACAGCCGACGACCTGACCAACTGGGACGACGTGAAGTTCATCCAGCATTTCGTGCTGGGTGTGGACATTCTGCCATCAAGCAACACCTGGGTGGCCCTGGGCTACAACTTCCGCCGCGCACACGAGATGAAGGTGCAGGACAAAGCACATTGGGCCGGCTTCAGCATCGGCGCCGGACTGAACGTGAAGAAATTCAAGGTGGGCGTGGCTTACGGGAAATACCATGTAGCCGCCTCCTCCATCATCATAAACGCAGGTTTTTCATTATGAAGAAGATTATCATTGCCATCGACGGCCACTCCAGTTGCGGCAAAAGCACGATGGCCAAGCAACTGGCCAAAGAGATTGGCTATGTGTATGTTGACACAGGTGCCATGTACCGTGCCGTCACCCTCTATGCACTGAGGAACGGACTCTTCCCTGACGAAGGCATCAAGGAGGCTGAACTGAAAGCAGCGATAGATGCCGGGAAAATCCAGATTAGTTTTCGGTTCAATCCCGAAACAGGGCGACCAGACACCTATCTGAACGGTGAGAAAGTGGAAGAAGAGATACGGCAGATGGCTGTCAGCAGCCACGTCAGCCCCATCGCCGCCCTCCCATTTGTGCGCACCCTGCTGACCGAACAGCAGCAAGCGATGGGGCGGGAAAAAGGCATCGTGATGGATGGCCGCGACATCGGCACGGCAGTTTTTCCACAGGCCGAGATGAAGGTCTTTGTCACCGCAAGTGCCGAGGTGAGAGCCGGACGCCGATACAAGGAACTGATGGGCAATGCCAAGACCGAAGAAGAAAAGGCAGCACTGGACTTTCAGGAGATTCTGAAGAACGTGAAGGAGAGGGACTACATCGACTCTCACCGCGAAGTGGCTCCTCTGCGACAGGCTGAAGACGCTCTCGTACTCGACAACTCCGACATGACCAGAGAAGAACAAAGTGCCTGGCTATTAGCCAAATACAAGGAGATAGTGAGTTAAGAAGCCGTCAACGCACCACACACAAGACCAGAAAAAGAAATATGCTGATTGAGATTGATGAAGGTTCAGGTTTCTGCTTCGGAGTGACAACCGCCATCAAGAAAGCAGAAGAGGAATTGGCAAAGAGCGCATCACTTTATTGCCTCGGCGACATCGTGCACAACGGCCGAGAAGTGGAGAGGCTGAAAAAGCAAGGGCTGATGACCGTTGAACACAAAGACCTCGACACGCTGCACGACACCAAGATGCTGCTCCGTGCCCACGGCGAACCTCCACAGACTTACACGAAAGCGAAAGAACATAACATCAGCCTCATCGATGCCACCTGTCCCGTGGTGCTCAACCTGCAGAAACGCATCCGCAAAGCCTACGAAGAGGGAGGGCAGATTGTCATCTACGGAAAGAACGGCCACGCCGAAGTGGTGGGTCTGGTGGGGCAGACAGAAGGCACAGCCATCGTCATTGAGAATCTGGAAGATGCCAAACGGCTGGACTTCAGCCACGACATCCAACTCTTTTCGCAAACCACCAAGTCGCTTGAAGGCTTCCGCGAGATAGTCCAATACATCGAGGAGAACATGCAGGAAGGAGCCAAGTTCAGTTACTTCGACACCATCTGCCGACGAGTAGCCAACCGCATCCCCAACATCAGACGTTTCTCAGCCCAGCACGATGTCATCCTGTTCGTGTGCGGCAAGAAGAGTTCCAACGGAAAAGTGCTCTACAACGAATGCCTCTCCGTCAACCCTCACACCTACATGATTGACGACCCCTCAGAGATTGACTTCCAATGGTTTGAAGGCATGAAGTCCGTGGGCATCTGTGGTGCAACCAGCACTCCCAAATGGCTTATGGAGGACTGCAAGAAGAAGATTGAAGAGAGAGACACGAAGACAGAGGATAACCCGCTTTGAAGCAACGCATGAAACGATGAAAAAACTTGACTACGAACTCATCGACTTGCCCAAGATTACCGACCCGCGCGGCAACCTGACCGTGGCAGAACAGATGAAGAACGTCCCCTTCCACATCAAACGAGTCTATTGGACCTACGATGTGCCCGGAGGGGAGAGCCGGGGAGGCCATGCCCACAAGGCACTTTACCAACTGGTCGTGGCCATGAGCGGCAGTTTCACCGTCACCCTCGACAATGGTGAAGAGCAACAGACCATTCTGCTCAACCATCCGTGGCAAGGCCTGCTCATCAAGCCCAACACTTGGCGTACACTCGACGACTTCTCCAGCGGAGCCGTGTGCATGGTCTTGGCCAGCGAACTGTTTGAAGAAGAGGACTATATCTACGACTACAACGAGTTCATCCGCTACACGAAGAACCAGACCTGAAGGGAACCCAGAGACATGTTTGACATAAGACGATACACACCAGCCGACAAGAACCTGTGGGACAAGTATGTAGCCAAGGCGCGCAACGCCACCTTTCTGTTCCGCCGCGACTACATGGACTACCACAGCGACCGTTTCGAAGACCACTCCCTCCTGTTCTTCGTGGGTCATCACTTGCACTCCATTCTGCCTGCCAACATCGTGGGCACCACGCTCTATTCCCATCAGGGCCTCACCTATGGGGGGCTGCTCATGGATGTCGATGTAACCGTCGCCGAAGTCATCGTGCTGTTTGAAGAACTCAACCGCTACCTGCACGAGAGAGGCATCCGAAAAGTCATCTATAAGCCCGTTCCCTGGGTCTATCACCGCATCCCTTCCGAAGAAGACCTCTACCCACTCTTCTGGGTATGCAAGGCCCGAGTGACCCAGCGCGATGTCGGCACCGTCATCTTCGTGCAGCAGCATCTGCGTTGGCGCAAAGACCGCCGTCGCCGACTGCGCCATGCACAAGAAGTCGGCATCGAGGTGGTGCGAACCGACAACTTCGCCCCCTTCTGGCAGGTGCTCGAAGCCAATCTGATGGAGCGGCACCAAGTGCATCCAGTCCACACGCTACAAGAGATGGAACTGTTGCACCAACGTTTTCCCGACAATATTATCCAATACAACGCCCTCCTTCACGGCGAGGTGGTGGCTGGCATGACGTTCTACCTGACCCAACAGGTGCTGCACGGACAGTACTGCTCGTCGAATGCACTGGGCAAGGAACATGGAGCCGTCGATGCCATCCACGACTATGCCATGCACCACGACTTCCCCGACATTCCCTACATGGACTTCGGACGCTCCACCGAGGGAGACGGTTCGGTACTCAACACCGGGCTTGTGGCACAGAAGGAAGGTTTTGGCGGACGCACAATCTGTTACGACACCTACGAATGGGACACATGAACATACCCTATCTCAGTTTGAAAGAAGTGACGGCACTGCACGGCGAGGAAATCCAGCAGGCTGTAGCACAGGTGACAGGCAGCGGACGCTATCTGCAAGGCGAAGCAGTACACCTGTTTGAACAGCACTATGCCGCCTACATCGGCACCACTCACTGTGTCGGCGTGGCCAATGGACTGGATGCCCTCACACTCACCCTCCGTGCCTACATGGAAATGGGGAAACTCGCAGAAGGAGACGAAGTGCTGGTGCCAGCCAACACCTTCATCGCCACCGTCCTGGCCATCACCGAAAACCGTCTCAAGCCCGTGTTCGTCGATGTGGACGAATACACGCTCAACCTCAACACCGAGACCCTCGTCCAAGCCATCACACCACGCACCAAAGCCCTCATGCTCGTCCACCTCTACGGACGATGCACCTACACCCCCACCATCCGCACCCTCTGCCAACAGCACCACCTCCTCCTCATCGAGGACAACGCCCAGGCCCACGGCTGTCTCTACAACACACAACGCACAGGTTCCCTCGGCCACGCAGCATGCCACAGTTTCTATCCAGGCAAAAACCTCGGCGCATTAGGCGACGGCGGTGCCGTAACCACCAACGACCCCGAACTGGCACAGATGGTGCGGACATTGTCCAACTACGGCTTCACCGAAAAATACGTAGCCCCCCTCCGAGGCCGCAACAGCCGTCTGGACGAGATTCAGGCCGCTGTGCTCGACGTGAAACTCCACCATCTCGACAGCGAGAACCGCCGGCGGATAGCCATCGCGCGTACCTATTATAGAAACATCAACAACCCAGCCATCACGCTCCCCCAGATGATGGACGCCGGAAACAACGTCTATCACATCTTCCCCATCTTCACCCCACACCGCGACGAACTGCAGCAACACCTGCTTGCCCACGGCATCCAAACCCTTATCCACTACCCCATCCCGCCCCACAAACAGGCCTGCTACAGAGAGTGGAACCACCTCACCCTGTCCGTCACCGAACGGCTGGCCCACCAAGAACTCAGCCTGCCACTCAACCCCACCATGACCGACGACGAAGTGGCATACATAGTGGAAACCCTCAACTCTAAACTCTCAACCCTCAACTCTAAATCCTAAACTCTCACCCCTAAACACTCAACCAACATGGCAGAAATCAAAACCATCGGAATCATCACCTCGGGCAACGATGCCCCTGGCATGAACTGCGCCATCCGCGCCGTCACCCGCGCCGCCATCTACAACGGACTGAAAGTGAAAGCCATCTATCATGGCTACAAAGGACTCATCGACGGCGACATCGTCCCCTTCGAGACCCAAAACGTCAGCAACATCATACAATACGGAGGCACCATCCTCAAGTCCTCGCCCTCCCAAGAGTTCAAGAACCCTGAGGGGAGGAAGAAAGCCTACGAGAACCTGCTGCAGGAAGCGATTGATGCCCTCATCGTCATCGGCGGCGACGGCACCATCCAGGGCGCCCGCATCTTCGCCCAAGAGTTCGACTATCCCTGCATCGCCATCCCCGCCACCATCGACAACAACCTCTGCGGCACCGACACCACCATCGGCTACGACACCGCCCTCAACACCATCATGCAAACCGTCGATAAAATCCGCGACACAGCCACCAGCCACGAACGCCTCTTCTTCGTCGAAGTGATGGGCGACGGAGCCGGTTTCCTGGCCCTCAACAGCGGCATCGCCTCCGGAGCCGAAGAAGCCATCGTGCCCACCATCGAAGTGGAAGACGAGCAACTCAACCACTTCATCCAGAAAGGCTTCCGCAAGACCAAAGGCTCCTCCATCGTGCTCGTGGCAGCCAACGAACAGACCGGCGGAGCCATGCACTATGCCGAACTGGCGAAGAAACAATATCCCGAACTCGACGTGCGCATCTCCATCCTCGGCCATGCCCAGCGCGGCGGCCACCCCACCGCCCACGACCGCATCATAGCCAGCCGCATGGGAGCCGCCTCCATCCAGGCCATCCTCAAAGGGCTGCGCAACGTGATGGTCGGCATCGACAACGACGACATCGTCTATGTCCCCTTCTCCCGCGCCATCAAGGAGAACCGCGCCATCGACCGCAACCTGCTCGACATCCTCCACAACATCTCCATCTGACACACCCTCCCCCTCCCCGTCATTCCTCAGGCACAAAGTCCCCACGGCTTTGTGCCTTTTTTGTCGCCTTTTTAACGTCTGTTCGGTATAAGAGAACTCACGGTTCGGAAGTCCCGTTACCGCGTCGCGGGCTTTAGAAAAACAAGAAAAAATAAAAAAATAAGTAGGTGAACAAAAATAGTTTATATGATGCGGCAAGCCGCATTTTTCTCGGACAATAATTACCAATAATTTCCAAAAATTGGTTCCAATAATAATTATTGGATAAAATTAACGTCAATTATTGGTAATTATTGTCCGAGAAAACAAGCCGCTTGCGGCGA
>DGSP01000049.1:0-3781 GCA_002393555.1 Prevotellaceae bacterium UBA4359
GAAGAAAGCATCCGAAACTTCAATTAATTATTAATTGTTAATTGTTATTTTTCACTTTTAGTTTTTCAGTTTGAACTTGATGCCAGCATCCGTGATGCGCAGTTTGTGCTTGGGGTCGTTCTCGTTGTAGATGAAGTCGCAGTGGATTTGGCGGTGGTTGCCCTGCTGCACGATGTGGCCCTGGGCTTCGGCACCGTCGCTCCGAATGTCGATGTCGATGTTTTTCAGGTGTATCCGCTTGTAACTGCATTCGTTCACCGTGGCAGTGACAGTGCCGATGGGCAGTTTTCCGCCTTTCGTGCGGCGGATTTGTGCCGTGCGCTGTTTAGAGATGTCAATGTCGAACAGGGCTTGCAGGTTCACATCGCCAATGCTGGGCATCTCCATCACATCGCCCACCTTGATGGCCTCAGAACTGAGGACACCATGTAGCCGTTGGGTGTGGCCGTCGATGGTGAAGTGGAAGTCCATGTCGCCGCCCTTGGTGGTGAGGCGTCCTCTGAAGTGTTCGCATTTCCCCTTCACGTCGAAATGCCCCTTGTAGCGAATGTCGCCCAGACGGTGCAACTGGTTCATCATGAGTTTCTTCACGATGAACTGGTTGATGACTCGCTCGGCCATGCCTTGTCGGGCGGTCAGATGCTCCACATCGAAACTGGCAGTGGTCTCCTTACCATTGCTCAGATGGTCTATGGAGCCGTGGGCCGCGAGGTGCAGGCGGTTGTCGTCGGTGTTGACCTTCACGTTGCTGAAAGTCATCTGGTCGGCCGTGCCGCTCATCTGGGTAGTCAGGTGCAGAGGGAGGCGAAACTCCCGCAGAGCAGGCACAAGTGGACGGGCAATGTCTTTCAGCACGACGTGTCCGTTGATGCTCTCCGAGTGGTAGGCCAGAGCCTGCCCCCTCTTCCTGTTGGGCAGGACAATGTCGGCACGGACGATGCTGAGAGAGGTCGAGCCTTGCTGCAGCCCCATGTCGGTCACGACGAGGCTCTCGCCGTTAGCGGTGGCATTGAGGTGGAGGTGGCCGATGTCGATGCCAGCCACAGAGTCTTGAAGGGTGGCCTCAGTCAGAGAGACACCGAGGCTGTCCTTGCCAGCGTGGCGGATGGTTCCGTGGGCCGTCACCGTCAGGTTCAGGTGGCCCGCATCGAAAGCCCCCCTCTTGGGGTGCAGTTTTTTCCTGTGAGGCCTCCCGTTGTCGGTGGTCAGATGCAGGTCGGAGAGGTCGAAGCGGTAAGCCTCCCCCCTCTTTCTGACATCCAGCCGCTGCATCGCCACTTGGGCAGTCCTCACTCCCACTCTGTGGCTGATGCGCGTGTCGGTCATTCTCAAGTGGCGCGGTTGCAGGGTCAGCCCCCACTTGCCGTGCTTCCTCTCGGTGGAGTCATCCCGTTTCGGTGGAGTCTTCTTGCCGAAAGCGTCAATCAGGAATTGGTAGTTAGCCACCGAGTCCTTGTCAGCCCTCACGAGCCGTGCCTCCAGCCCCTCCGTCTCAACCCGCCTCACCACCAAGGTACGCTCACTCAAGTTCTCCAGACCCATCTCCGCCGTCAGTTGCTCCACGCGCAGCAACGGCTCCCCCCGCTGGTCGTCGATGCAGACCTCGCAGAGGCTCATCGAAAGCGCAAACAGGTTGAGGTTCACGCTGCCCACCTCCACACGAGTGTTCAGTCGCTCGGCCAGCAGCGAAGTCGTGCGCAGCAGCAGCCGTTGCTGCACGTAGGGAGAGTTGAGCAGCAAGGTGGCCACTCCCATCAGCCACACCGCCGTCGCCATCGTGCCAGCCGTCGCTACGAGAAGGTTGCGGATTTTCTTCCTCATGTCGCTCCGTTTTTTTTGGGGGAAAAAGTGATTTTTAAGTGAAAAGTGAAAACTCTAAGTTACTTTTACCAATGAAATGGCAACAGTCCGAATGGCAGGTAACTTAGATTTTTCACTTTTCACTCTTCACTTTTCACTTAAATCTCACTCTTCACTTCCCCAGAAACTGCCTGATGGCAATGGCATCCTCGTCGCCTGCAGCAGCATCGGTCTTCAGTTCTTGCAGAATCTCGGCTCCGTCCTTCTCATCGTTGATAGCACGGAGAAAGAGTTTTCTCGCCTTCTCCTTGTCCTCAGCCACACCCTTGCCCTCAAAGTAACACTCGCCTAGGGCAAACTCAGCCTTTGCGTAGCCCTGCTTGGCAGCCTTGGTGAAGTAGTCAAACGCCTTCTTCTTGTCCTTGGCCACACCCTTGCCCTTCTTGTAGCAACGGCCCACCTGATAGAGGCCCTTATGGTAGCCCTGGGCAGCGGACTTCGAGTACCACTCAAAAGCCTTCCCGTTGTCCTCCGCCACCCCGTGTCCCTTGTCGTAGCAGCGGCCCATGCGGTACTGCGCCTTCTTGTGACCCTTCTGAGCCGCCGGCAGGAGTTTCTTCACCGCCTCGGTGTACTTCTTTTGGTCGTAGAGTTTCTTGCCCGCCTCGTAGAGAGCATCCGCACTCTGAGCCTGTGCGGCGATGCTGAGCAGCAGCAACAGCATCGTGGTCATGATAGTCTTCATAGTTTTATTGAGTTCATTGTTAATTGTTCATTGTCAATTGTTGTTCCACAGTGTGTTTTCCGGTGGCGTTGACGGAGTTTCGTCGGCATCGCCCCCGTATGTTTTCTTGCCTCCGCTCTTAAACTCTTTGACCGAAACGCTGTGCATGAAAGCCGAGAGACCCACGCCGCCCACCTCGATGGTGGGGATGAGATAATTCTTTTTCATAATCCTCATCATTTGGAAACCTGAATGTTAGCCGTACCTAAACCGATGTGCATGATGTATTGGTAGCCAGCCTGCCAAGACTCACCATCGAGGTTGATTTGGGTCGTTTTAGTCTCTCCAGCCAGCGTGTAGGTGATGGCGAACTGCGCACCGCTCCCCAGCGTTTGGGGGATGAGGAAGAGAGTGCCGCAGGGCAGAGTCTGCTCACCCGTGCCGACAGCCATGCTTTCAGCCGAGGTGAGCGTGTAGTTCGTAGTGGTATTTACGTTCTTCCATCCCTCTGAAAAATAGTAGTCACCTTGTTTGGCCACCTGCTTCAGCACGACCTTATTCACCGTCAGGTTGCCGCCCCCCAGTTTCTCCGCCAGTTTCGGAGTGATAGAGATGGTGAAATCGACGGCAGCACAAGCATGGTCGAACGTGAGGCTGACTTGGCCCTTAGTCTCATTGTAGGTGATGCCTTCCTGTTTCGCCACCAGCAGGTCAGTCTGGGTTCTGGCATTCTCCATCGCTTCAAACGAGAGATAGTTCTCCCCCGAATTATAGTAGTACGTGCCAGCATTGTAGGCATAGAACGAGACAGGCGTGTCGTTATCCACATTAGGCCAACTATTTAGGTCCGTGCTACTCCAAGTTGTACCACCTTTCGAGAACCTATAAATGTTGTTATTATACGACATCTTGAACTCCGTCAGACCCTCCGTCGTGACCGCCGAACCACGCGTGTCCATTCTCCGGGGTGCTTGGGCATCGCCGTACTCATTGGTGAAGGGAGTCTCGTTCACCACCACGGTGAGAGGGCGTTCTACAGGCGGCATGCCCGGCTCGTTGCCGTCGTCCGACGAGCAAGCCATGAAGGCCAGAGAGGCCCCTATGCAAAAGAAAAAAAATCTGTTCATTGTATAATTGTTAATTATTAATTGTTAAGTAGGTGAACAAAAATAGTTTATATGATGCGGCAAGCCGCATTTTTCTCGGACAATAATTACCAAAAATTACCAAAAATTGGTTCCAATAATAATTATTGGA
>DGSP01000049.1:3929-19216 GCA_002393555.1 Prevotellaceae bacterium UBA4359
TTTTGTGTGGTTACTTAATTATTCATTTTTGTATTTTGGGGTTAGAAATTGAACGTGACGTTGATGGGATAGTTGTTGTCTATCTGTATGGGCCTCTCCAGCGTGTAGATGCCATTCTGGTTGCAACTGTAATAGCGCACCTGAAACTCCTTCTCGCCTTCCTCATGCCCCGTCAGCCAGAAGTCAAACTGCTCGCCCGCAAGCCCAGAACCTCGGCATTCGCCGTTGACGAATGCAGCCACCCTGTCGCTGGCACTGGGAGTGAAAGGAACATCGCCCCCCAACCGCACCACAACACTCTTGTGACCCGTGTATCTGGAGCCGCCACTCCCGAAGAGCAGCACCTGGTCCCACGTGTCACCAATAATGGCATCGGGCGAGAACCCGTAGAACCCCGGATTTGTGAAAATTTGCTTCATTCCGTCGCAATAGTACTTGACCGTCAGTCTCTTGCCCACCTCCACATCCCGCCTGCTGCCATGCACCATGATGGGGAAGATGATGACCTTCGGGTCAAACTCCGACGAGTTCCGTTCGCTCACACCTCGGCACTCGTCATCGATGAAGATAGCCATGCGGTCGTTCTCCGTAGAATAAGGGACATACCCCTCGTCCAGTTTGAGCGTCACATACATCCTCTCCTCATAGAGAGAAGAAGAAGGATTCTGCCAGTCGGGCATCTCATCGTTCCACATCCAATCTACCTTCCAATCGGGAGCATTGGCAGAAGCCGCGAAGGAGATGGCGTCGGATGTTTCGCCATTGCCGCCGTTGCCTCCGCCGTCGTCCGACGAGCATCCCCCCATCAGAGTGAGGACACCCGTCAGAACGGCCATTCCGATACAGTTCAGTATCTTACATTTCGTATTTTCCATTGATTGTTCGTTATTAATTGTTCATTGTCAAATTGTACATAGTAAATTGTCAGATTGTAAATAAATTTACCTGATGAGTTGTTTTCTACCATTATATATATAGATACCCTTCTCAGTAGGTCGGTCGGGCAGTCTGATACCTTGCAGAGTGGTCCAACCCTCCTGAGGCAGTCGTTCCGCTGGCATGAAGTTGATGCTCGTAGGCTCGTTGGCATTGCCGCTCACCGCATTCACCTCGTAGGTCAGCACCTCGCCTGTGGTGGCGATGATGTCGCCGTTGCGCTCGATGGCAAACGCAAGAGGTGCCTTCTTCTCGCCGCTGATGCTCATGTAGATGATGGGAGCATCCTCTTCTGTTTTTTCACTCTCATCCACCACGGCCTCGCCACACACTTCGGCTCCCCTCATGGCAATGAGTTTGTCGCCCTCCTTCAGTTCGATGCCTTCAGCCACAGCGGTGAGCGACATCGTGTTGGCATAGTCATGAGCGCGCTGAGGAGCATAGGTGATGGTGGAGTTATTCGTCACCCCGACGAAGGGGACATCAGGATTGATGAAAGGATACTTGAACGAAGCCACACCCTTCTTCGAGCGATGGAGCATATACCCCTCTCCAGGCTTCATGTACTTCAGGTTGCCCTTCCACGCCATCTTGCCGTTCGCCCCCTCGGTGAACTGGGCAAACTCCGTCTGGCTCTTCACCACATCGCCGTCCTGAGCCTCAAACTCATAGTCGCCCAAAGCCGTGGTCACAGGCAGGTTCACCATCGGCGTGTAGCCAATGCTGTTCCATCCCTCCTTCACCGTGACGGTGCGCTGGTCGGGCTGGCTCAAACTGTTGCCCGTCACTTCCAGCACCACATCGTCGGCCACATGGATGCGGTAACTGTTCGTCACACTCACCCGTGCCGAAGCCTTCGCCTTGCTATCGTTCACCATCCACTGACCGCCCTTGTAACTCAGCATCAAGTTGTTCGTCGGGTCAACCAGCAAGTCGCCGTCGCTCCAGAGATAGTTGTTGAGCAAGACACCCATCCCGTCGCGGAACTTGCTGTTCTCCACATTGAACGAAATCCAGTTCCATCCCTTCTTCAGTTCCAGCGTCTGCACATACAAGTTGTTGGACTTCAGAATGACAGGAGCCTTAGCCGTTCCATAGGTGTTGTTGGCATAGAAGTCAATCCTCTCCGATGGGTCGAGAGCCATCGTCTTGCCCGTGGCGTAGTGCCACAGTTTGAACTCCAAGTTGTCTTCACCGCGACTGGATTCGTTGAAGATGGTCATATACACCATCGCCTCAGCCGACAGAGGGTCGTAGTCGATATTGGCCACACCCATGCACTCGCCAGTCGATGAGAAAGCCCCCACCACATCGCGGCTGTCCGTCACGATGTCATCGCCAATCAGCACACGAGCCACCACATTCATCGAGAACTGCTTCCTGTCAGGGTTCACAGCCCATTCCACCTTCTTTCCCTCCACCGTAATGTTCAGCACCAGCGGCTCAGCCAGCCCATTCTCGTCGGTCAGGTAGATGATGTTGTCGTAGGTGCCCACGTTCGCGTCCTTGTTGATGGAGAAGGTCAGCGTCTGCTCGCTCTGTGCCTCAATCACGTCTTGTAGTTGGTCGGTGCTCAACCATCGGGGCATATTCTCAATCGTGTAGGTATGGGTGGCACCGCTGTTGTTCACGATGCTGATGTCGAAGGTGTAGTCCTTGTCGGGGTTGTATGGCATGGTGGCTTTATAGGTCTTCTGTCCCCAGCGCAGCACATTGCGGTCAATGAACACCGCTGCCGTGACAGGCGAGGCTATGTAGTTGCCATTCAGGTCGGGGATGTCGTAGAGCGTCACATATACCTCACGCTTGTTCACCCTGCTGTCCAGTTCGTCGATGCCCACCAGCAGTTCGTGGTCTCTGCCCACATAACTGAAGTTCAGGTTTCTCAACTCCTGATAGAACTGCATGGGAGCACCAGTCTCTTGGTCAATGTGCGCCATCACATACTCCTGCGTGTCGTAGAACACAGAGTCGTGCTTCTCCTCTCCCTTCTCGTCGTAGGTCATTTTCTGATTCAGCGCGAAGGGTTCCCAGACAAAGTTATTGTTCTTCTGACGCACCTGCTTGTTGAAGCCGAGGAAGGTCTTGAGTCCCTTCTCGCTACCACCCACCGACTTGCGGCTGTAGCGTTTGATGAGTGCTGGCGGCAGTGCTTGCTCGAAGAGGCAGATGCCGTCCAGATAGCCCGTCAGCGCATTCTCCTGATGGCGCACTTCGCTGTTCTTTCCCTGCTCGTGCCACACCATGTTGCCCAAGTAGAAGTCATCGCCGCTCATGCCACCCAGATTCTCGGTGGAGAACGAGGCTTTCAGTGCGTTATCTACATAGATGTTAGCCACCTGATGTGCTCGGTTCACTGTCATGGCGTAGTGGTGCCAAGCGTCATCGTTCAGCGTCATGCCGAGTTTGAAATCCATGCCGTTGGAGCGATACCTCAGTGTATCGCTCTCAAAGCCAATGAAGAACTTCTCCTGTGGCGTCAGGTCGGTCTTTCTGCCCGAGCCGTTGCTCAGCAAGGCACCGCAGCCCTTGGAGGTCGTTCTGAACCAGAACATCAGCGTGTAGTCCTCCTCGCTGGTGCGCTCAAAGAACTCTGGCTTCAGGTGCATGCCCTTCGTCTCTCGCTCTTCGTTCCAGTCCACTTTCAGCGACATGCCACGAGGCTGTGCCCATGTGGCATTGTGTAGCGTCAGGTGAGCACCCAGTGCCTGGTCGTAGGCCATGCCGCCCTCGCCCTCGTTCATGGGGTAGTAGTCCGTCAGTCCCATCTCGTAGCCTGTCAGCAACTGGTTGCCATAGGTGTTCAGCAGGATGCGGTCCATTGCGCGGTTCCACACCCGAGCCTGCAGCATCCTTCCCTTGTAGAAGGAACGTCTTTTTATATTTGTCTGCTGCGTTGAGCCGAAGATGAGTGGGCCTGTGCCACTGTAGGTCACGCCTTCTTTTTTGCACTCCACATTCCCCTCGCCATAGAGCAGCAGTCGCTTGTTGTCGTTGTCCAGCACCAGTGCCACCTGACAGTACCCGTCGGCAGGCAGGGCATCCTTGCTTTCCAGCGTCACACTGTCCACCACCGCCATCAGCCTTCTGTCGGCCGTCAGCCACAGTTGCAGCACCTTTCCGTCAGAGCCGTGGCTGAAGATGGGCATGGGCTCACCCGTCGCATCAGGTTTCACCATCACTTCGATGGTCACGTTCTTGTCGGCAAAGTTGCGTCGCGCTTCGCTTTGGGCATAACTATCCTCGCCGCCGAACAGCAGTGCTGGCTCCTCGCTGATGGCTGTCTCGTTCGTCTCGCCTATCACCTCAAAGTTCGTTGTGGCTTGCAGGTAGTTGTGTTCGATGGGTTCAGAGAAGTTGAACACGATGTTCTCACCTACGCTCAGCACCCCGTCCTTCGGTTCGGGCGAACCGAAGAGTTGGGGCAGTCGGGTGTCCTTCACACCGCTCCTCACCTCCGAAGCCTTGGTCAGGAAACTGTTGCCGTCGCGGCAGAAGAGCACCGCCCTCAGGTCGTATGCCTTCTCCATCACCTTGCCCTCGCCGTAGAAGTTGAAGTCGATGTAGCCATTCTCAGGAATCATGCGCTTCGTGCCGCTCGCTGCCGCATAGATGGTAGAGTCGGCATAGAAGCCGCAGAGGTTGGTCCAATAGTCGTCGCCTCGTGCCGATTCCTTATACTGGAACTCGATGTGGTCGAAGTTGTGCTGGTTCTTGTCGTAGCCCTTGATGAGCACAGGCAGATACCAGCCACGAATGGAATCGTAGGGAGCGTCGGTGTTCATGATCCACTTGTCGCCAGGCGAGGCAATATCCACTTTGCCAGCCTCTCTCGGATAGTGGACAGAGAAAGCCACCTCCACGAAGGTGTTAATGTCGTTCTGCGAAATGAAGCCAATCTTCAGGTCTTCGTAGTCGAAGTCCTCGCCGGCATACACCTCCAAGGTCTTCTCTGTCACCTGTCCGGGCTTCACTTCGATGGTGCGCATGTTGCCCGTCAGAGGCACACCGTCAACCATGAGTTTGGCACCCTTGGGGTTCGACTTCTCCACTTGGTAGAGGTCGAAGAAATTGTAGGCAGCCTCAGGCACCTCGCTGTCGTTGGTCAGGTAGAGTTTGAAGCGGGCAGGCTCACCATGCGGCACACCGCTGATGCTCTGCTTGTCCATTCTGATGAGCGGATTCTCAATCTTCTTCGTGCGTTCGTCCAGAATGGTGCCGGTACGATAGAAATGGGTCTTGCGTTCGCCTTCCCATGGGCGGCAGGTAGCCCCTGCACGGGTGCGGTAAACAAAACTCTTTGGCGCCTTCATCAGGTGCACGATGTCGCGCGAACCCACGTCGCGGTCGAGGAAGTATTCCACATAATCAACATTGTTCAGGAAAATGTTCTCGTAGAACACATCCTGGGTGTTATTCACCGTCATTTGATCCCTTGCGTCCTCCATCTTCACGCGATACACGTCGAAGTCGAGGTGCGAACACTTGTCGAACTTGATGGTGAACGACTCCTTGCGGTTATACTTTGTCACCTCCGTACTCTTCGGAGTCACGCCGAAGGCAGCCACGGGCGTGAGTCCAAACTTCCACGCCAGTCCGACGAAACTGATTTCATACTGGGAGAGAGGGCTGGCATCCGACTTTTCAACAGTGTCCACGGATGAGCCTCCCGCCTTCAGTTTGTCGGAAGTGTTCAGCAGACCCATCAGGAATTTCCCTACCGTATTGCCCAGGATGGAGCCTATCTCGGCAAAGGCAAATTGGGCTCTCTCGGTGTCACCATAGGCATCCGAGTTAGGATCGGGATTGGCAAAGTAGTTGTGGGTGAAGTCGGTGGCAAACCAGTTGTAGGTAGAAGCGTTGGTATATTCGGTCGAAAAGTCCTCGCTGTAGCTGACCGAGCCGCCGCCATCCACATCGAAGTTCTGCACCAGTTCGCTGGCCTCCAATTTTTCCCGCTCGTTGTGAGCAATCATGTTCACCCACGTAGCCATCGTTTGGGCAAAATCATAGACTTTGTCCGTATGCACTTTGTCGTCGTCGTCCTTAGGCAGCACAATCTGATAGTTCATCTTCGAGCTGCCCGTATAAGGAGTCTTCGTGCTGTTATAGACGTATTTGGGATCGTTGGCATTCGTCAAGTCGGTGTTTATCACGCCGAAGTTCGGGTCATTAGGTTGCAGGAGTGACCAATACACCCGCTCTCCCGTTTCATCTGCCAGTTTCTGTGCTTCAGACAGGGTGCCAGTGAACATGAGTGCCTCACACTCTTTTGCCAGTCCCGGAATCAGTTGTTTCACCAGATATTGTTGCGAATGAACGAAGGTGGAGGTGATTTCGGGTCCGTAGCTGATCACCTCACTGCGCACCAGATGGAAGATGTTACCGTTTTCGTCGCTACCTTTGGCAATCTCCACCATGCGACCAGCTGCCAGCACACCGCCCATCGTCTTGAACACCGAGTCGGGCATGGCTTGAATGGCCACAGAAGGTTTGAAGATGATGTTCGTTTCCATGCCCATGTAGAGGTCGGCATCGGCTCCCACCATGGTTCCGCCAGCATCGGTCGAGATGTCCTCGGCAGCAGTCATGGTGTAGGCAAATGCTCGCTGACCTGAACCAGAGAAGACTAAATCGACATTGGTGTTGAACACTCCTTTGGTGTGGCCAATCTGACCATACGCGCCTCCCGCGCCCATTCCTGCCCAAAGGCCTGTGTAGAAGTCTTGGCCTGAACCTGCATTGATGTTCAGGCTCAGTCCGCCTTTCCATTTCATGTCCATCTGATAGGCAAGTCGCAGCGAGGAGCCTTTGCTCAGCTTGGCGCTGGAGCCTCCACCTGGCGGGTCGCGCAGAATATCCACCAGCACGGGAGTCTTCACGCTCAGAATGTCCTTGGCTCCCGGCTTGGCATATTGGTTGAAGGTATAAGCCTTCAGAGGTGTTGCCTCATAGTAGGTGCCATCGAGTTCGAGCGTGAAACTGCACGTGAAGAGTGCATCCTTGCCTGTCAGGGAGTAGGGGCGCTGGGCCGCTTTCAACAGGAAGGTTCCCTCGCCGTTCTCGTCCAGTTTCACCGTTTCGTGGTGTGTAGCACTCTCCAGTCCGTTGTGGATGGTCACAACTCCGCCTTCCAGTTTCACCACGTCGGTGGTGTCGCTCTTTATATTATTATTGTAGTAGTACTTCTCAAATGCCGAGAGGAGGAGGGGATAGGTGCGGTCGGTGTTGAACACGGGGTGGTCGAAGGTGTATTTCACCTCCATCGAGTCCTTCACACCCACTGGCCATCCTTCTTTCCTGACAGGATAAGCCAATTCCACCCTCACTCTGTCGCCCACCATGGGCTGATAGTAGAAATAGCGTTCGCCCAGATAAGCGACCTTGTCATATTGCTGTTGGGCATAGGTGAACTGCACGGGACTGTGGTAGATGCGGTTGTATTGTGCATGATACGTCACGTCCACACTCGTCACAGGTTTGCCGTCGGCATTCTTCCAGTTGCCCTCGTAGTGGTCCGTGTGTGGGGTGATGGAGTCGGTCAGGTCAATCACATCGTTCATCTGTCCGTCTTGGAACAGCGTAGGGTAGCCTTGTGCCGTGATTTGCTGAATCTTCCACTTCACGGGTGGCAGTTCCACGTGATACTCTCCTGTGTGTACATCGGGAGTCACTTCCATGCGGTGCTCCGAGGTGTGTACTTGAGTCTGATAGGTGTATTTCTTGTCGTGTGCCGTGTGGACGAAGACCTCATCGCGAGTTGTCTTCTTGCGGTCTGCCACGTCGAACACCAGTCGGGAGGCGTTGTCGCCCTCCAGCACGAACACCATCTTCAGGTCATCGCCCAGGTTGTTCTTGCCGAGCGAGTTGCCCAATGGGATGGCGGCTTGGTCTTTGCCGCCCGCCACACGTCCGATGAGTGTCACGCGGGTGTCGTCGTAGAAGTAGGTGTTGGCCACGTCAATCTGGAAGTCGTGCTTCTTCTTTGTGTCGTTGTCATCCTCATAGTAGTAGCCCTCTTTGGTAAACTTGTGGCCGTCCTTCACCGCTTGGATGGTGCGGTTGCCGGGCAGCATGCGGAAGGCAAACTTGCCCTCGAAGTCGGAGGTCACCTTGCCGCTGGCGGTGTGTACCTCACGTCCATCCACAAGGAACGACACGCCCTGCACCGGGATGCTCGTGCCAGTGTACATCACATAGCCAGAGAACTTCACGCTCTGGGTGACGGTGAACGACACGTTGGTGCGTGTGTTCTCGCCCGGTTCACTACCGAACTGGAGTGGGCGTGTATCTTTGAATTTAGGTATGTTGGGTGCCACCTTATACACTCCTTCGTGTTGATTGGGTCCCCAATAGGGCAACCCCGTCTTCTTGTAGTAGCCGCTCTCGTCGGTATAGACCGTTTCTTCGATGGTGCCGCCACCCTCTGAAGAGATGATGACGGGCACATGGGCAACTCCTGTTCCGTCGGGAAAGCGCACATAGCCCTCCACGCTGCCAGTGTGGAAGCAAGCCCCTTCCACCTCTTTGGTCTCGGTTGTGTGCTCTCCCTCGCAGTCGGTGTGCGATATAATCTTATAATAGTAGTCATACACAGGCGAACAGGTCTTGTCTTCCCACGATGCCTCGCTGAGTTGCGGAGAAATCGGTGTCCAGGTCTTCTCGTCCACCTTGCGGCGCATCACCATGAAGTAATCGACCGCACCGCCCTCGTTGATTTTCCAGGTGAGCACCACTGAACTCTGCAGCGGCTGTGCCTTGAGCGAGTTTTCGATGAGGTAGCCCGTGCTCTCATAGTAGAACTTATCCTCAGGCACCGTCACATCGGTCACGCTGCCCGACACAGGGGTGCTGAACCCTTTCTGCTCCACGGCAGGCACTCCGTCCTTCCAGCACCAGTTGTCGGGGGCGGTGTCGCTCTGCTTGCCCTGTGCCTCGCCGTAGGTGGTCTTGTAGGTGCAGTCTTGGATGAGGCCATAGAAGACATCGTTGTTGCCATTGCGCATGAAGGTGGCACTTCCATCGTGCTCCATCTTGTCGAAATTGGCATTCACATAGTTGTTCGACAACATGGTGAAACAGTTATTTTCGCGCCATCCCACAAAACCGCCACAGTTGCAGCCCCACCAAAATGATTCATGATACCCTGGATTCGATTCCATGACACCATTGAAGAGGCAGTTGCTGATGAACAAAGCCCCGGAGTTGTTGACCAGAGCCACCAAACCACCGTTGGTGCAGTCGCCGAGAATGTCACCAAAGATGGTTGCCGACGACTGGCAATTCTCAATGAATACGGTACCTCTCTGAACTTGCGAGACTATGCTACCGGCAAATTTCTGGCCGCTTTTTATCTTACCCTTCACCGTCAGGTTGGAGATGACGGCACCATCAGCCAAATAGCGGAAGGGAGCCAACGGACGACTTCCGTTGTTGTCCATATCCAAGATGAGGGCGTGTCCGTTGCCGTTGAAATTGCCAGTATAGGGCTTTTCTTCCCATTCGCCCAGCAACCAGCCATATCCGTATGATATTAGATAGTCAACATTTACATCACCTGTCAGAATAACATTGTAATCGGTCTTGTCCGAGTTCTTCATTTCCTCTGAAAGGTTCAGCCATTCTTCCCTCGTGCTGATGGGCGCGAAGATGTCGCCTGTTCCCTGTCCGATGGGCGACTTTGTTCCATCGACGAGCAGGCGCACCTGATAATTGACGCACGAGCGGTTGAGGCTCAGTTCCACCTCGCACTTGTCTATCTGCTCGGCGGTCAGTTCGCTCACCAGACTATCCACCTTCGCTCCTGCCTGGTTGAACATCTGCACTTCCACCTTCATCACGGCGCGCTCGTCCCACACGTAGTTGTGCGACTGGTCGTTCGGCGTCCATTCCCACTTCACCTTGGCCTTATACTCCTTCTGGTTGCTCCATTCGGCCTTGGCGTTCTGTGGAGTGCGCAGAGCGAGTGTGGAAAACTGCGGTTGCACGTAGGCCACACAGGGGTTCTTGTCCATGCCCCACAGTTGCTGGGTGGAGGCACGCACCACGCGGTAGCGCACCAGCGGAATGCCCAGTTTCTTGTCAATCAGCTTTGTAGTCAGGGCGGATATGAGCAGCGAGTCTTTGTATTCATACTCTTCCGTTTTGCTGTCGAAGGTTACGTCGCCGTTGATGTCCTCAAAGTCTTCCACCTTGCCTGTCAGCGAACGCTGCACCAGAAAGACATCGCCGTCCAGCACATCTCCATACCCCACATCGGCAATCTTCCACTTCAGTTTCACTGCTCCCATCTCATCCACTTCGGCCTTGAGCATGCGTGGATTGTGCATCATCATGTCAGCCTTTTCATCGACGGTGATGGTCTTCATGTCAAGCATTGTCTTGAACGTGATTTTCAGGTCCTTGTGCGGCTCGGTGGCAGGAAGGCAGATAAAACCGCCATACGTGTTCTTCTCCAAGGTGGTGCGTCCCAGGTTCCTCGTGTGGCCATCGCTGTCGGTGTAGGACACCTCTATCCACTTCACGACCTTGTCGCAGGAATAGGGAATCCTCAGCAGTCCCTCTTCGCCCTCGTCTGTAGCAGGGACGATGTCGTAGGTCTCGAAGGTGTACTCATCGTGGTTGGTCGGCAGGATGGGCATCGCTTTCCCATCCACCACCTGCCAGTTCTTGCTGCCCAGCGTTGCGACCATGTCGGCAGCCGACCTTGAGCCGACCACGTTGCTGGTCATCTCGCCCCAGTTGTGGTAACTCCAGTTGTTCTTGTTGACATTGCCCGGTCCTCCCCAGGCTGAGCCTCCATTCCTGTAGCAAAAGCCAGCGTGGCTGATGCTGGAGTAGGTGCCGTTTTCCAGACAGTTGGTCAATGCGTTCTGCGTGTCGCCATCTTCCCATCCGATGAAGGCTCCTCCATACGAACCGCCTGAGGTGCAGGTCAGCGTTCCGTCGAAGAGACAGTTGTTGATGATGTTGTTCGACTTGTGGCCGTGGCCGATGAAGCCGCCCACGTGGTCACTTTGGCAGTTCACGGTGGCCGACACGCGGCAGTTGTCGATGTGGTTCTCCGTGCCTTCGCTCGAACCCACCAAGCCCGACGAATGGATTCCGCCATTGATGGTGCCTTTGACGTGCAGGTTTCGGATGGTGTAGTCCGTCGCTTTGGAGAAAGGTGCGGCATAGTCAATTGGACTTCCTACATTCAGCAGGGTTACTGTCAGCGTGTAGCCGTTGCCGTCGAAGGTGCCCTTGAATGGATAATCTCCCAGTCCCACGCTTTGGTTGACCTCGAAGTCGCCGTCCATGATGGCGTTCACCTCTGTCTTGCCTTGGGCCTCTTCCACCATTGTGCGGAAGCGGCTCCAGTCGTCGTTGTTGCGTAGCACGTGGTAGGTCTTTCCGTCGAGGATGACCGTGTCGTCATTGTCGTCGGCAGCCCATGCCGGCTGTGCCAGCAGCGAGAGCATCAGCAGCCCTACTGTGAGCCAAAGAGCCTGTAACTTGCCAGCGAGGCGAGTGCTCGCCCTGTCTGCGCAGGGGCTTGACACCCTTGTGTAGCATGTATCTTTCTTCATAGGAGAATGGAGTGTTGATGGTATTGGTTCCGTTTGCGTTGTTGGTTAAATTTTGCAAAAATACAACATTGTTTGATAATTCGGCAAAAAAAAACAAGACTTTTTTTCACATTTTTTTCATTTCGTCTCGTTCTGTCCCCATTTTGTCGTTGTAACACGTTTTTTCTCTCTACCGTTACACTTGTAACACCGGCAGTGTTACAAGTGTAACAGTGTCAGCGTTGCAAGTGTAACACTGGGTGTGTTACAAACGCAACAATGCACAACACTCCGCACCTTCCACGGGATGTGTGAAAATGCGGAATGCAGAACAAACTTTCGGAGGAGGAGGAGAGGGAGGAGGAATGGCTTTATGGGCAAAAGGAATGTTCAAATGGGAAGGACTGAAGCATGTTGTGCTTCATGGTTTCGACCATCGATGGTGTCACTTGGTAGTGTTCCTTAATCCATTCCAGGGAAGGGACTTCATGGGTGTGGATGTCTATCAGTGGGTGTGGCAATTGATAGGCTGAGTAGTAGTCATCGAACTTGAACCCGTCGCCCAGCAACTTGTCCGACACCTTCAAGTGGATGTTGGGTACGTTGAGGCTGTCGGCAATAATCAGCCCGTGGAGGCTGCTTGAGATGATACACTCGCATTGGGCTATCTGTCGGATGACAACACTGGGATGCTGGCGTACATCAATGATGAGCGATTGAGGATGTGCAGCGGCAAGTTTCTGAAAGAAAGGTTCGTCTTGTTCCTTATAGTGGGCAATGATGCCCACCTGATATTGCTTGCTGACAGGTTCCTTCAGCAGATAACTGGACAGGATTCCGGCATCGCCGAGGGGGATGTCCAGCGAATGGCCCAGAATGCGTTCGACGCGGGCTTTGCTCAGTGCTCCTCTCACGGCGGCAAACTTCATGTTTTTGCGGTAGAAAGGGGTGTCTTTCTCCTTGTAGCAGACAAAACCCGTACCCCATACGGTCACCGTGGGGAACAAGACACCGGCCACCCGCTCGGCCATGGCCAGAAGGGGGGTGTCGCGCAGGGTGAACTGTCCCAGTCCGCTGCCTATGGCACTTAGTTCTCCTGTCAAAAAGGTGTGCTGGCAGACTTTGTATCCAAAGAGTTGCTCTATCAGCAGTGCATTCAGTTTGTCACCCATGTTGGGGACTCTGGCATAATATACTTTCAGTTCTTTTTTCATAACACATTTATCTCTTTGAGGAATTTTTCATTAATAACATTCTCGACTTTATAGGTTTCACTCTCTTTCCGTGCATTTTCCATCATCGGTGCTAAGTCAATCCTGTTTTCTATGATGTCAATCATCACTTGACTAAGAGTTTCTACGTCATGTACCGGGACAATGATGCCTGTTTTACCGTCTTTTACCACTTCTCGGTTGTGGTTCCAGTCCGAAGATATGACAGGGAGACCTGCCATGTAGGCATCGATGATGGCTCCGGCAATGCCTTCGCTCGGATGGAAAGTGGGGAAGAGCATTGCATGGTAGGTGGCGAGGGTTGGGTATCCTGAGGTGTCTGTCAGGTTCAGCACACCTCTGTAGGTGACGTTGGGCAAGTGGCTGATTGCTTGAAGAAATTCCTGCTCGTATGTTTTGTCCATCTGGCCATAGAAGTCGATGGTGTATCTGTTGCCGTATGATTGGGCATTGAGGCGTGCCGCACATGTTATGATTTCGCCCACACCTTTTTCTTTCATGATGCGCGACATGAAGACGAATCGTGCGGTGTCGTCTGCTGACTTCGGGGTACGCTTGTGCGACAGGGCTGGGCATGTCCTGAAATTCGGCACATACCTCGCTCCTTTTACCCCACACTCTCTTAGTGTTGCCGCCATTTGCTTGCTTTGGGCCAGATGCCATTGTGCCACATTCAGCACCTTCAAATTGAAAAAGCCTTCCTTGACCAACGTGTCAAACTTACCCCCAATGATCCAGTGAATGATATTCCTGTGTATGTGCAGCAGTTTGAATGCTTTCAGCAGTGGGTAGATGTTGCTGGCTGTAGTGGAGAGAATGAGGGTGGCCGACGGTTGTGACATGAGCACCCACAGTGTCTGCAAATAGACCCACGGACGCTGGCGGTTGCGATAGAAGTCGAGCGCCGTCACACGGCAATACTTGCCAAGCACTTCCAGCAATGCCTGGTTCTTTGCTGTCTCGCCGCCAATGGGCAAGTGTCCTTGGTTGATGCGGCCTATCAGTATGACTTGTCGTTTCATTATCTTAATTCTCCTTGTACTCTTGATGCACGAAGCACTTTGTTTTTGAAAAACCGTATGAACCGCAAAAACCATTTCAGCGGCATGTACGAATGGGAAAGAATGAGGTTTCTTGTCACTTTCAGATACCACGGTTTAGGATTGGCAGTCTTTGTGATGTGCCATACAATGGCATCTTCTACCAGTTCTGCTATGTTCCAGCCCTGCGTGGCGGCTTTTTGCAGGTGTGGGTAAAGCCGACTGCGGAAGAAAAAATTGCACATTTCTTGTTCGGGAAAGGGGATGCCCCATTCTGCATACATGGTCTGACAGTCTGTATATAGGCGACGGATGATTTCGCCATAGTGGGGTGGTGTCTTGCTGGCATGTTGCAGCACCATCCGATAGTTGTAGCCACTGTAGGAGATGGTTCTCAACGAGCGGATATGATGGTAGTAGCGGTAGTTGAAAGCCACGTCCTGCGAGCGTCGGAGTGGCGGAAAGTCGATGTGGCGTGTGCGGATGAGTGCCAATTTATAGAGTTTCTGTGTGGGATTGTTCACTACGCCCATCTCCAGCATCCTCATATAGGCCATCCGCACTTCCTGTTGGCCTTCAATAGATTCATCTGCATAGTGTTGGCGATGTGTGCGGATGATGTGGCCGTTGAGGTCGCACGTGACAAAGTTGCGCCGTGAGGCCGTGAGGTCGTAGTCGCCCTCCCGTTGTGCCTCATAGAGTTTCTCTATCAGTTCTGGCTCTATCCAGTCGTCGGGATCGACAAACATCACCAACTCTCCCCGGCAATGGGCCAGTCCGGCATTGCGGGCAGGGCCGCTACCCTGGTTCTCCTGCCAATAGACGGAGAAGCGGTCATCTGTCTTGCAGAACTCCTTGGCTATCTCATACGACCCATCGGTGGCCCCATCGATGACGATGATGACCTCGATGTTCCGATAGGTCTGTGCAGCCACGCTTTCCAGACATTGCCGCAGATACTGTGCTACATTGTAGGTGGGCAATACCACACTAATCAGAGGGCTATTATTCATATTTTATTCAATCATTTCTGCTTCTTCACACGGCAAACAGGTCGTCTGTCGTTATCTCGTTCTGTACCATGTTATAATAGGCGTTGTGGGCATCACCATGTGTCGTTACCATCACAAGATGAGGGATCCGCTTATCGTTCGAAAAGTTCTGATAGGCATCAAACTTGTTTTGTAGTTCCTTTGCATAATCTTTGTCTATGGTGAAAATGCTTGCTGAATGCCGTCAACTGCTGTCGCAGCGTTCCCTTGGCTACCCCTGTGTGCTGAAAACAGAAGTGGTAGTTGAAGGTCTCGCGGACGAGGTAAGTCTTGCCCACACGCCTACGTCCATACACGGCGCAGAACTGCGACTCCTCTTTTTCAAGAAGCCCCAGCAACTCCCGTTGCTCTTTCTTGCGTCCAATAATCATAGAAGAATGTATCTAAAATTAATTTCCGCTGCAAATGTAGTGAAAAAGTTCTTATAATCAGCGGAAAATGTTGTTTTTCTTTTATTACTGTCCGCTAAACATTGTT
>DGSP01000049.1:19316-39477 GCA_002393555.1 Prevotellaceae bacterium UBA4359
TGTTTAGCGGACAGTAATAATAAATTATTTGTGTTCCTCTTTATATTTTTGAGCGAGAAGATAACCTAAAAACATATCTATATCTTCCTTGGTCGTAATCTTAATATTGTTATGGCTGCCTTTTGAGAAATAGATGGGAATCCCCAATTCAGTCATAAAGGCGGTCGTGTGCGGTTCAACATAATCAAACAAGTTCTTCTCTTCCACCAGCCTATAGATATTGGTAATTACCTTGTAAAGAAATGATTGAGGGGCTGATAACGTCATGAAAGTATCTCTATTGATAGATTTCTTGGAACATCCTCCATCATTAGTTCCATAAAGAAGATAAGAGTAACTTGCAGTCATGGCATTGCCTTTTTCTTTGCAAATCCGAATATTGTCCGAAATAATATCTTCAGATAGAAAAGGTGAAGCAGACCAGTGTATCATAATCACATCATCGGGGGCGGCAATTCCTTTAAGTCCAGCCACTCCGTTCATAATTGACCTTTCATATTCTGATCCGCCTTTCACGATTTTAATCACTTTGGTAATTCCATATCGTTCTGCAATATCTTTCAGGTAATCCTGATACCCATCTACACACACCAATTCAATTGCATCAATTTCAGGATGGTTCTGGAAATGTTCCATAGTATAAGCTATTACAGGCTTACCTAATACTTCCACAAATTGTTTCGGCACAGCTGCCCCTAAGCGACTACCAACACCTCCAGCAATAATAATAACGTAATTCATCTTTCTACTTTCAATTCTCTACTTTCAATTTGAATCTGACGAGCTTTTAGCAAATCATCAACGCAATCAATTTCTGTCCATTGATAATCTTTGATGTCTTTGTAATAGAGTTCGAAGTTCTTATCAAAAATCATCTGCACCAAAGCATCCTCATAAAATAAATTATACATTCCTTCATTTACCATCAAGGTAAGTTGTTCCAACACGAAACGGGATGATACAGCATCGAGTTTTGTTACACTTGCATAGTTTCCAAGGAAATTTGTAAGGTTCTTGCTCATCACACAGACCTTATCACCTTGTACCTGTACATTGTATTTATTGCCATAGTTCTTGGTGCTGTCCAATAATATACAAGGCATATCAGTATGAGTGCAGATTACGTTGTTCATCAAATAGTCGCTCATCACAATATCACCATTGATAATAGTTACATTTTCTCTTTGAAGATATTCTTTGGCAAACCATAAAGACCCCATTGAACTCGTCACCTCATAAAAAGGATTATGAATGAACTGCACATTGTCATCTTCCAGTTCTTTTTGTATATGTTTATACATAAAACCTGCAACGATTACTATTTCGGCTTCCTTGTCGTATTTCCTAATGGAACGAACAAGACGCTGGAGAACCGTTGTGTCACCATCTAATTTATAGAGCGTTTTGGGGTAACTCAAAGTCAATGGCTGAAGGTTTTTGCCTTGGCCTGCTACTAAAATTATGTATGTCATATTTTATTTGTTTTTCAATTATATAATGGTAGAGCTTTCTTACTATATTCTTTTGCAAAGTGATACCAAAGCGGTTTCAAATATCCGATAATCTGGCCCTGAGATTCTTTATACATTGTCCAATGCATATAGAAAAAACCGGATATGGCAATGTATGCATAGAAATGTCGCTGTTCTTTAAAAGAAGGCTTATGCCCGAAATAGGTAAAAAGAATTCTGTCAACTTCTTCTTCAGAATGGTCGCCACCGCATACGTATGAACCTATATCAAAGCCTGGATCACCAAATCCTGCATATTCCCAATCAATCAAATGGATTTCCTTGTCGTTGATAAGGAAGTTCTCATCACGGCAATCGCCGTGAGTAAGACATTTCTTTATGCCGTCAGTTTGGGCCAAATCATATAATTTATAAATACGTTCTTTTATTTCAGAAAATTCAGGGAACTGCAAGAAGTGGTCTCCATATTTGTCTATCGGAGTCATATCACGGATAGATTCCCATTTTTCCTTAACATCAAACTCCCATCTCACCTTAGGTTTTATTGTATGTAGTTTCCTTATTAGGATGATACCTCTCACCATGTCATTGATATCATGGTATTGAAATGGTCTTGATTGCACGAATCGGGATATCCTCCATCCATAGCGAGCACTCATTGCTACAAGGGATGTATCTACTCCTGCCTCCTCAATCATCTTCTGGACGATAGATTCTCTGCCCCTGTCTATAAGCAATTCCGAACCTAATCCCGGATAGCGGAAAACATATTTCCCTCCATTGAAACAGAAAGACAAGACAGAGTTTGACAGACCTTTTTGTAAAGGTTGTAAATCAGTAACCGATGCCTGTTCGCAACCGAAGACATCACAGATGCAATGGGTAATATAATCCATGTCCTCTGGATAAATAACCCCGCCTGTAGTTTTGATTATTGGTTTATTCATAAAAGATCCGATTGATAACATTAAAAAATAGGTTTAATCCCATACCCGATATGTTGCCTTATGTTTGTCTCTAGATGAGACATCTGGTAAATCCATGTATCTGTCGCCATAGAATTCTTTGCAGAACAAATCCAGGTCGGCAGGTCCAGGGAACAGATGTCCTTCAAAACTGATATCCTTGTAAGGAAATTGGGATTTTGATGTGTGAGTCCTTTTAACCCTTGCACCGTATGGATACCAATAAATATCAGGATCGCCAAAGAACCGCCCGATAGTTCTGAAAACAGGATGTAGGATTCTATGTTGCAGAACGTATATAAATCGTGCCACCCTCATGTGCTTGCCAACAAACCATTTTCCATTTTTTTTTGTGATTTTTGCAGAGAAATTATGAAGGGGTTTAAAAACTCTGTTTTCGTAAGGGAAGATATCGATTTGCAGACCGCGATATTTTCTGGCGTTATGCACGGTGCTGTCTTGAATGTATTCGCTTTTTGTGTCGCGGAGTACAACCCATGCACCAACATACCCATAATCTGTTTCAAATGTTTGGAGTTTATACTGAGGGTGAGGGTTCTTTATCAGGTAATTACAAAGTCGGTGGAGGTCCTTTCTCATGATAACGACATCTACGTCATCATCCCATGGAATGAATCCTCCATGACGGACAGCCCCCAAAACATTGCCGCCGTCAATGCGATAGGGTATATTTTGTTCTTTACATACTTTGTCAAAATAAATCAGCATGTCCAACATCCTCATCTGTGCCCTACGAAGAATACTTCCTTCTGGGTTATATTTGGCTCTCAACTCTGCTTGAGTCTCACCAGTATTAAAAAGCATGTCTGTCATCTTTAAAAATTTTTATTTCTATAATCTATATAATATTTCGTGTTCATTGCTTCTTGATAACAATTTAACAGTTTCGTTGCAATAATATCAGATGACCAATGTTTGGCGGCGTATTCTTTATTTTCTTCCCCTTTAAAGGTTGCCTTCAATGCACTTTGTATAGCAGATATCGCATTTTCTGTTTGTTCTGAATCAAAAGTGTAATTGCCTGTCGCACGCAGTACATGTCCTACGTTCCCCACATTAGGTCCCACCACTACCTTGCCTGCAGCAAAAGCCATGGGCAGGTTGCCAGAGTTCAGAATGTCAAGCCGTTGGATAAGTACCACATCGGCTGCGCAGAAGTAGCATTGCATCAGGTCGTCGGGTATGACCTCATTGCTGAATTTGATTCCTGCCAACTTATAGCGCAAGGTATGATACAGACGGATGACAAACTTCTTCGGATTCCAGGTATGCAGTGTCTCACGATAGAAGCCTGGCATCAGGAAAAGAACAGAATGGTCAAAAGATTGCTGCATATCCAATATGAAGTTCCGCTCTTTGTCGTTGCGGAACTTACCAAAACTCAACACGACTTGCTTGTCAAGGGGAAGGTGCAATCTTCTTCTGGCTTCTTCACGGGTATATCTAAAACTATAGACATCATCATAAATGTGATGGGGAATCACGATGTGGTGGGCATTGGGATACTGTGGTTGCAACAGGTCACGACTGTAGTTTCCCATGTGTACTATCACATCGGCATGCAGATAGAGCAGTTCGTAGAGGCGTTGTACATTTTTGTCCCTATTGGTATGTGGTTTCAAGTTGTGTATTTGGACGAATATCTTAATTCCCTTTTCTTTCAAGAACGTCAGCCTCTGTTCCATACGTGCGAGTTCATCGTCTGTGACTTTATGACCAAACAAGCCAAAAATGCCTTCCGGCCACTGGAAGTGAACGATGTCGCACTCCAATACCTCGTCAGTCCATAGCCGCTCCAGCCCATAGACTACTTCACACCCCTGCTTCTGTAGGGCATTGCCAAGCGATGACACAAAATGGTTGATGGTTCGCTCCGAAGGTTCCTTTATTACGAAATAGATTTTCATGTTTCAATCCTCTTACTGTCAATTTTCTATTGTTAAAGTGGAATGTTTACTCGTTCTCCGTCCTTTCTGACGATGATGGCAGGATTGCCTATTACTGTGCAGTTCGGGGGTACATCCTTCATCACCACAGCATTGGCTCCTATCTGTACATTATCGCCTATCGTGATGCTTCCACACACCACGGCACCAGCACCGATGAAAACGTTATTGCCAATTGTTGGATTGCCGCCTCTGTTGTTGCCAATCGTTACCAAGTGTTTTGTTTTGAATCGGCGTCCAATAGAAATCGCACCTAACATAGTAGCGAAAGGATGATCCAGGTATATCCCTCCACCAATCGGAACTTTTTTATACGAGGGCAATTGGAAGTGTCTGTAGGTAGGATAGAATCTTTTGAAGATGCTCCCAACAAGCCTTAAGCGATAAAAAAGCACACTCCGATAGTATGGGCGTTTTGCCAATAGGCGGAAAAAATTCTGTGTGGGAAAGTTGCTGGCATCTTCATACCACATTAGGGCATACTTATCTTTCAGTATGTCTGCTTTTATCTTCAATGCCATATATAACGGCCAGTTGAATAGGATAGAAATGATATAACTCATAACTTATTTATAAATTTGTAGATTACAGACGGGACAATGGTCATGAAGTATATTCTTGGCCACTGCTTTTTGTGGCCGTGTGTCTTGAAGAACATATCGAATGCACGTTTCACACTCTCATGGCCTACGATTTTTCTGTATCGGCGAATGACACGAATAAAGATTTTATGGTTATATTCCCATATTTTTTTTTGATTTCTGAAATATTGATATGCCCACGCCAGCAACTCGCAATTAGCCATCATCTTCCGCTCTGCTACCAATCGAGAGATATTGGGCGTGATGTTCTCTCTGCTGCGCCGCCAATGTACCTTGGCGCCTTCAATCTTGTCCATGCCCTTCTCTCCGCAAAAGATGCACCATGTGGCCACATCGCTGCCCCAAGCGAGGTCGAAGTTCTTGAAGCCGCCTTTCTGCTTATAGACTGTTCGGGAAAAGACGTTCTCCACCACATAACTGCGCAAGCGTCCGGAGGTTTTCCCTTTATAGTAATCATAGGAACCCAGCACTTGTGGATAGGCTGGCAACTGCTTCGTTGTTCTGCCCTTCTCGTCAATCTCGTTTATGTCAAAGTGGTACAGGTCATACCCTCCCTTTGTCGCATCTATCTGTTTGAGTAATTGTTCCACGCAGTTTGGCTCCATCACATCGTCATCGCTGAACAGCCATATCCACGGCTCTCCCTGGCTTATGGCGATGCAACGCTCCCACTGAGCCACGAGGTCTTTACCGCCCAGATTGCTGTCGAAGCGGTGATAGACGAGGGCAGTCTTGTCGCGGTATCGTTCCACAATGCTGCCAATCGGCTCAGGGCTGCAGTCGTCGCCCACATAGACGGTGAAGTCATGGCAGGTCTGGGCTACAATGGAGTCGAGTGCAGCGTTCAGGAACGTTGCCTTGTAGGCTGGGATGATGATGGCAAGTCTTTTCTCCATTTCAATTTTAATTTCTTTTTTTCTATGGCTTTCATGACGTAACCTAACAATAGCATGGTGGGATAGACTGAACCCAGTTCCCCTGTTCCTATGGAAAATAGGAGGTATAAGATGACAAAAGAGAACCCCAGCCCGGAAAGTCTTTTATGAATCTTACGTGATGTCCAGAAATAATGGGAGATCATCGAATAGAACAAGACCCAAAGTAAGAGACCAACAACCCCTCTCTCAAGCAGATAACCGAATATGACACTCTCTAACCCCCAAAGATTCTTGTCAACACTCTCTCCCTCTCCCCATCCTAAATCATTGCTGAAGAATCCTTTTCCGTTGCCAAACATAATGGTCTCTCCGTCAATATAATCGAGGGTGGCATCAAACTGAGTCAAACGCATGTCTATAGAACTGCCTTGGGCTTCAGATGCGTCATCAAAAACACCAAACAGCAAATCCACTTTCTCCTGGACTGAAGGTATTGCATAGTAAGAGAAGAAAAGTGCTATTGCTGTTAGTAGCACATAAAGTCCAGCACGTGAGAATTTTACACTCCACAGAATATAGCAAAATAGCGAGAGGACGAATGAAATCCAAACAATCCGACAATTACAGAAAATGATGCCGAAAAGGCAACAGGTCGCAGCCAACCAGAATGTTCTCTTTTTTTCAAGCCCTTGATAATAACAATGCAGATGCAACATAAAGATGGCACTACAAATATAGCCATAGTCGAATGGGGACTTGAACATTGAAAGTACACGGAATCTTTCAGATGCGACATAGACCTCACCCAAAGACACATCACCTTTGTGTATATTGGTCATACCCTCTGTCAAGGCATTGACGAACATGGCAGATTTCGTAATATAGTTGATGATACCCAAAAAAGTCAGAACTATCAAGCAGTATATAGATAATCTCAAAGTGTTTCTGATGGCTGATTCGCGGCTATAAGCCCAAAAAGCATAACAGATAGCGAAATATTTGAAAAATAGTTCGCCGAGAATGAAATTCCTAATAGTAGAAGAATCTCCATTCAGATGAGGGCTGTGAATGATACATATAATAGTGGAGACAATCACAATCAGCAAGGGGAGTTTCAATGCCGTAACACGCGATAAAAATCTCAGATGATGGACGATGTTTTTCCACTCAGACAGCACAAATGCAGCCTGCAACAGATAGTTGGCTTTTTGGAAAGGCATCCATGGCACGTTGACCAAAGTCAAAGTCATGGCTCCCATGATGATTAAAGCGGCCTTTTTCTCCCGTTTGAGGGTAAACATCAGGACGCATCCGACAAGGGTTACTATAATGGCAACTAACTTCATCTCTTAATAACGTTCCATTTTGTTAATAAATAGTGGTATCCGTATGTCCCCACCACAGGAATACCCACACCAACCCCAAGGTAGATGACCCACCAGCCCTGATGGGCATAGGACTCAATGACAGGGAACTCTGAGAGTTGTTTAATCGGCAGCCCATAGAGAACTATCAATAGCAATGAAACTAATTTCATCGACAGGAAATGCCACGTGAGTACCTCCATGGTATGGTCGCCCGTGAAGATGAGAAAACGTACTACATAATTCTTTTTATACTTGAGAATCCACTCACTAAAATGAAGTAGGGTCAATACCAGCAACACCGCAGAAATAGCGTATGGAAGAACTTTCCAGTATTCATAAACATGCATAGTGGTAAACCAGAAATGGGCACCTAAAAGCATCAGAGCCAGTGCGACACAATTGATGATTCTGTTGCGATGCCATTCCCATTGATAGTGCTTGTACAGATAACCTGCATACAGCAAGGAAGCGGCAAAAAACTCACGAGTGCCAACATGAAAATAGGGAAGTCGCCAACCGAAATACGACAACACTACGGCCGCAGTCAATAAAACAAATATACCCCCCCAACGGCCACGCAACCCCCTTACGGCCAAATAGAAGATGAAAGACCCTCCAAATAGTATTTTTATAAACCAGTATCCACCTAACAGTTGTTCATGCCCCTGCATTTTTGTGGTAATAGATATAGCTTTGTTTAGGAAATCTGTTGCAGTATAGAGTACAGAAGTCCTCCTATTGAAACCATATTCGTCACTATAGATGTTCATCTTGTAGAAGACATTATGCAGCAGCAAAAATAGCAGAGACCATTTCAAGTAAGGCCAATAGATGCCTGTAACTCTCTTTTTAGCAAAGGTTTGGACATCATGCAGGTATTTCTCCTTGAAGCAGAACCCGCTCATAAAGAAGAACAAGGGCATTACAACCATGCAGAGCCAGTTCTGCAAAAGTTCTGGACACCTTGCATGTGCCATGACAACAAGAATGATGGCAATCGCCTTTGATATCGTTACACTATTGTCTCTCATCTCCTTCTGCTTACGATTTTACGGTAAAAAATTCTGTCATCCTTGGTTGACAGCAAAACGGTAACTGCGATATATAGGACGGCAAACGTGATGCCGTAGGCAATGAAATTGAGCCAGTGGTTGTCCATGTCGGGCAGTGCGCGACACAATAGGTAGGCCACTGTCCCCAGCAGCACGTAGGGGCCAAAGGAGTAGGAGAGTACGCGCCATGAACTGATGTTCATCTTTCGTGGCCAGTAGTAGAGGTAGTAGAACAGCATCTGCACGGCACCATAGACGGCAAAGCCAATGACCACGCCGCCCACTTGATAGTAGGGGATGAGCATCCATGAGGCCGCAAGGCCCAAGACCGAGGCCGCCACACTGCTGTAGGATATGGCTCTGATGTCTGTTCCCGCCATGATGAGGCTCGAAATCGCCTGATTGTGGGTGACCAGATTGCAGATGAGCCACATGTTGAACCAGGGAATCAAGTAAAGATAGTCTTCGCCAACATAGAGTGCCAAAGCATCCGTCCCTACGGTCATCATGCCGAAGGTGCAGAAACAGAGTAGGATAGATATATATTTGGTGCCATCGTAGGCCATGCGATAGTATGCTTTCTTGTCGTTGCGGGCCATCGCCTTGGCTGTGGAGGGCAGGAGTATGGGAACGAATGCACCACCAATGATGTGTATGATGCCGATGATGCCGTTGAGGATACGGAAGTCAGCCACCGACTCCATCGTGCCCTGCATGCCGAGAAACACGGGGCGCAGGTGGTAGAACGAGAACTGGAACAGACTGAACGAGAAAATGTTCAGGCTATAGGGCAGCATCTCGCGAAACGTGGGCCAATCAATCTTGGGAAGGAAACTGACGAAGGGTGTATCTCGTCTGATTTTTCCTACGGAGAGTGGTATGATGGAAAGGGTGGCCAGACATGTCAGCAGGTAATAAGTCTCGATGTTCAGTCCGATGAGGATGGTGGCGGCCAGAACAATGATTTGCAGGAACTTGGGAATCATCTGCCGCCTTTGTATCCACGCCACATTCTCAGTGGCCCTGATGAGTTGGTCGAAACACGAAGAGAACCAGTTGCAGAAAGCCGCCAACGAAAGGATGTACAGCAGATGTTTCAGAACGATATCCTGCTCTGGAGTGACGTTGAAGACAGAATCGGTGAAGAAAGATACGATGAGCAATACCAGGCCGTTGATGAGTCCAATGCCGCCATAGAGCGACAAACTCGTCTGGAAGGCGCGCCGCACCTTTTCGTGGTTGTGTTCAGCCAACCAGGCAGAGAAAAAACGCACGTTGGTGGAGTTGAACCCCATGTCCATCAGCCGCATATAGACATTGATGCTCATGGCCAGACCGATCAGTCCATATTGGCTCTTGCCAAAATAGCCGATGAGGATAGGCACAGCAATGAAGTTATATACCGCATTGACGATGTTGAACAACGTGGACCATACCACGCCACCGATTATTTTTTGACTACTTCCCATGCAACTCCTTTCTGAATCTTTTGTATGTGCCACACATGTCGCGGAAGCCTTTTCTCAAGTTGGCAGTCAGGGCCAGACTCAAGAGATTGAGTCCTTCGAAGTGTAGCAGCCAACCCGTCATCACCTGCACAGGCAGCAATCTCCACCCCGCCAGTTTGCGACGTTTGTATTGATAGGGCTGCTGGTTCTTCACTTCTTGCAGGTTGAGCGGTCTGCTCTTGATATACTCTTCTTTTGCTGCAGCGTCCATTAGTGAAGCACCAGCCTTGGTTCTCACCATGCAGAAGCACTTTCCGTCGCTCTCCGTAAAATCAGGATAGCCGTCCTTGGTGTTCCAACTGTCTCCAATGGCAATATCTGCCAACAAGCCAATGCCATCAGGACAAATCTTGCAGCGGAATGCCACGTCGCGTCCAAGAATTTTCCCCCAACTTTCGTTGTAAGTCATCTGGTAGGTGCTGCCATCGTCGAATTGAGCCGTGAATTTGCCTGGCCACCCATCACCACGATATTTCAAAGCAACGGGGGTGTCTTTGTGTCCTGACTGCTGCCATGCCTTCAGAGTGGCGTTGTAACTTGGCATTCCAGCGCAGAAAATGGAAAGAAAATACTTGATGCGTCCTTCATATTGTGGACACATCCTCACCAGATTCTGCATGGCTGCTATATCGCATGGCTTTCCAATGAAAGCATAAAGGTCGGAACTGCTGTCGAGTATTGTCTTTATCTGGTGGAATACCAACGCTGGTGCGTAGCGCGACTGAGCATTCCGCAGAATGTCCTCCCTGCTTCTCGACACTTGCAGTTCATTATACAGATAACTGTCTGGCCTCACCCCCACCTGCAACACAGCATCTACCAGATGATGCTCAAGAGCAAAAATGGCGAGCGAAGTTGTCACTCCCCCCGAAGCAGCCTTGTGGCGGATGAATGCATCAGCCGACCATGCCTCACACGCTGAAAGCATGTTGCCCCATACACCAACATGTGAACGGGCCTCCACATGCACGGCGGGACACAGTTGCTTGACGGCCTTTTCTTCCGAGAATGTGAATGGCTTCTTGACTTCGGGTTCGTAGAAGCCTGTCTTGACGAGCCGCATCTCACACTTCTCCTGTCCGACCACAGAAGAACAAAGGCCGCATCCCAAGCAGAGACGATTTTTCTTTATCTTTTCTATCACTTGCATAGCAACGTGGTCAGGTCATTTTTCAGTTTTTCTTTCAGTTCTCTCACAGTCGTTGCGAGGCTGTGGGCTATCTCCTCGTGCAAAGTGGTACGATGCTCGAAGGCTTTCTTCACCTTGCCGATGATACATTCTTCGTCATCTTCCTTGAGGTCAACGAGATGGTCGTAGTGGAGCGTGTCAACAAACAGGCCGTTGAACTTCCTGCTGTAGGCCATCGGTACTACGGGAACTCCGGCCGAGAAGGCTGCTATGGTGGCATGCATCCTCGCGCCCATGAAGAAGTCAAGTCCTGCTATGTAGTCTTTGGCTTCTATCGGGGTGTGAAAGAGAGGGGCCAACACCAGCCGTTCGTGGTGATAGGCTCTCCACAGATCGTACTCCACGGCATAGTCGCTCTCCACATTTCTTTCGCCCGATGCCACATGGGAAATGAGGTGTAGCCGAACATTGGGCTGTGACAGAAAGTAGTCGATAGCCTGTCGCATGGCTTTAGGGTAGTCGGCCTTCAGACCAAACTGGTTATTTCTGGTGTATCCCCCGTTCCATAGCAGGCCAGAGATGTTCAACCCTACATGGATGTAGTCGTGGCAGAACTCTATTTTCTGGTAGGGCAGGAAGAATGCCACGTCTATGTACTCCCCAACATGGGCCTTGGATGTCAACGATTTCACATAGTCAAGGCTCTGGCTGTCGCGCACCATGACCATCTTGGCTCCTTCCATGCTTCGTATGGCTTTTGTGCGCAGTTTTTCATTCTTGAAGGGGCCGATAGTCTGGGGAAGAAAGATGTAGGGTTTCTTGAACCACCGCGCGACTCTGTGTATCTTGTCTATTTCCCAAAAACGTTTGGCACCATAGATGTCGGCAAAACTGTCGCCTTGTCCGATGTCCATGATGTAGTCGGCACTTCTGAACAGCTGATAAAGAGAATAATACCTCTGGATTCCAGTCACCAACTTATAGGCATTCTTCCACTTGTTCAGAAGAAGATTATCAATGCATTCGTAAGAAATCTTTCTCCCAGAAATGTCTATTTCGTGATGTCCAGCACTCTCCTTGCTTTCTGTCAGATAAAGTTTATAACTGATTCCTTTCTCGGACAGGATGAGGTCTATCAAATACATCATGCTGTAGCAAAGGGCTACACACCCCTTGTTACCGCTTCTTAGCGTGGCATTTGATAATATGATATTTCTTGTTCTCATTGTCAATATAACCTTACCGCCTTTCCTTTAAATTCATATCGCAGGTTCCGGGGGCGTTCATTCACCTTCTTTGCAGGTATTCCTGCCACCACGGCATAGGGCTCCACATCTTTTGTCACCACGCAGCCGGCACAACAAACTGCTCCTTCTCCGATGTTGACACCCGTGAGTATGATAGCATTGCTTCCGATCCAGACCCTGTTGCCAATGGTGATGGGGCGGATCTTCTCGGAGGTACAGCAAAAGTCGGGGTCACGATGGTCGTGTTCTATTGAATAAATCGAAACATTTGAAGAAATATTAACATTTTCACCAATAGCCAGTCCTCCCTGTGCTGCCAACAGGGCATTGTCGCCAATGATTGTTCCATTTCCTATTCTCAGTCGATGGATGCCCCGTATTTCTGTTCTGAAATGAAACACCACATTCTTGCCGATTTCTGCTCCCAGTGCTCTGTAAACGAATCTGCGTAGATGGTGTGATGGCACTAAACCTATTTGGTAGAGCATGTATCGTTTCCATCCATTGTGAAGCATCTTTTCACATAGTGTATATGGATATTGCAACATGCGGCAGACCAACGGAACATGAGTCCCTTTTCCCCACCTTTTCAAGAATCTGGCATGAAGAACCTGAAATGGAAACAATAAGGCTATCAGAATCCACTTCAGATAAAGCAGAATTACCAGTACGGAGAGAATGATTGTTATTGTTTTCATAAATATCTGTTCTCGTCAATAATTGTCCAATGTATCATGTTCGTAGTCTCTCATCACATTCTCGCTCAGTATTCTGACAGGCGAGCCACCCATCACGCAGTAGGATTTCTTCACACAGCCACGGGTCACGACAGTGCCCATGCCGAAGATGCAGCGTTCGGGGATGGTCACACTGTGCATGACTTTACATCCCATGCCGAACCAGTTGTAGTCGCCAATGACGATAGGGCCACTGGTAGGCTTATATTCCTTTGTCTTCATATCGTATATCGGATGAAAGTTCGTATCCATGCAGAGACAGTCCCATCCGAAACGGGTGTAGCGCTTGAAAATCATGTTTACATACGAAGCCAGTCTGAAACAGGCCCTCGCTGCAAAACCATGACCGAAAACCACATTTGTCTTTGGCCCGAAAGATACGTGGCAGTCATTTCCGATGGTGCAGTTACCCTGGAATACGACTGTGCCGCCTTTTTTCTCCCAGGTAATGCCGTTGTCAGGATAGATTGACACCATGCGGAACCCCATGCGAACCATGCCATGATATATGCGCCCATCCTCTGGCTCCAGCCTCACTTTCCCTTTGCATGCCAGCAAGTGTGGCTTGTACAGCACAATGGACAGGTGGATGGCTTGGCGGAAAGGCAGATAGTGGAAGTTGAAATATAGCGTTGGCACGATATATCTCAATTCCTGCATGTATTTGTGTATCTTTTTCTTGTTCATCGCTATTCTTGGCAGGCAAAGCGCTCGAAGGTCGCTCATTTCAATACTTTATCTTTTTTATTTTTCATCCACCTTTTCAGTCGTTGCTTCAGTGGGCCGGAGGGGGTTGTCATCAGTTCCATGTCGTCGAAAAGCACAGGCTGCAGGTTGAGTTTCTCCTCCGCAGTAGGTACGTAATAGAACTTCACCATTCGCTCTTGGCACAGATTGGCCGTGCGCTCTATCAGTTCACGCTCCTTGCACGACACACACAGGTACAGTTCATCACCCAGGCGAACGCCTTCTGGTTGGCTGAGCAATGAGGAGAAATCGCTCGTTGACACATAACTGCTGCGCAGGCTGTAGCCGTATGAGGGATTGTTCATCATCTTCTGGTGCAAACGGTGTATTTCCGGGTCTGCCCCCACCAATGTGACCCTGCGTTTGTTGTAGCCCAGTTTTCGGAGTTGCTTCAGTATCTGATGCTCCACGATTCTTATCAACGTGACCACGACCAGCATTGCCAGCCCCATGAAGAGCAACTGCCACCCCAGATGTGCCCTGAAGTCCAGCACACGGGACACCAGATACGACAGTATCGTCTGTGTGGCCATCAGCAGGGTGGTGCGGCGCGCAATCTCACGAACTCCCACCATGCGCAAATGAATGTCAGTGGGCCACAGATATTCCGAGACCATCATGGCCAGTGTGCATACCATCCAGAACGTGTGCATCTTGTAGGGTTCCCATTCTTCTGAGAGGGGAATGTAGTCCACCACCCAGTAGAGTGCCATCCATAGCACCACAAAGTCGCCCCCAATCACCGCCCATTTGATGAGCAGGTTGGTGAAATAGTTATTATGGAATCCTTTCAATCTCATGTTATCTATTCTTCTATGAAATCTGTTATAGACTGTATGAGGCTCTCCGAGGCGGTGGGGCCGATGGTGCATAGAGGGTGGAGTTCGGGCTTTAGCAGTAGAGCCTTCAGTTCCTCTTTGTCATGAGCCACATAGACCCAACCGGCCTCGCTCATCTTGGCGGCTGTGGCCAGTTGGTGCTCGTTGCGGTGTTCGCCTTGGGCTGCAATACGTGGAAAAATGATGATGGGCTTCTGATATTGCAAAGCCGACAGGATGGTGCCGATGCCGGCATGAGCCACGATGAGTCGGGCTTGCCTGAAGAGTCGGTCAAACTCGTCGGGCGGCAGCAGGTCGATGGTGTTGATGTGGTGTGGCAGATAGCCAGAGCCGTTCACTTGGGCCACAATCTCCTCGTCGAGCAACGGTGCGATGTCGTCGAGTATGCGTATCAGCCGGTCGAAGGGCAGTTGTGTTCCTGTGATGACGAATATCATGCTTCCAACCCTCCTTTCATTGTTTGTTCATAATGCTCCATACCGACCCTGCATAGCAAACCCCGTGTTGAGCCAAATCCGGCCACTGGGTATAGACACGTGAGGCAAAACGGCGGGCAATGCGTCCGCTGGCCGACAGGTGGACAGCGTTGGCTGTGCTGTCCACCCAGATGGTCTTGTAGTGTAGTATCCACGCGGCAAACAGACATATCAAGCCCGGTGCCGCACCCGTGGTGAGTACGGCATCGGGATGTTCTTTCCACAATACACGCAGAAGCCTGAAAAATGCCGGAACCAGACGCCATGCGTCTTTCCGACTGAAATCAGGAATCAAATAGAAATTACCCCCCCCAGTTGAATGGGATGACCGGCTGTTTTCTATCATTTCTGCACATTTCGGATGGGTGGAAGCATAAACCACCTCGTATCGCTCTTCCAAAGGCTGGGCGATACGTAAAAGTTGCTTCCAATGCCCTCCTATCGATGCTGCAGCGAATATCTTTTTCATTAGCCAATAATACAATTCTGTTGCAAAGGTATGACTTTTTTTGGTAATAGAAGTGGTTTGTGAAGAAAATGTTATTAATTTAATTGTGGTAATTTGTTTCTTAATGACCCATTTGGGTTTACCGTCAGTTCGGTTTTAAGGTTACTTTTCATAGGGGCTTCGTCGTTATCTCTTGTGACTCTACTCCACAGAGTCACGTGACTCTCTTCCACTGCCCCTCATGACTCTGTGGAAGAGACTCATCGGCGAGTCTGGAAGAGCCACCCCGGAAGGTGTGGAAGATGGGGCCTCGTTCATTATTAATTATTTAAGTTTCGGAAGTAGGGTGTCCAATTTGATGTACCCAAAATTGATGGGATTTTTATTGTTAAGTCCCTTATATAAAGGGGTTGCAGACGCTTTGTCTTGTCAAGCGTGTATGATACCAGCATTTGGAGTACTTTATATACCATAACCATATGTATTCTAATGCTCTACGATTTCATATTAACAAAAATTATGGTACATCATATTGGACACCCTATTTCGGAAGTGTTTTTCCACAACGGATTGCACGGATTATACGGATTTTTGAGCCTCGGCGGCTCCTGCCATTCGGATTGTTCTGCATCCGGCCATCGTCGCCCCTTGCGACGAGAAATCCGCAATCCGCAATCCGTTGTAAAAATACATCCGAAATTTGAGTTATTATACCTAAAGGTTAAGATTTATCACCGTAAAACCACGTGAGTTCGGTGTGAGAATTACGCCTTCGGCGGACGAAGAAATGGTTTTTATTTGTTTTCATCGGTTTTGGGGTTATCCGCAAATGTGTCACCAAAGTCCCGAAGGGACGAAAGACTACAGGCAGGTGGTGGAGTTCTGAAAGGACGGAACCCCTGCTGATGTGGAACATCCCGAACGGAACTCCGAAGGAGTGACAGACTCAGAAGGTGGATGGGTGCCGGAAGAGCCTGTCGCCCTGTCGGGGCTTAGGCAGGGGTTGCACTCATCAGCAGGGGTTCCGTTCGCTCCGCTCGCTCCACCGCTTGCCTGTGGTCTCATCGTCCCTTCGGGACTTTGGTGGTACGCGGCTCATCATTAAAATTTCTCTTACACCAAACTCACGTGAGATTTAAGTGAAAAGTGAAAAATCTGAGTTACTTTTGTCAATGGGAAACAATATGAATGGCAGGATTCTTAGATTTTTCACTTTTCGTTTTTCACTTTTCACTTTAATTCACTACCTTTGCAGCCGAAAACTGATAACATCTATAAATATTCAGCATGAAGAAACAACTGAAGAAGGTGCTTGTTCTGGGCTCTGGTGCCCTGAAGATTGGACAGGCTGGCGAGTTCGACTACTCGGGTAGTCAGGCGCTCAAGGCTCTCAGAGAAGAGGGTATCCGTTCGGTGCTTGTGAATCCGAACGTGGCAACTATTCAAACGAGTGAAGGTATTGCGGATAAGGTTTATTTCCTGCCCGTCAATACCTTTTTTGTGACCGAAATCATCAAGAAGGAGCGTCCCGACGGCATCTTGCTGGCTTTCGGCGGTCAGACGGCTCTGAACTGCGGCACCGAATTGTTCCAGAAGGGCATCCTGAAGGAGTATGGCGTGGAGGTGTTGGGCACCAGTGTGGAGGCCATCATGAACACCGAGGACCGCGACCTCTTTGTGAAGGAACTGAACAAGGTGAACCTGAAGGTGCCTGTGAGCCAGGCTTGCGAGACGATGGACGAGGCCATTGCCACGGCTCGCCGCATCGGCTACCCCATCATGATTCGTTCGGCCTACGCGCTGGGCGGTCTTGGTTCGGGCGTGTGTCCCGACGAGGAGACCTTCAAGCAGATTGCCGAGTCGGCCTTCACGTTTGCGCCTCAGGTGTTGGTGGAGGAGAGTCTGAAGGGCTGGAAGGAGATTGAGTTTGAGTGCATCCGCGATGCCAACGACCACTGCTTCACGGTGGCCTCGATGGAGAACTTCGACCCGCTGGGCATCCACACGGGCGAGTCGATTGTGGTGGCTCCCACTTGCTCGCTCACCGAGGAGCAGGTGAAGATGCTGCAGGACATCACTATCAAGTGTGTGCGCCATCTGAATATTGTGGGCGAGTGCAACATCCAGTTTGCATTCAACGCCTTCACCAACGACTACCGCATCATCGAAATCAATGCGCGCCTCAGCCGTTCTTCTGCTTTGGCATCGAAGGCCACGGGCTATCCGCTCGCCTTCGTGGCTGCCAAGATTGCCTTGGGCTACACGCTCGACCAGATTGGCGAGATGGGCACCACCAATTCTGCCTACGTGGCTCCGAGCCTCGACTACCTCATCTGCAAGATTCCTCGCTGGGACCTCACGAAGTTTGTGGGTGTGAGCCGCAAGATTGGTTCGAGCATGAAGTCGGTGGGCGAAATCATGAGCATCGGACGCACCTTCGAGGAACTCATCCAGAAGGGTCTCCGCATGATTGGCCAGGGCATGCACGGCTTTGTGGGCAACGACCACACGAAGTTCGACAACCTGGACGAGGAACTTGCCAACCCGACCGACCTGCGCATCTTTGCCATCGCTCAGGCACTGGAAGAGGGCTACTCGATTGACCGCATCTATGAACTCACCAAGATTGACCCGTGGTTCATCGAGCGTCTGAAGAACATTGTTGATTATAAGCATAAGTTGGAGACCTACAATGCCATCGAGGACATCCCTGCCGACGTGATGCGTCAGGCCAAGGTGTGGGGCTTCAGCGACTTCCAGATTGCTCGCTTCGTGAAGAAGGACAAGGCCGAGAACATGGAGAAGGAGAATCTGGCCGTGCGCGCCTATCGCAAGAAACTTGGCATCCTGCCCGCCGTAAAGCGCATCCAGACAGTGGCCAGCGAGCATCCCGACCTGACCAACTACCTCTACATGACCTACGCCGTGGAGGGCTACGATGTGAACTACTATGCGCATGAGAAGTCGGTGGTGGTGCTCGGTTCGGGTGCCTACCGCATCGGTTCCTCTGTGGAGTTCGACTGGTGTTCGGTCAATGCCATCACCACGGCTCGCAAACTCGGCTACAAGAGCATCATGATTAACTACAACCCCGAGACCGTATCGACCGACTACGATATGTGCGACCGCCTCTACTTCGACGAACTCTCCTTCGAGCGTGTGCTCGACGTGATTGACCTGGAGAATCCGCGCGGTGTCATCGTTTCGGTGGGTGGACAGATACCTAACAACCTGGCCATGAAACTCTATCGCCAGAGTGTGCCCATCCTCGGCACTTCGCCCGTCAGCATCGACCGTGCGGAGAACCGCAACAAGTTCTCGGCCATGCTCGACCAACTGGGCATCGACCAGCCCCAGTGGAGTGCGCTGACCTCGATGGACGATGTGAAGGCGTTCGTGGAGCGTGTGGGCTTCCCCGTGCTGGTGCGTCCTTCCTACGTGCTGAGTGGTGCTGCCATGAACGTGTGCTACGACTACGAAGAGTTGGAGCGTTTCCTCCAGATGGCCAGCGAGGTGAGCAAGGAGTATCCTGTGGTCATTTCTCAGTTCATGCAGGAAACCAACGAGGTGGAGTTCGACGCTGTGGCCAAGAACGGCGAGGTGGTGGAATACGCTATCAGCGAACACGTTGAGTTTGCCGGTGTGCACTCAGGCGACGCCACGATGGTGTTCCCTGCCCAGCACATCAGTTTCGCCACCATCCGTCAGATTAAGAAGATAAGCCGTGCCATCGCCAAGGAACTGAACATCTCAGGTCCGTTCAACATTCAGTATCTGGCCAAGGGCCGCGACGTGAAGGTCATCGAGTGCAACCTCCGTGCCTCCCGTTCGTTCCCCTTCGTCAGCAAGGTGCTCAAGCGCAACTTCATCGACACCGCCACTCGCATCATGCTCGATGCCCCCTACACGAAGCCCGACAAGAGCGAGTTCGACATCGACCGCATGGGCGTGAAAGCCAGCCAGTTCTCGTTTGCCCGTCTGCAGAATGCCGACCCCGTCTTGGGTGTGGATATGAGCAGTACTGGCGAGGTGGGCTGCATGGGCGACACCTACGAAGAGGCATTGCTCAACGCCCTGATTGCCACAGGCTATAAGATTCCGTCGAAGGACAAGGCCATCATGATTTCGTCGGGCGGCACGAAGGAGAAGGTGGCCATGCTGGATGCTGCACGTGCACTGGTGAAGAAGGGCTATACCATCTGCGCCAGCGAGGGCACAGCCAAGTTCCTCAACGATAACAACGTGGCTGCCACCGCTGTGGCATGGCCCGACGAGGAGGGAAGCGACAAGCCCAATGTGATGCAGATGATTGCTGACCACAAGTTCGACCTCATCGTCAACATCCCCAAGAACCACTCGAAGCGCGAACTGACCAACGGCTACCGCATCCGTCGTGGTGCCATCGACCACAACATCCCGCTCATCACCAATGCCCGTCTGGCCTCCGCCTTCATCGAGGCCTTCTGCCAACTGGGCATGGAAGACCTGCAAATCAAGTCATGGCAGGAATATGACGCTTAAAGAAAAAGACTGAGTGTCTTTTTCGAATAAGCGGGGGATGGAAGTAGCGTTCCGGGAGGCAAGGAACGTAGCCGAAGCGGAACGCGAACGTACATCGGTGTCGCTTAAAGAAAAAGACTGAATACAGCAAGGGGGCCACTCGGACATTCCGAGTGGCCCCCTTTATTGGAGATGCGGTGATTAACGTGAGTTCGGTATAAGATATA
>DGSP01000049.1:39668-52281 GCA_002393555.1 Prevotellaceae bacterium UBA4359
AACTGCTCTTATACCGAACTCACGTGGTGATTAAGAACCGTAGGTGGTCTGTCGTATGTTGCGGGGATGGTGGAGGAGGATTTCTTCGCGGAGGTGGGTGGTGTCGATGTGGGTGTAGATTTGGGTGGTAGCGATGGACTCGTGGCCGAGCATGGCTTGGATGGCGCGCAGGTTGGCACCGCCTTCGAGCAGGGAGGTGGCGAAGGAGTGGCGGAAGGTGTGGGGCGAGACGGTCTTCTGGATGCCGGCTCGGGCCACGAGGTCTTTAATCATGAGGAAAACCATGACGCGGGTGAGGGGTCGCTTGCGCCGATGGCTGACGAAGACGTAGTCCTGGTATTGTGGGGGGATGGGGAGGAGGTTGCGGTCGAGAAAGTAGAGGTTGAGTTCGTGGATGGCTTTCTCGGAGATGGGCACGAGTCGCTGCTTGGAGCCTTTGCCTTCCACCCGGATGAACTCTTCGTCGAGGAAGAGGTTGCTGAGTTTGAGGTTGATGAGTTCGCTCACGCGCAGTCCGCAACTGAAGAGGGTCTCGATGATGGCCTTGTTGCGCTGTCCCTCGGGCTGGCTGAGGTCGATGGCGGCTTCGATGGCATCAATCTCTTCGACCGAGAGCACGTCGGGCAGGTGCTGGGGTTTCTTGGGAAATTCGAGCAGTTCGGTGGGGTTGACTTCGAGCAGGTCGCTGAGGACGAGGAAGTGGTAGAAACTCCTCACGCCGGAGAGAATGCGCGAGAGGGAGATGGGCTGGATGCCGATGTCGTGCATGAGGGCTGAAAACTGGTGGAAGTCGTCGAGTTGTGCCGCCATGAAGTCCTTGCCTTCGTCGGCCATGAAACGGAGAAACTTGTCGAGGTCGCGCATGTATGCCTCGATGGTGTGGGGCGAGTGGCCTCGTTCCAGTTTCAGATATTGGTAGTATCGGCGCATGAGGCGCTGCTGTTGTTGTTCTTCCATAGATGCAAAGGTACGAAAAAGTTTAGAGTTTGGAGTTTAGGGTTTAGAGGAAATTGTATAAAATTGAGGGTTTAGGGTTTTGAGTTTTGAGGAATTTGTATAATGAGAGTAAAAAACACATGTCGAATGGTTAAAAACCCTAAACTCTAAACCCTAAACTCTAAACTTTTCCTTACCTTTGCAAACAAATCAACATTTCCAACATGAAAAGGATTCTCACTCTTTTAGTTTTTAGTTTCTCGCTTTTAGTGTCGGTGGCCCAGACGGAACACAACTTTTCGGTGGCCAAGAATCTGGACCTCTTCAACACGATATACCGCCAGTTGGACCTCTTCTATGTGGATTCGCTGGAGGCTGACAAACTGGTGCGTGTGGGCATCGACGCGATGACGCGCGAACTGGACCTCTACACGAAGTTCTATCCTGAGGAGGAAATGACGGAACTGAAGATGATGACGACAGGCAAGTATGGCGGCATCGGCTCCATCATCCGCATGCGGAAGGACTCGACAGTCATCATCCAGGAGCCTTATCCCGACATGCCGGCTGCTGAGGCGGGACTACAGGTGGGCGACGTGCTGCTCCGCATAGACGACAAGGAACTGAAGGGGCTGAACACCTCGGAGGTGAGCGAGATGCTGAGAGGAGAGCCTGGCACCACGTTCATGCTGAAGGTGCAGCGGCCGGGAGAGAAGAAGCCGCGCAACTTCAAGATTACGCGCCGCAACATCAAGAAATCGCCCATTCCTTACTACGGACTCGTCGGCTCTAAGGCCGGAAACGGAGCGGCTGATGTGGGCTACCTCTATCTGACGGAGTTCATCGAAGGGTGTGCCAAGGATGTGCGCAAGGCCGTCATCTCCATGAAAGAGAAAGGGGCCAAGAGCCTGGTGCTCGACCTGCGCAACAACGGGGGCGGCCTGCTCAACGAGGCAGTCGATATCGTGAACCTTTTTGTGCCGAAAGGACAGAAAATCGTGGAGACCAAGGGTAAACACATCGCTGCCCACTATGACTATACGACCCACAACGACCCGCTCGACCTGGAGATTCCCCTCGTGGTGCTGGTGAACGACGAGACCGCCAGTGCCTCGGAGATTGTGTCGGGGTCGCTACAAGACCTCGACCGCGCCGTCATCGTAGGTTGCGACACCTACGGCAAAGGCTTGGTGCAGAGTTCGCGCGAACTGCCCTACAACGGCAGCCTGAAAATGACCACTGCCAAATACTATCTTCCCTCGGGACGCTGCATCCAGAAAGTCGATTACAAGCGGCTGCGCGAGGCTGCCGAGATTTATCGCACCACAGGAAAGAGAGTGGAGACCAAGGGCGACAGCACTAAGCAGGTGTTCCACACCGCCGGAGGCCGCGAAGTGACCGAGGGCAGTGGCATCAAACCCGATGTGGAGGTGGAACACGACACGCTGGCCAACATCGTCTTCTACCTCTCCAACGACGACGTGCTGACCGACTGGGGCACACGCTACTTCCAAAGCCACCCCTCCATCCCGGCGGTCAAGGACTTTGCCATCACCGATGCCGACTATGCGGCCTACAAACAAATGGTGAAAGACAGCGACTTCAAGTATGACCGTCTGAGCGAGAAGCGGTTGGCCGACCTGAAGAAGACGGCAGAGCATGAGGGATACTACGAAGACGCCAAACCCGAATTTGAAGCCCTCGAAAAGAAACTCGCCCACAACCTCGACCTCGAGATGGACCGACGCGAGAAGGACATCCGCCGACTGATGGCCAACGAGGTGCTGAAGCGATACTACTATCAGGCAGGCATGGTGGAAGAAGCCCTGAAGGACGACGAAGACCTGGAACGCGCCGTCGAACTGCTCCACAACGATAGTGAATATAAGAAAATACTTGGAAAATGAGTCTCCGCAACAACAAAGCCACACGGCTGAACCGCTACATGATGTTCGGCACCCTGCTACTCGGCATCCTCGTGTTGGGATGCGTGTTCGCCTTCCTCTATCTGTCGTTCGACAAGACAAACCCTCTCTCTGCCGGCCAGCCTGACAGCGATGCAACAGCACAAGACAGCATCGTCTTCATTGTCAACGACTCAACCCTGATGGAAGAATGAAGAATCAAAGCGAAAAGTTAAATGTGAAACATCAATTTTACCAGCCATCCGAATGGGGGCTGCTCTTATTTTTCACTCTTCATTTTTCACTTTTCACTTTACCCTCCCATGCCCAGTGTCCCACCGAGAACACTGCCTTCCGTGCGGGTGAAGACCTCACCTACGACCTCTATTTTCACTGGAAATTCATCTGGGTGAAATGTGGTGCGGCCCACTACACCATGAAGACTGCCACCTACCACGGACAGCCAGCCCTGCGCAACGACCTGCTCTTCACCAGCAACAAACGTTGCGACCTCGTCTTCACCATGCGCGACACCCTCATTTCCTACATCACACCCAAACTTGTACCCCTCTACTTCCGCAAAGGCTCCCTCGAAGGCAAGCACTACACCGTTGATGAAGTGTGGTACACCTACCCCAAAGGCCGGAGCCACGTGAAGCAACACTTTCTCAACCGTCATGGCGAGTGGTCGGAACACCACCACGAGAGCGACGACTGCAACTACGACATGCTCTCCATCCTGTCCCTGGCTCGCAACTGGAGCGTCGCTTCCACGGGACAGAAACCATCCGAAGGGACTCCCTTCTCATTGCGGGGGAGGGTTGGGGAGAGGGTCTCTTTCCCCATGGCCACAGGCAAGAAAGTCGAAACCCAAACCCTCGTCTATCGGGGCAAGAAAGACTGGAAAGCCAACGACAGAAAAACCTACCATTGCCTCGTCTTCTCCCTGCTCGACTACGAAGAGAAAGACAAGGACAAGGAACTCCTCCGCTTCTACGTCACCGACGACTTCCGCCACCTCCCCGTCCGCATCGACTTCTACCTCCGCTTCGGCACCGCCAAAGCCTATCTGTCCAAAGCCATCTACTAAACACACACACACGCATCATCCCCCATCTCACAGGCATCACTTCACGCTTTTCTCACCCGTCATCTTCCTTGATGTGACGACTGACAGGAGCGTGAAGTGATGCCTGCGAGACGGAAAAAATACTACATCTTTTTATTCTTTCTCATACACGATGAAGCGCCCGTCTTGTGTCAGCCCTTCGGCACTGATGTACATCTCGGTGCAGGAGGAGTTGTTGTAGAACTCCACGGTGGCGTGGCCTTGGGAGTCCGTCTTGACGGTGGGGTTCCAGTAGAGGGTGCGGCGCAGGTCCTCGGTGGGCGGAAGCACGGAGTAGTCCTCCATAGGGAAGGTCTCGGGCTTTTGGTAGCCAGTGTAGTGTGTGTGGCGCAACACGGATTTCTCATAGGCAGCCTGGGTCGTGTGGGTGTAGAGGAAGATGGTGGCGGCGTTGTGTTGGGCATCCGTGCTGTGGAGAAACGGCAGTGAGGCCGTGGGGGCTTCGGAGATGTAGATGGACTTGACCTCGTCCAGCATCAGGGGCATCCGCTCAATCGTTCCTTCGGCCACACGGAAGTTCTTGTATTCCTTGCGTCCGTTTTGGTTGAACAGGTCTTGGCTGCTTGCCTCGGTCTGGATATCATCCAGCGTTTCGAGTGAGAAGAGATGCCCCATGTTGGTCATGCCGGCATATTTGTTGTTCAGAATCCAGATGATGGGTTTTCCCCTGTAGGAATAGCCGTCGCGGTACAGGTTGGGGCTTTTCCTCGTGTTGGTCTGCTCAAACTCGTTCTCCACTTTCCCCTCGTCGATGAGTGGTTGGCTGGGGTTGTAGGGGTAGTAGGCTTCGTGTGGGGCTGTTGATTTGAAAAAGGCGTTTCTCTCCGCCAGCCAGTCATATACGTTCGGCATCAGCAGCCCTTGGTCAGCCATCTCGTCTGCTGCTGCATCGCAGTCGTAGTAGATGGAAGCACGGTGTTCTCCGAAGGACTCATCATGCCAGATGTTGTGTTCCTTGTCGCCTAAAAGGCTGTGCCTCTTGTGTTCCTGTACCACCACTTCGGGCAAGATGCTGTCGGCGATGAGCGAGAGAGAGTCCGTGCGTTGTTGTGCCAAGAGAGGGTGTGGGGCAGGCTGCTTGGAGGGGAAGGAGATGTTACTCTTTTCCAGGGGTGTCATTTCGGTCTCGTGTGAGAGGTAAGGACGTGGTTCGGGCGAGAAATTGCGGTCGATGGATGCGTAATAATCCCCCGTTGCATCTTCTTTTTTCAGTCTGATTTGCAACTGATAGTCGCCGCGAAGACCAGGCATGGCCCACAAGAAATTGCCCTCCCTGTCCGTTTGAGTCGTTCCGCTGAACGAACGGCCCTCCCGGTTCCACAGGTATGCCTTCAATGTCAGGAAGGAAACCCTCGCCTTCTCCTTTCTGGGATAGACCCTTCCGCGCAGATACATCTTGTCTTCGACGGGGTGGAGGTAGGTAAAAGTGGAGTCGCCTGTCAGAGTGTTCCAGTCATAGCGTCGCCATTTCTGGTCTGTCATGAGTCGGTCAGCGGCCTGGCGGTGGGTGGAGTCGTCGGTTTCGAAGTAGTACTCAGGGTGGGCAATGTCGCTCCCCAACTCAGAACTTAGAAGCATCCATGTTTTCAGGTTGCCATGTTCGCCTTGCGGCATGCGGTCCTTGTCCATGACCGAGATGGAGAAAGTGGTGTTGGGGGCAGACGTGATGGCGAACTTCACCCGCCCGTAAGGTTTGGGGGCTTGAGTGAGGGAAATGATGGTGATGTTGTCGTGAGAGGGGCGTTGTGGGCATTTGAAAAAGAGCCTGTCGCCCAGCATCCTGCCACCACAGTCAAACACGATGAGTCGGTTCACACCGTCAGCCATCCGATGGCGCATGAGGGTTCGCTCCGCCACAGGGCAGGCGGTGAAAGTGTCGGCCATCTCTATGTTGCCATTGTGCATCACGAGATAGGCCAATGTTTGGGCCTTCAGCGTATCGGAAAGCCGAAACCGCACACGGATTCGTTCCTCATCCACCATGTCCATCCCCACCGTGCAGGCTTCAGCACCCACCCGCGAGCCGCTCCCCCCCAGATATGGCACTGCCCCTCTGTGGCTGGGCAAACGAAGTCTGAACCCCTCCCGGTTGATGGCGGGAGACGAGAAGTCGGCCCCGTCCTTCGGTTTGTTGAAGATGGGCAACACATGCGAAAACACCGGCACATGAGGCCAATTGAGCATGTACCTCGTGTAAGCCCTCACCTCGTAGAAACCGCTGTTCAGCAGGTTGTCAAGACGGAAATGCCCGTTGGCCCTTCCGTCCACGAGTCTCAGTTTCACCCTCTCAACCCTCTCGCCCTCAGGAGTCAGCAGTTCCACATACAGCACCCTGCTCATGTCCGTAGCCAGCCCCTTGTCAGCCCTGATGCAGTAGGCCGCAAACCAGATGGTCTCCCCCTTGTAATACCCAGTGTTGTCAAAGTGCAGATACACCTTCTCCTGCCGATGCCGTGTATTGAACTCCACCACCTTGCGTAGCGTGTTCATGATTCGTGCCACCTCCTTCTTCTTCCCCGTGGGAGAACAAAAGCACAAGACGGGACAGGCGAGAAAAAGGAGCAGGAGAAGTAGGTGCGTGTACGTTTTTCTATTCATTCCAAACTGTTTTAAGAGTCTTTAGACTCATTCTTATTCATTCACAATGAAACGTCCGTCTTTGGTTAGTCCTTCCACCTCCACATCCAGTTCTTTGCAGGAGGCGTTGTTGTAGAACACCACCGAGGCATGGCCCCGAGAGTCCGTCTTGACCGTGGGGTTCCAGTAGAGCGTGTGGCGATGGTCAGGCACCGTGGGGAGCGGCCTCTTGGAATAGTCGGGCGAATAGAACTCGGCAGGGCGATTGAAACCCTTGAAATGCCACTCTCGTCCGTCTCTGATGGGTCGCTCGTCCTCAGGATAGGTGACGATATTGACAAACTTCGAGATAGCGTGAGAGCCAGGTTCCACCTCCGTGGGCGACAAAGGCCTGTGGTTCACCCTCCTGTCCAGATGGTACAGTTGGAATGGAGAGGGGCGCAGCGGGTCGTCCGTCACCACATCGATGCGCTTGAGGAAAGTGAGAAACCGATTTTTCCATGCCAGCATAGGATTCACCTCCACCATGGTCCAGTTGAAGCACAGCATAGCCTGTTCCCCCTCCTCGCTGTCGAACATACCGAATGTGCTGTTGATGAGGTTGTTGTAGAAAGACAGCGGATGGCTGATTTCTCCGTTGTCAAACTTGTCTTCCAGCACGTTGATGTAGCCCATGTCCCACATCCAGTTCTCGTAGTCGAGAGCGTCGATGCTGAAGACAGGCTTGTTCCTTAAGCGTTTCAGGTGTGCGCGGCGTTTAGCCTTCACCTGCACCTCAGGCAACGAGGGTCCATAGAAAGAGTCACGGTCATAGCGGCGGCCCACCAAGGCCGAATCTGTGACATATTCGGGCTTGTTCGTCTCAAACCAGTCAAAACCTCTGGCAAAGTTGGGATGGAAGTACTCCTTGCGGATGAGGATGTTCTTGTCGTGCAGCAGATGTCGGTAGCCCCTTCTGGAGAGTTTCTTCACATATTTGCCACGCATGACGAGTTGTGCCTCGCCATAGAAGGGAGGATATTCGATGTTGAACCATCCCTCGTCGCCCACATTCATGGTACCTTGGAAGAGCGTGATGGAGTCGTTGGCACCCACAGGCAACCGCAGGGAGCAGAACAACTGGATGTCGCCCCGCTCCTTCTGGAAAATAGTCTGCTGTATGTTTTGCACCCTTCCTCTGATGACGGTACCCTTCTCAGGCTCATAGTCAGGCTTGTCAGTCATGGGCTGGACCGCCTCCCTCCAGTCGTATCGCCTCCATCCCTGCACCAGCATCAGATTGTCGAGAGCATCCCAGGCCCCTGTCTTGAAATACCAGTCCGGGGTCTCCACAAACCCCTTCAGTTCGCTTTGCAGGAGCAATTCAGTCATGATGTTGCCCGTGCAGAAAGACTCGTCCAGGCGGCTGGCATCGCGTACAGCCACCGAGAACGTCTGCCCCGCAGCAGGCAGCCCGTCGGGGGTAGCCACGTCAATGTCTATGCCCACCCTCTCGTATGGCCTCAGCATCCCGTTCGGAGTCGTCACCTTAGCCCTCATGCAGCCCTCCCCCTCTCTTGCCACAAAAAACAGTCGGTCGCTGAAAATCCGCTCCTCCCCGTCGAACAAAGTCACCTCGTTCACCCCTGTGGGGAACTTTTCTTTGGGTAATGTGACAAGGCTCCTTCCGTTCTTCATGTCAACCGACAGCATCTCAACCAACACCCCCCTGCATGTCAGAGCCAGAAAAAGCGTCCGCTCATCGGGCAATGTACGGTAGATGCTGAACACGACGCTGTCCTCCAGTTGCCGCACCGACACCGTGCATCCTTCGTCCTCAATCTCAGGGAACGGAGGCGAGAAAGTCTTTCCGCCACACCTCACCTTCACGTCATACGAATGCCCCCTCTGCGGACAGAACAACACCCTTCCTCTGCCAGCATGCACGGGACAGATGCTGTCAATCACCACCCCGTCCTCCAGCAGCACACCGCTCACATTCATCCGCCTCCCCTCGCGGTCTTGAGCCTCCCATGCCAGATAAGAAGAGTGTCCATACACCAGATGCCCACCCTCTGGATAGAACTGGAAATCCACATCCTTGTGCGTGTAAATCTTCTTGAAGTCGCCCATCGTGATTTTCACCGGCATCACCCTGCTGTTGAGCAGTTCAGGACTCTTGGGCTTCTGATAGACAGGCAGCACACGCGAGAAGAGGCCGTGGTACATGCGGTAGCGCAACCCCTCGGCCTCAGCGTCGATGGTGAGTGCATTATCGTAATCACCTGAATATATGTCCAAACCATGCACTCTTCTCCTCTTGTCCGAATGGTCCTCATCCTTCTCTTTGCCCAGTCCGTCCATGTTCAGTTGCCCCATCTGGTTTTCCACCTCTTTCACAGCGTTCTCGTGCGAGACCCGCCCAGACCTCATGTCGCGAAAATCAGCACTACCCCACGTCTCGGTGCGTCCATCCTCTCGTAAAATCCTGCGTGTGTCCGTCCATTTTTTGGCTCGCTCATAGCCAAAGTTCATCATCCACCTCGTGTAGGCCCTCACCTCATAGTAGCCCGCCCAGCAACTGTCGCTCAGTGCAAACTGCCCGTGTGCTTGTCCCGCATAGTCCACCACCAGTTGCTGCCGCTCCACCAGATAGCCCTGCTCGTTCAGCAGTTCCACATACAGGATGCGGCTCATGTCCGTAGGACGGTGATTGTCCGCCCTGCAGACGTAAGCCTTATACCATATCGTGTCGCCGCCAAAATAGCAGTTGTTGTCGAAGTGCAGATACACCTTCTCCTGCACCACAGGCCTCCCTGCTGCCACGGAGTCGATGACGTGGGCGTGGACGGAGAAAACGACGGTCAGCCCCAAAAGCAATGTCTGGATATGGGTCTTCAGTATCATCATCTTTTTTCGTTTACAATGAAGTGTCCGTCGGGGGTCATTCCTTCGGCACTGATGTACATCTCGGTGCAGGAGGAGTTGTTGTAGAACTCCACGGTGGCATGGCCCTGGGAGTCGGTCTTGACAGTGGGGTTCCAGTAGAGGGTGCGGCGCAGGTCCTCGGTGGGCGGAAGCACGGAGTAGTCCTCCATCTGGAAGGTTTCTGCAATGCTATATCCCTGGAAATGGGTGCGGCGCAGCCCTTTCTTTTTCCATGCGAAGGTGGGGTGTCGGAAAATGCAGACGACGGCCGGACTTAAAGCCATGATGTCGCTGGAGACGATGTAGTTGGAGAGGAAGTTGCTGTCATCTGTGATGTAAACAGATTTGATTTCATCAATGAATGTGGGGAAATAGACAAGGCTCGTCAGGCTGCTTTCGTCGAAGACATCGAGGCTTTTCTTGGTGAAGTGGGTGATGGTGCAGAATTGGTTGTCAACAATCCAGACGATGGCTCTTCCTCTGTAGGTCAAACCGTCATGCCACAAAATTCGTCCTCGTTTGGTGAAGTGTTCTGCATTGAAGTCATTAACAGCGATGAGGCCACTTTCGTAGGGAACCCTTAAAACTCCATCCACAGGCTGATTCTCCCCTCCAAAAAGGTTGTTTTTCATCTTGAGCCACTCGGCAATGCTTGGCATTTCCTCCCCCCTGTCTGCAAAAGAGTCTGCATCAGCATCTGCATCATAGTATAGTACAGCCTTTTTTCGGGCGGCGCTCTCATCATACCATGTGGCCTTAACGTTGCCGATGAGCCGTTTGGCTTTCACGGTCACATTCTTCAATGTATGAACCTTGGGAGAGATAAAGGCAGACGGCTCTTCCTCCATTGTGCGTAAAGGCCTGTAGATGAGCGTTGAGTCCAGCGGTATGAGGCGAGTCTCTCGGGGCGATAGCCATCTGCAGGAAGGGGAAAACTGGCGGTCAATGCCGATGAAGTAGTTTTGTGCCCTTTCATCCTTTTTTGTAAGGAGTTGCAGATTCCACTCGCCGTATATTTCGGGGAGAGTGAAGTGATATTTTCCGTCAGGCCCAGTCGTAAACGATGCCTTCATATTCTCTCCCTTCTTGTTGTACATGTAGGCGGTAATGTTCACATTCTCAGTGGTGCGCTTTTTGTTTCTGGAATGTAATTGGCCATACAGATACAATTGATTCTCAATCGGCTGAAACGATTGTGCAGGGGCAATGCCTGTCATTACGTTCCAGTCGTAACGCCTCCATCCCTGTATCATTGTCAGCAAATCGGCTGCCTGACGGTGCGTCTGGTCATCTGCCTCAAAGTAATATTCCGGGTGGTCTATATACCCTTTCAGGTCTGAAGAAAGCAGCAGCCATGTGTGGGCATTCCCAGCCTTCCCCCCAGTGATGGATGCTGCGTCAATGGCAGAAAAAGAGATGGAAGCGTTGGGAAGGGTTCTTAGTTCCACCTCCACTTTTCCACAGGGCCGGATGTCTTCTGTCTTAAGCGTAGTCTGTATGCAATCACGGTGTTTGGGATATACAAAGAAGAGACGTTCTGCCATGCGCAAGCCATTGCTGTCGAAGACGGTGATTTGATGCACCCCATCCGAGAGCGAGTGACGGCGATAGACACGCTGCCAATGTCCATCAAGTCTGAACGTGTCGATTGCCACAATGATTCCATTGCGCATGACTGCACATCCATATAGTCTGCCCATCAGGTCGGGGGTGGCCGTCACCTTGGCCGTGACAAGGCTGTCCTCCATCAGGTTCATGGTCAGAATCATTCCCGAGGGCTGGATTGGCGGGAGTACTCCGCTTCTCGGCCTTCTGTTCTTGTCCGTAAATCGAAAAGTTCTCTCCTCTCCATGTGGTGTAATCTCTACAATTCCCCTTTCAAGCGAGTCTCCATCATTGATGCTATAGCCCATTCTGGAAGTCAACCCATCTACAAGGTTGCCGCTTTCCGGGTAGAACCTTACCATAGAATGTGAGTGCCGTTTGCCCGATGCTCCGATGGTGTTCCCCTCTTCGTCCCTCTCTTCCTGCCTGATGTTGGGAAGACGCTTCCTGTAACTATAGAGGTCTATTTGTGGCTTGCTATAGTCACCCTCTGTGGGTGGGGCTTTGAAAATAGGAATCACTCGTGAGAAACAAGCATTTGTTCCCCAATTGGTCATATAGCGGGTGTATGCTCGGATTTCGTAGAAACCTGTTGCAAAGATACTGTCCAGCCTAAAGTCTCCATGAGTTTCCCCCCTTTCTATAGGATATTTTTTTGTGGCAACAACATTGCCGCTGGGGTTGACCAGTTCCACGTACAGCACACGACTCAAGTCCGTGGCTCGCCCATCGTCTGTTCGGATGATGTATGCCTTGAACCAAATCGTCTCATTCTTGAAATATCCCGTGTTGTCAAGGTGCAGATAGACTTTCTCTTGTGGGTTGTACTTGCCAAAATGCATCACCTCCCGAACATACGACAGCAATCGCTCTCCCTCGCTCACGTTCTGGGCATTGAGCCTGGGGACGAGAAGATGCATGCAGGAGATGAGGAGGGCTGCAAGCAGTATGTCACTTTTTCGCATCATTTTTTTTCATTCTTTTTCGTTTACGATAAAGTGTATTCTGCTTCTGCCGACCTCGTCATCATCGGCTCGGCCAGGGTGTACTCGTCATCGTAAGTCTGCATGTCGTACTCTTCGTCTTTGCTGCAGCCTGTTGTCATCAGGGCTGCTGTGGCTACCGTTGCTATGGCAAAGATAGCACAAGAAATCTGTTTTGTTTTCATTGTTTAGTTAGTTTTTGTTTTTTAGTAATCGTAAGTAACTACATAAAATTATCTTATACAATTTTTTCTCTTAGTGGCCGCAAGCGGCTTGTTTTTTCTTGAAACTAATTTGAATAATTAGAATAATTTAGGTCACTAATTTCTATAATTATAATTTGTGGATAAAATGAGCCTAATTATGCTAATTTGTTTCTTATAATCCATCGCCGAGGGCGATTCTCTTTCTTATGTGTTGCCGCAAGCGGCTTGTTTTTCCTTGAAACTAATTAGAATAATTGGAATAATTCAGTTCACTAATTTCTATAATTATAATTTGTGGATAAAATTATTCTAATTATGCTAATTTGTTTCTTATAATCCATCGCCGAGGGCGATTCTCTTTTAGGT
>DGSP01000075.1 GCA_002393555.1 Prevotellaceae bacterium UBA4359
CATCACTTGCGAAACTTTAGTTATAGTAACCCCATTGCTCGTTTTCTATTCAAAATTTATTGTATACTGTCTAATGCGGAAATCCCTCCAAGCGTTAAAATAGGCAGAGGACTGAATTTGCCGCATGGATTAAAAGGAGTTGTGTTGCATCCAAAAACAATTATAGAAGAAGATGTTACAATATTCCATCAGGTCACTTGCGGAAGGGGAGATTTATATAATATATGGCCCAATATAACGTCATCACCATTCAAGGGTATAGTTCTCAAAAAAGGCTGTGTACTGTGTGTGGGTGCTAAAGTCATTTGTAATAGAGGAACTCTTGTCGTTGGAGAAAATACGGTGATCGCCGCAAATGCGGTATTAACAAAATCGACGGGTGATAATGAAGTGTGGGCAGGGATTCCTGCGCGCTGCATAAAAAAGATTAAATGACAGTCAAGTCCTATCGAAGTAAGATTCACATTTTATGCCTACTTTATTTCAAATAAACTCTTTTTGCAATACTGGATCAACAGGACGAATTGCCGAAGCCTTAGGGCAAACAGTAATGAAGCATGGATGGCAAAGTTTTATCGCATACGGAAGAACTGCCAATCCAAGCCAATCATATACATATAAAATAGGAAACAAATGGAATATGATGTGGCATGGACTTCAAACTCGTTTGTTTGACAAGCAAGGTTTGGCATCGCAAAGAGCGACGAAGGAACTGATTAAGGTGATAAGAAGTGCTGAGCCAGACATTATACATCTTCATAATCTGCATGGTTACTATCTGAATTATCCTCTGCTATTCAAATTTCTAAAAGATTTTGAAAGACCTGTTGTATGGACATTACACGATTGTTGGAGTTTCACAGGGCATTGTCCGTATTTTGAGTTTGCAAAATGTGAGAAATGGAAAGCCAGATGCGGTTCTTGCCCCACAAAGCATGATTATCCAGCAAGTTTATGGAAGGATCGTTCTACTGAAAATTTTCAGGATAAAAAGGCTGCATTCACCCAATTGGATAATCTCACATTGGTTCCTGTGTCAGATTGGCTCGCAACTTATTTGAAGATGTCCTTTTTAAACAAATATCCTATTCATCGAATTCATAATGGTATTGATGTTTCGATGTTTAATGTCAAGAATAAACGAAAAGAAATACATGCTCGTTACAAAATACCAGATGAGAATCATCTTATTATAGGAGTTGCTGGTATCTGGGATAAAAGAAAAGGATTGGCTGATTTTATAAAATTGCGTAAAGCGTTACCTCCAGAATACAGCATCATGCTTGTGGGGGTATCGAAGAAACAAATCAGAATGCTGCCAGATGGAATAATGGGGATACAAAGAACGGAAATGGTTGAAGAATTGGCTGAAATCTATTCTGCTGCAGATGTCTTATTTAACCCAACTTGGGAAGACACTTTTCCTACTGTCAATTTGGAAGCCATGGGTTGTGGAACTCCTGTGGTTGCTTATCGTACGGGGGGGTGTGTTGAACAAATTGTTGAAGGAACTGGGTATATTGTAGAGCAAGGAAACATAGAGGATGCCCAAAATCATATTGTTAAACTATGTAACTCCGACAATAGTGATTCAGCATGTTGCAGAGATTGGATTGTCAAAAAATTTCGACAAGAAGATCGATACGATGAGTATTTTAAACTATATGAATCATTGCTTCAAAAGCCTCAATCTCTTTTTCCATGAGAAATGTAAGTCTTCGTTTGTTTGACGGTTCTAATTTTGACAAAGGTGCAAGTTTTCTAAAAATCGCATCATGGTACTTTGTGAATGCACTTTGGGTACGTCCTGCATGGATTCCTTTTATGGGATGGAAGATAATGCTACTCAAAATTGGGGGGGGTAAGATTGGTACGGGAACTTGTTTGAAGCCAGGTGTAATAGTGAAATCACCCTGGAATTTGGAAATTGGAAATGATTGTTGGATAGGTGAGAATGTATGGATAGACAACCTTGATAAAGTGAGGATTGGGAGTGATGTTTGTATATCTCAGGGAGCGATGCTTTTGACGGGCAATCATGATTACAGCATTTCATCCATGCCTTATAGAAATGCTCCAATAGTGATTGAAGATGGTGCTTGGATTGGGGCTAAGACAATTGTTTGCCCAGGTGTTACTGTGCATAAAAATGCAATATTGACCGTTGGAAGTGTTGCTACACATGATTTGGATGAGAATGGTATTTATCAAGGGAATCCTGCAAAGAAAATTAGAGAACGAATAATAAAGGAATGAAGGTATCTGTTATTACATCATGCTATAACCGTGAGGCTACCATTCGGGGAGCGATAGAGAGTGTGCTGTCGCAAGATTATCCTGATATTGAGTATATCGTGGTGGATGGTGCATCGAAAGATGCTTCATTGGATATTGTCAATGAATATAGGGACAGGGGGCTGAACATCAACTCTGAACCCGATCATGGAATGTATGAGGCCATCAACAAGGGGATTAGAATGGCGACAGGTGACATCATTGGACTGGTACATTCTGACGATTTTCTGTATGATAATCATGTGATTTCGGATGTGGTAAAGACGTTTGAGAGCACGGGAGCAGATTTTGTGTATGGTGATGGGGTATATGTGGATTGTGATGATACACAGAAATTGGTGCGCAACTGGCGAGGTGGAGTGTATTATAAGTGGAAAGTTCGGTGCGGATGGCTGCCATTGCATCCCACATGTTATATCCGTCGTGATGTGATGATGAGAGAAGGATTGTATAATGAGGCGTATAAAATTGCGGCAGATTCAGACTTGCTGGTACGATATTTGTATAAGGCAAATCTCAAAGTACATTACATGAAACGACGAATCATACGGATGCGGATGGGGGGACTTTCAACTGATAGCAAAAGGAGAAAACAGATGTGGAATGAGGACGTGAGAATGTACAAGAGTCATGGATTTAGTCCAATCTTAACAAAAATCTTGAAGATGATGTGGAAAGTGCCACAATTTGTAGAGGCTAAGTTTTTGTGAAATGATAGAACTTAGCCTTTTCTGTTATGATTCCATTGACAGGCTTGTGTTAGAGTGCTGCTTTGTCCACCGATTTTGTCCTCCATACGTATGATGAGTTTCTGCAGCCAACGTGCTACCGCAAGGTGAATTCGTGATTTCTTCATGTGTAATGTTAAGAGAAGGCAAAGATAATAAGATTTTAGGAAACATTGGGAGGATGGATGTGAAAATAGAAAAGATTTGTACGAAATATTTTGATTTCATCAGATTTTGTATTGGTGGTACTGTTTCTGTCCCGAAAAGTGTCGGCGAGAATGATTGGGATGCATTGTTTTCGTTCATGAAGAAACAGGCTCTGCTTGGTGTGGGATTTCGTGGTGTAGAGAGAATGAAAGCCGAAGGTGTGGCGGTGCCGAGAGAAGTGGTGCTGAAATGGTTTGCCGTGAGTGAACAGATACGGATGCGAAATGAGGTCGTGGATAGAAGATGCGTGGAACTGGTGAGGATGTTGAAAGAAGCAGGTTTTGATAGTTGCATTTTGAAGGGACAAGGGAATGCGCTGATGTATCCAGACAAAAGGGTACGTGCTTCGGGAGATATAGATATATGGGTGGATGGTACTCGAGAGGAAGTGATGGATTTTGTCAAGAAGACGGTACCTCACCCGAATATGAGGTTCCACCATGTAGATTATCCCATTTGGGATGATGTGCCAGTGGAGGTGCATTTTATGCCCTCGTACATGAATTGTGTTGTATATAATCACCGCTTGCAGCACTGGTTTAAGGCGAGGAAAGATGAACAAATGACACATTTTGTTGATCTGCCGGATGGTGTGGGAAGGATTCCTGTGTTGACTTTGGAATTTAGTCTTGTGCATCAACTCACTCATTTGTGGCATCATCTTTTTGAAGAAGGAGTGGGATTACGCCAGATGATGGATTATTACTATCTTTTGCGAAAGGCAAAGAATGGTTTAGAGTTTAGAGACGAGAGTATAGAGTGTGCTTTGCGACATTTGGGTTTATACAAGTTTGCTGGTGCGGTGATGTGGGTGCTTCATGAAGTGTTTGGATTGGAGGAGAAATACTACATTGTACCACCTGATGAGTGGCGCGGAGAATTGTTGTTGGGGGAAATCATTAAAGGCGGTAACTTTGGGCAGAGTTTAGGGATATCCAATCACTCCACAGGCATCAAATATTTCCTGAAAATCAAGCGTAACATGCGGTTTGTCCGTGCCTATCCTGCGGAAGCATTGAGCGAACCGATCTTCCGTACATGGCATTTCTTTTGGCGGTTAAGTCACAAATAAGCGGCATTCATTTGTATAAAACAGAAAGGCTCCGTCAACCTCAAACATGAGATTGGCGGAGTTTTTTTGCACTTTGAGCCGAAGTGTGTGTGTCCGCTGAATCCAAAAAAGAAATACATTTAGAAGTACCATAAAACGACAAAGAGGGTGTGTTCACATCCTCTTTGTCCCAAATGTGTGCGCCTGACAGGACTCGAACCTGCACATCGGAGATACCAGATCCTAAGTCTGGCGCGTCTACCAATTCCGCCACAAGCGCTTTTGCGGTGCAAAGGTAAGGAAAAAAAGTGAAAAGTGAAGAGTGAAAAGTGAAAAATCTAAGTTACTCGCCACCCGGAGTGTTATCCATTAGCAAAGGAAACTTAGATTTTTCATTTTTCACTCTTCATTTTTCACTCAAAAACACCCGCGCTTTTTCTATGTAGGTGTCTTTCTTTTGCAGGATGTCTGCACCTGACAATGACAGCGAGACGTCGGGGTCGATGCCGAACTCCGTGTGCTGCATGTCTTTGTCGTAGAAGATGACGGCACTGTAGCGGACAGTCCACCCGTTGGGAAGTTCGCTGTTGAAGGGCATGCCGGAGCCACCGCCTGTACGGTCGCCCATGATGGTGACGTTGGGGCAGAGTTTCATGCACTTGACAAAGTCGTTGGCGGCGGAATAGACGGCGCGGTTGGTGAGCACCACGACGGGCTTCTGCCAGCGGATGCCATCGGTGGCGGGGTCGAGATAGACGGCTTGGGGAGTGGAAAAGTCGTTGCGCCCCTTGCCGGTCTTGTGGGACACGTAGCCGACCAGGATGGACTCGTTGGTGAAGTGGGAGGCCAGTTTCTCGGCATTGGTGAGTTGACCTCCACCATTGCCGCGCACATCGATGATGAGTCCGTTGCAGGAGGAGAGGACGTTGAGCATGGAACTCACGTTGCCATTGCCGATGCCGTCTTCGAAAGTCTCGCAACGCACATAGCCGATGTTGTCGTCGAAAATGACATACTTGAGTCCAGAGGCTATCATGTAGTTATGCCCTAAGTAGAGTTTGGCTATGCTGTCGTTGTAGTTCTCGGGATAGTCTTCGTAGAAACTCCAGTTGCGCCCGAAGTCGAAGGCGGCACTGAGGTTGACATGGCCGTCTTGCAGTTCGGCGAGCATGTTACAAAGCACCTCAAAGAGTTGGACATTGTTCATGCCCTCGTTCACCTGACTGGCATAGCGTGTATGCACCTCGTCCCAATCCACACCCAGTTGCTCTTTCTTGTAGTCGAAGAAGCAGTAGTGTTCGTTCATGATGCGCCATAAAGCCTCGTAGTTGCCCTGCTTGGAGTTGTCGTAGTGGTCTTCTTTCACACACGCATGGAAAACTAAAAGAACAAAACAACACACAAAGAGTCGAAGAATATTTTTCATCATTTCCGATACAGGTATTTGTTGAATCCCAGCACGAAGTCGTGGGTGTAGGTATGGTACTTCAAGTGGTTGAATGTTGATTGGTTGAACTGAGCCACATAGCCCAACCTGATGGTGTAGCGGCGAATGGGTATGTCAAGCGTGAGGCGGTGGCGCATGGAGGGCATGTTGCCTATGTAGCCAAAGCATACATTGTGGTCGCGGTGCTTGAGGTCGAACATCTCGTAGTAACTTTGGCCATAGGCAGGCGAGAAAGCAATGCCGAGAAGGGGGGCTGAGACTTGATAGCGCCACAGATAGTGGTGGCGGGCAATGACCATGTCGTAGGTGGCCATGGCACTCACGTCTATCATCAGGTCGGCTTTGGCCTGAGCGGGATTGTTGCCGTTGCGGTCGATATAGATACCCCCCAGATAGGCCGACGCCGCCAGGCCTGCCGCCACGTTGAAGCGTGAGCGTGACCGCTCCACGGGGTTGACCACATTGCCTTTGCCAAAGTTGTAGAACCAACCTTGCGAATAGCGGATGCCTCCAGCATACTCTTTCAGGTTGCGGGCATGATTTTTGGTGAAGGCTGCATTCACATCGATGAGCACCTGATTGGACACTCTGCCTCCCCACAGCGTGGTCATGCGCTGGCTTTCACGCTGGATGCGGATGTCGGTGCCCTTGTAGTTGTAGGGCGAGAGGTAGGTGTCGAGCACGTTGGCCCACCCCACTCCCACTATGGTGGAGTGCAGCACCTCTTTGTTGACGGGCAGACTGCTGATGAAACCCGTCGTGTCAGTGATGTAAACAGCCCCAGAAGCGTCCTGTCCCGAAGCACAAAGGCTTAGCAATAGCATCCATGCCATTGCTAAGCCTTTACACATTATTATATATATAGATTTCATCAGAATAGTTTTAACTGTCCTGTTATCTCGTCTCGGATGTCGCCATCGCTCTTTCCTTCGTCGGGGTCTATCACTTCATCCAGTTCATCCTCTGCCCCGGCCTCTTCGTCCTCCTCGGCTTCGGGTTCAGGGAAACGGGTCGGCTCCAGTTCCGTCACTTGGTCGAGCGCATAGGTGGTGAGCCGCTTGCCTTTGGCCTTGAAGCCTTTCACTCCGATGTATTCCTCTGCATCCACTTCGAGAGGGCCACGGAAGGTGTCGGGTTCGGAGAAGGTCAGGCTGAGACGTGGATAAGGTGTGTCTGTCAGCAGGATGAGGGTGCTGTCAGGGTTTTCGCCAAGGAAACTCTGCTTCTTCTTCGACTCCTCGAACTGGAAGCGCTTGATGTAGGGCTGGTTCTGGTTGTCGGCATCCCACAATACGGCTGTCCACACTTTCTTGGCCTTGAATTTCTCGATGCGCAGGATGTTCTGCTCATAGTGGTTGTTGGCATCGAAGTTGGTCAGGTAGTACTCGCCCGACTTCAGCACCACAAGTATCTGGTCGTTGTTCTGGAACTCGCCCAGATACTCGCCATGCTCATCGTAGTTGATGCGCTGGATGTCGGGGTCCCACCACACCTTTCTGCCGCCCAACGTACTGCCGCCATGCGCCTTGAGTTGTATGCGGTAGATTTCGTGCTTGGTCAGTTGGTTGCCACGTGCTGCACGTCCCTTGATGTCGATGTCGCTAAAGTCTTTCTCGAAGACGAGTTTCTTCAGTTTTTCCTGTGGCTTGAGTGTCACCTTGATGATTTCGGCCTCGCCGTTGCTGTTGGCCGAGAACCACGTCACTTTCGACTTCGGTGTACCCATCGTCAGGTCATACTCGCGGTCGCGAGTCACGCTGGGCACATTGAAGCGCTTGATGTAGGTGATGCCCGTGGCTCCGTCCTTGTAGGTGGCATTGTAGATGGTGCGCGTGTCGTTCTTCTTGAACACCGCCACATGAATCACCTCCACTTTCCTTTTCTCGACCTTGCTGCGTTCGGTCTCGCCGATGAACACCTTGTCGGCCACCTTGATGACCTTGTAGGTGCCATCTTTGTAGAAGATGATGATGTCGTCGATGTCGGAGCAGTTGCAGACGAACTCGTCCTTCTTCAAACCCGTACCGATAAATCCTTCTGCCCTGTTGATGTAGAGTTTCTGGTTGGCCTCTGCCACAGTGGCAGCCTGGATAGTGTCGAAGTTGCGAATCTCGGTAAGGCGCGGATGCTCGGCTCCGTATTTTTTCTGAAGGAAACGGAACCACTCTGCAGTCACTTCCACCAGATTGGCGAGGTCGCGCTCTATCTGCTCCAGTTCAGCCTTCAGTCGGGCGATGAGTTCATCGGCCTTGTCCTTGTTGAACTTGAGGATGCGAGCCATCTTAATCTCCATCAGTCGGAGGATGTCGTCACGAGTCACCTCGCGCACAAAAAGTTCGTAGAAAGGTTTGAGGCGAGAATCCACATAGTCGATGGCGATGTCCATTGTCTTTGCATTCTCAAACTCTTTGGCCTTGTAGATGCGCTCTTCGATGAAGATTTTCTCGAGTGAGGCAAAGTGCAACTGCTCCAAGAGTTCACCCCGGCGAATCTCCAGTTCGCGCTTGATGAGGTACTTGGTGTAATCGACGCTCTTGCGCAGCACATCGCTCACGGTGAGGAACTTCGGCATGCGGTCGTCGATGACACAGCAGTTGGGCGAGATGCTGATTTCGCAGTCGGTGAAGGCATAGAGGGCATCGATGGTCTTGTCGCTCGATGCTCCCGGCATCAGGTGGATGACAATCTCCACACCTGCCGCCGTCAGGTCTTCCACCTTGCGCGCCTTGATTTTTCCCTTCTCAATGGCTTTGAGGATGGAGTCGATGAACTGGCTCGGCTTGGATGGTGAGCCAGTCGTCTTGCCGTAAGGTATCTCCGTGATGGCAAGGGTCTTGCTGTCGCGCTTCTCAATCTTGGCGCGTACTCTGACCGTGCCGCCACGCTGTCCGTCGTTATACTTCGACACATCGATGGAGCCACCTGTCTGGAAGTCAGGATAGAGTTGGAAGGGTTCATCGTGCAGATAGTGGACGGCGGCATCACAGAGTTCGTTGAAGTTGTGCGGCAGAATCTTGGAACTCAGTCCCACGGCGATGCCTTCCACTCCCTGAGCGAGGAGGAGCGGAAACTTGACTGGCAGCGAGATTGGTTCCTTGTTACGTCCATCGTAAGAGAGTTTCCACTCGGTGGTCTTGGGGTTGAACAAGACATCGAGTGCAAACTTCGAAAGTCGAGCCTCGATATAACGACCGGCAGCCGCATCGTCACCCGTGAGGATGTTGCCCCAGTTGCCCTGGCAGTCGATGAGCAGGTTCTTCTGTCCCATCTGCACCAGCGCATCCTTGATGGAAGCATCACCGTGGGGGTGGAACTGCATGGTGTGACCCACGATGTTCGCCACCTTGTTGTAGCGTCCGTCGTCCATTCGCTTCATCGAGTGGAGGATGCGTCGCTGCACAGGCTTCAAGCCGTCCATGATGTGCGGCACGGCACGTTCCAGGATGACGTAGGAAGCGTAGTCCAGGAACCAGTTCTGATACATGCCACTCAGGTGGTGGGTGATGCTGTCTTTCATCACCGTGGGGTCGTAGTCGCTCTTAGGCGGCTGACCATCGGCTGGAGGGGAAGCGTCCAGCATCTCCTCCTCCATGCCCTCTTCAAAAGTCTCGTCGTTATATTCGCTCATCTTAAGTGAAAAGTGAAAAGTGAAAAGTGAAAAATCTAAGTTACCATTGCACTCTGAAAATCACAGTTCTTTTCCACCTATTTTATTACTATGTTTTGATTTCGTTTTGAAGTATTTAATGATGCAACAAGCATCGCTATCAACTCATCCAAATCGGCAGACATACTTTCTTTCATGCTGCACAAAGGTGAGACTTTGGCTCTCTTTCAGCATATTTAACCACATACGGGTCTCATTCGCCTCTTTTAGAGCAATATGGAGTTTCGTGATAAAGTCCGCAGAACTCTGAGCGAATTGTGATTCAGCAATATTGGCCGAAATCGAAGTGCCAGACCTCAATATCTGATTATAGACTGAGTCAAAATGCTTGTCTCCAGAGGTGTAAAGATAGCGAACCATCTTAATAACTCTTCTCGAGAAGGCTTCGCTTTTCGATGACAACGGTGACTCTCTATTTTCGTACATCAGTCCCGGTAACTTAGATTATTCACTTTTCACTCTTCACTTTTCACTTTGTCAAAGACAATGTGTCCAGTGCAATCATCAACTCCTCATCCGTCGGGATGCAGCAGATGGTCACCTTTGAATCATCAGTGGAGAGGACGGCTTCTTTTGCACGGCAAGCCTTGTTCTTGGCATCGTCAAGTTTGATGCCCATGAACTCCAAGCCCTGGGTGGCACCCTCGCGCACCTCCCACTGGTTCTCGCCAGCACCGCCGGTGAAGAGGATGATATCCACACCTCCCATGGCTGCTGCATACTCGCCAATGTACTTCTTGATGCGGTAGCAATACATCTCCTTGGCCAGACGGGCCTTGTCGTTGCCAGCCTCGATGCCAGCCAGAATGTCACGGAAGTCGGACGAGCCTTCGCTCACACCCAGCAAGCCCGACTGCTTGTTCAGCAAGTTGCTGATGCCCTTGGTGTCAAGTCCCAGTTTGTCCATCAGGAATGTCACAGCACCTGCATCGATGTCGCCCGAACGGGTGCCCATGATGAGTCCCTCCAGCGGAGTCAAGCCCATCGATGTATCTACACACTTGCCATCCTTCACCGCAGCGATGGAAGCACCGTTGCCGATGTGGCAAGTGATAATCTTCTTGCCTTCAGGCTTCACACCCAAGAACTCACACACACGCTGACTCACGTAGCGGTGGCTGGTTCCGTGGAAACCATAGCGGCGCACACCATACTTCTGATAGAGTTCGTAGGGCAGCGCGTACATGTAAGCATAATCAGGCATGGTTTGGTGGAAAGCCGTGTCGAACACGCCCACCTGTGGGATGTTGGGCAGCAAGGCTGTCACGGCATTCACACCCTTGATGTTGGCAGGGTTGTGGAGGGGTGCCAAATCATTGCAGGCGGCAAACGCCTCCATCACCTCAGGGGTGAGCAGCACCGACTTGTTGAACTTCTCGCCGCCATGCACCATGCGGTGACCCACAGCGTCCAGTTCGTCCAGATGCTTCAGCACAGCATACTCGCCCTTGGTGAGCACGTCGAAAATCCACTGCACACCAGCAGTGTGCTCAGCAATCGGCTTCTGCATCTTGTGCTTCTCGTCATTCAGTTTCACGGTGATAAACGAGTCTGGCAAACCAATCTTCTCGATGCCGCCACTCGTGATGACCGACTGGTCGGTCATGTCATACAATGCATATTTTATAGATGAACTACCACAGTTCAATACAAGAATCTTTTTCATTTTATCTTCTCTTTTTGAAACCAATTTGAATAATTAGAATAATTTTTTCACTAATTTTTATAATTATTTTTAGTCGTCAATGTAAGATTTGTAGTTGTCTTGATTCAGAAGAACAAAGTCATCTTCTTCTGGCAAATACAAGTAGCGTTCAGTGTGAAGGCTCTTTTCTCCGAAGTTGAACAGCAAACCCCTATACTTTTCTGTAATTCGCATATAATTAAACAACTGAGCACGATGTTCCGAAGAGACTTCCTCCACAGATTTCAGTTCCACCAGAATGCCTCTATAATAAAAGTCGGCAAAATAGGTCTTTTGCATCGGAAAGCCTTTATATGAAAGTGTCAGCATCTTCTCGCGTTCTGCTTTCATCCCTCGCTGCTGAAACTCTATAGCAAGAGCCTCTTGGTATACAGCCTCAGCCATGCCTCGACCCAATGTGTTAAAGACCTCCATCGCAGCCCCCACCACATCATACATCTCCTTATACTCTCGCTTTGTCACTTGAAAAAATATTATAAAAATTAGTGAATAAAATTATTCTAATTATTCAAATTTGTTTCCCTTATGATAAATTTAGATTTTTCACTCTTCACTTTTCACTCCATCAAGCCTTCGCGTCCATTGCTTGGCAAGCCGTAATGGCCACCATCTTATAAATGTCATCTACCGAGCAGCCACGGCTCAAGTCGTTGACGGGGCGAGCGATACCCTGCAGGATGGGGCCGATGGCATCGGCATTGCCGAGACGCTGCACGAGTTTGTAGGCGATGTTGCCCACTTCCAGGCAGGGAGCCACCAGCACGTTGGCCTTGCCAGCAATGTCGCTGCCCGGAGCCTTCTTCTGACCTACCGACGGAACGAGTGCTGCATCAGCCTGCAGTTCGCCGTCAATCTTCAGGGCCGGGTCGAGTTCCTTGGCCAGACGCGTGGCCTCCACCACCTTATCAACCACCTCATGCTTCGCACTGCCCTTCGTAGAGAAGGAGAGCATCGCCACACGTGGGTCGGCAAAGCCAGCCACACTCTTGGCGGTCTGAGCCGTGCAGACAGCAATCTGAGCCAACTGCGAGGCATCGGGCATCGGTGTCACAGCCACATCGCCCATCACGAGCACACCCTCCTCGCCATACTGCGGAGTCTGTGTGATGAGCAGCATCGCACCGCTCACGCAAGTGATGCCCGGCGCGCACTTGATAATCTGCAAGGCAGGACGCAGCGTGTCGCCCGTCGTAGAGAGGGCACCCGAAATTTGTCCATCGGCATCGCCGCTCTTGATGATGAGACAGCCGAAGTACAGCGGGTCGAGCACCTGCTCACGCGCCTTTTCGATGGTCATGCCCTTCTTCTGGCGCAACTGGAAGAGCAACTGAGCATACTCCTCCGTCTTCTCCGAAGTGGCAGGGTCGATGATAGTGGCCTTGCCAATATGGGTGAGGCCCAACTTATCAGCCAAAGCCATGATTTCGTCACGGTTGCCGATGAGGATGATGTCGGCAATGTCGTCTGCCAGACTCTTGTCGGCAGCCGTCAGGGTGCGCTCCTCCAGCGATTCGGGGAGCACGATGCGCTGTTTGTTGGCTTTCGCCCGCGCAATGATACTTTCAATAAGTGCCATAAAATTATTTTTCTATTTAACTATTTACAATTAAGTAACTACACAAAATTATCTTATACAATGTTTTTCTCTTTTCGCCGCAAGCGGCTTGTTTTTCCTTGGACAATAATTTTCAATAATTGACGATAATTTTATCCGATAATTATTATTGGAACCAATTATTGGGAATTATTGGAAATTATTGTCAAAGAAAACAATGCGGCTTGCCGCATGATATCAACTATTTTTGTTCATTGTCATCGTTACTTGTCGTCATAATGCCCATAGGCCGACAACACATCCACATAGACCTCCATATCGAAAATCCGATACACCAGCCTATGCTTCTTCGTAATCTGGCGCGACCAGCGGTTCTCCGGCTGGCCCTTCAGCGGTTCGGGGTGTCCCGTGCCAGTTTTGGGGTGTTCCACAATCTCGTTCAAGAACTTCACCGCCTTCTTGAAACTTGCAGGTTCGTTCCGTTTCAGTTTCTCAAGTCCAACCTGAGCCTCTGGAGAATAGGTAATTTTATACATGTCAGAGCGAATTAAGCCAGGCATTCATATCTGCCACATTAGTAAATGTCTTGCCCTCCCCTCTTGCGATTTGCCGTTCCGCCTTGTCCAACATCGCATCAAACTCCTCTTTCGACATCAGCGTCGGGTCCGGCTTTTTCGCTGCCAACTTCTTGATGTACTTCACAGCCTTGGCCAAAAGGTCCTCGTCTTGAGCCACGATGCCCAAGTTCTGCAAAAACTCTGCGTCTAACGGAATACTTGTTGTCATAGTCACATTCCCTACATTTAACGATTTTACGCCACAAATTTACACAAAAATCGCGACTTATAAACCACCCCGCACAAAAAACTTTGATTATCGGAAGGAATTATCACCATTTACGCCCAATTCTTACCCGAAAACATGACAATACACATACCGCCCAGCCATCACCGAACCTGAGCCAACCCTTATCGTAAGTAAGGCCACAAGTAGTCAACCCCAATCGTCAAACTACAGATATTAAGAAACAAATTAGCATAA
>DGSP01000053.1:0-11102 GCA_002393555.1 Prevotellaceae bacterium UBA4359
GGCCTAATGACCGATTCGGGATAAAACTAAAGGCGTATGAAGTACATTTTCAAGGAGATGCCAGACATGCAGAAGACTGGCGAACGGAAAGTTTATCCGAAGGTGGTGCATGGCGCACCCATATCGTTTGAGACGATTGTGAATTTGATGTCAGATACGACACAGTTGAGCCGCAGTGCCATCAAGGGTGTTTTCATAGAACTGGCCGATGTGATGAACATGTATTTGGCTCAGGGACATGCCGTGAAGATTGACAACTTTGGCACATTCAATGCGGTTTTGGGAGTGCGAAAGGGGGTGAAGGCACAGACGGTGAAAAAGGAGGGGGAACGGTACGACGTGAAGGATGTCTATGTGAAAGGCATCCATTTCTTGCCCGATGCAGAGTGGTTGCGGCATTTGCGCGGCCAAACCCGATTGCAGAGAATCAAGGGGACAAGCACTTTGTCCAAAGTCAAGACGGACATGGAAAAACGCCGCCAGATTGCACTCAACTATCTGGAGGAAAACCCATTCATACGGGTCGGGACATACGCCTATCTGACGGGATTGAACAGAACTGCGGCTAATCATGAACTGAATCAGTTTTGCAAAGACCCTGAAAGCGGAATTACAAGTAGTGGAATCCGTAACCAGAAGGTGTATATCAAAGGATAACAGGGGGATGAGTTGCCACAAAAAAAGGGTAGACCAGAATTGACCACAACGGATTTCACGGATGAAACGGATTTTGCAAGTCTCTGACTATCAGCATGGCTTCAATCCGTTCAATCCATGAAATCCGTTGTCTATTATTCAATCGCTGTATTTTGACACAACCTCTTTCGTTTGTGGTTGAATCTTTTTTCTAACGCATCATTGCTCGAACGCGAGTTCGTCGCCTGCGGCAGTGACGGTGACGGGCTTGTCGTGGTTGATTTCTCCGCCGATGATGCGCTTGCTGAGTTGGTTGAGCAGTTTGTCCTGAATGGCTCGCTTGACAGGACGGGCACCGAACTGTGGGTCGAAGCCGGCCTTGGCAATGACGCTGATGGCCTCGTCGGTGACGTGGAGCGTAATGCCGTTCTGTGCCACCATCCCCACCACCTTATCGACTTGCAGACGTACAATCTGCCGGATTTCTGCCTCGTTGAGGGGCGAGAAGGTGATGATGTCGTCGATTCGGTTGAGGAACTCAGGACGGAAGATGCTGCGGAGTTGTTCGCGCTGGGCATTGCTGGTCATGATGATGATGGTGTTCTTGAAGTTGACCACACGTCCTTTGTTGTCGGTCAGCCGTCCATCGTCAAGCACCTGCAGGAGGGTGTTGAATACATCGGGATGCGCTTTTTCAATCTCGTCGAAAAGCACGACGGAATAAGGTTTGCGGCGCACGGCCTCTGTGAGTTGACCGCCCTCTTCGTAGCCGATGTAGCCCGGAGGCGCACCGATGAGTCGGGTGACACTGAACTTCTCCTGATACTCGCTCATGTCGATACGGGTCATCATGGTCTCGTCGTCGAAGAGGTAGTCGGCCAAGGCTTTAGCGAGTTCCGTCTTACCCACACCTGTGGTACCGAGGAAGATGAAGGAACCGATGGGTCGCTTCGGGTCTTGCAGTCCTGCACGACTGCGGCGCACGGCATCGCTGACGGCACGGATGGCTTCATCCTGGCCAATGACACGCTTGTGCAGTTCCTCTTCCAAGTGGATGAGTTTGGTGCGTTCGGAGGTCTGCATCTTGCTCACGGGGATGCCCGTCCAACGGCTCACCACATCGGCGATGTCGTCGCTATCGACCTCTTCCTTCACCAGTGCTGCCCCACCCTGTGCTTCGGCCAATTTGGACTGCACGGCCTTGATGTCCTCTTCCAGGCTTTGCAGTTTGCCATAGCGGATTTCAGCCACACGTCCGTAGTTGCCTTCACGTTCAGCCTTGTCTGCCTCAAACTTCAGTTGCTCAATCTGCTGCTTGTCGCTCTGAATCTGGTTGAGCAGTGCCTTCTCGCCTTCCCACTTGTCGCGTTGCTTCTGCTCGTCAGCACGGAGGGTGTCGATGATTTTGTTCAGTTCGGCAAGTTTCTCCTTGTCACCCTCACGCTTGATGGCCTCACGTTCAATCTCCATCTGCTTGAGCCGACGACTGAGTTCGTCAATCTCTTCAGGCACAGAGTCACGCTCCATACGGAGTTTGGCGGCAGCCTCATCCATCAGGTCGATGGCTTTGTCGGGCAGAAAACGGTCGGTGATGTAACGGTTACTGAGTTCGACGGCGGCAATGATGGCTTCGTCCTTGATACGCACCTTGTGGTGGTTCTCGTAGCGTTCCTTCAATCCTCGCAGGATGGAGATGGACGACTGCACGTCTGGCTCATCCACCATGACGGTCTGGAACCGACGTTCGAGTGCCTTGTCCTTCTCGAAGTACTTCTGATATTCGTCGAGTGTGGTGGCACCGATGGAACGCAATTCGCCACGTGCCAAAGCGGGCTTGAGGATGTTGGCGGCATCCATCGCTCCGCTCGTCTGTCCTGCACCCACGAGGGTGTGAATCTCGTCGATGAAGAGGATAATCTGCCCTTGACTCTCCACCACAGCCTTGACCACAGCCTTGAGTCGTTCCTCAAACTCGCCCTGATACTTGGCACCGGCAATCAGTGCACCCATATCGAGCGAGTAGAGTTGCTTGTCCTTCAGGTTCTCAGGCACATCGCCACGCACGATACGCCTTGCCAAGCCCTCCACGATAGCGGTTTTACCCGTACCCGGCTCACCAATAAGAATAGGATTATTTTTAGTACGACGGCTCAGAATCTGCAAGATTCGACGAATCTCCTCATCACGACCGATGACGGGGTCGAGCTTGCCATTCTTTGCCCGTTCCACGAGGTTCGTTGCATACTTTTCAAGAACCTCCTTGGCAGACGGTTGCTGCCCATTCTGATTCTGATAGTTGTTGTTCATAGTTGCTGTTGAGTTTTAGTTGTTGTTTTCACCAAAACTCATGGGCAACAATCGTTCCAGCGAGGACATTTCGGTCTATTCGTCAGCGTTTTCGTTCTCTTTGGTGTTGTTTACTGCCGAAATGTCCGACTATTCAGTCTCTTCACTGTCATTTTGGCTGATTAAGCCTAACATATCCTGCACAGCCGTGAAGAACAGCATCTCGTCGAGCGTACCATAGTCGCCCAAATAGAGGTAGGAAAACTCGTCCACCTCATAGTTCGGTTCGATGCTGCCATAGTCGTAGTCGCCGCTGCCATCGCCCACATAGGCCACCACAGGAAAGAGGCGCACAAAATATTCGTCACCCACCTCCTCGGTCATCACATTTTGGCCTTTTGTCGCCGTGCCGATGGTGATGACATTCTCCTCGCCCATCGAGTGGCGCAGTGCATGGATGAGCCACTCTGCTGCTCCTTGGGTGCGGTCGCTTGTCAGGATGTAGAGGCGGCTCAGTCCCAGGTTGTCGAGCGACACATCATAGGGGAGTTCCACATTGTTGGTGCTACACTTTTCGTTCCAGAACGTGGTGGCAAACAGTCCGCTCCGCACATCGGGATTGACCACATAACTGGCCAGTCGCTGTGCCATCTCCAATGTGCCGAAGTTGCACAGGCGCAAGTCGAGCACCAATTCCTCCACCCTCGCACTCTTCATCTTCTGCATCGCCTCATCCATCGCCTCGCGATAGACAGGCGAACTGCCTCGCTTGCTCCCCTGCTCGATGGGATATTCGACCAAACGGGTACACATCACATAACCCACAGTCACGCCATCCGCCTCGACCACATTGGCAACGGGAAAGGCCACATCCTCCACATATTCCGAGGCTTCCAACGTCACCTCGGTCGTATCGGCCCAATAGAAGGAACCTTCCTGTTCATCCACTCCCACATGCCGCACTTCCAACTGCCGAGCCGCCCCACTCTGCAACCGCTTCACATTGCTCGATGAAAGTTTGTAGCCATTGCAGGAGCAGATGTAGTCGTTGCGTCTGAGTCCTGCACGTTCGGCCGGTCCACCAGGATAGACGGTCACCACCCTGAGCACTTGCCGAGTGGTCTGCCCCGTGGGGTCGGTCATCAAGATGAAATCCATGCCATAGGAATTCTGATGGTTGAAATATCCACACGGATGGCTATCATCGGCAAGGGTGTCAATCTCCACGTATGACCACTTATCGCCTTGTTGGCTCTTGGCTGTCAGTGTGGCAAGAAACTTATCCGGCTCGGCAAAAAAATCCTTCCACGAAGGCTCAAAGTCTGTCAGCGAATCGGCCCACAGATATTGCTCCAGCATCATCTGCTGCATCCAGTGGTTGTGTTGTGTCTTCTCCTCGTATTCGTAGGTGCGGTCTTTGCCACACGCCACTGTCAGGAGAAGTGTGAAAAAGAAGGTGATATGTGTTAAAAAAGTCTTCATTCCATCAAAAAATTGTTTCGACTTGCAAAGTTAATCATTTTTTACCTACCTTTGCAACGGTTTAGTAAAGAATCTATTAAAGAGACACATTTATTCATTGTTTAACTGATTAAAATTAAAAGCAAAATGAAAAAGATTTTCTTAGCAATCATGGCTGTCGCAGCCATCACATTCACGGCATGCAACGGAACTGCCAAGGGCGGTGCCGAGACTGACTCTATCGCAGCAGATGCTGAAGCCGAAACTGAAGTTGTGGCCGAAGAGACCAACGTGGAAGATGCCGACGCCACTGTCAGCGCACTCTCTGCAGCCGTGGCCGCATCGGACTCAGAGAAGACTCAGTCACTCCTGCAGAAGGCTCAGGAGTATATCGCCAAACTCCAGTCTGAAGGAAAGATTGAGGAGGCTAAGGCTTATCTGGCCAAGATTCAGCAGTTCCTGGCCGACAACGAGGAGAAGATTGCCGAATACACTTCTGGCAACGAAACTCTGGCCGGCATCGTTTCGGCTGTGAAGGCTATCCCTGTTGACGCAGCCGCTGTGGCTGCCGATGCCAAGAGCACGGTAGATGCTGCTGCCGCTGATGCTGCACAGAAGGCCAACGAGGCTGCCACTGCTGCTACAGACAAAGCCAAAGAAGAGGCTGGCAAGGCTGTTGACAAGGCTGCCTCTGACATCAAAGGCAAACTGGGTCTGTAATTGACACACAAAGACTACTACTGTTCAAAGAAAGAGATAACTATCTTTCTAAAAAAAGAAAGGGCGACGGACACAACCGCCGCCCTTTTTTCGTGGAGAGTCCTATGCAGGAAGGCACACGAGACAAAGCGAACAGGAGAGAACTCGCATGAGGACGAGTTCTCTCCTGTTTGAATATCACGGTGTCTGCCATCACACAGACGAGGGAAGTAGGCTCACTTCTCGGCGTCCTTTTCTGGAGCCTTCTTGACAGCCACCTTTTTGACGGCGACCGCCTTCTTTTCCTTAGGAGCAGGAGCCACTGCAACCATCTTGACAGCCACTTTCTTTAGCGGTGCCTTCTTGGCTGGCTTCTTCTCTTCCAGTTCTGTGGGGTTGTACTTTTCCAACTTCTTGCGCAGACGCTCGATTTCCTTATCCTTAGCCTCGATTTCGTCACCCTGATTCTTAATCATGGTGATGAGTCCGTCAATCTCCTCGTTGTCGGCACCGCCGTAGAGGTTGTTGACGCGAGAGATGAAGTCGCCAAGGATGTTCATGTAGTTGGTGAAAGCATCGTAGGGACTGTCGTAGATGCCACGATACTGGTAGCCGGGCTTGGTCGTCATGAAGCGGAAGTTGTTGCTGGCCTGCAGCGAATCCCAGTCTTTCTGGATGCGGCGGTCGCCACACACGCGAACACGGTCGGCGATGCTATAGAGTTTGTTGAAAGCCTCGCGCTGCATCACGTTGCCCAACCAGCAAGAGGTGTCGCGCTCTTCATCTACCCACGAGATGTTGTAGGGCACTTCGATGGCACCCACACTCTTCTCTGCACAGAGTTCGGACGGGAGAGCGAAACCGATGCCACGGTCCTTGGCCAGCACGGGGATGGCTTTGAGGAACTCGAGGATGCCACTGGAGAGCGGGTGGAAAATGCCGAAGGTGACGAGTTCGCCAAAGATGTTGATGACATCCTCACCTTCAGGTGTGGAAGCAATCCAATCGAGCCACTGGTCGGCCATGAGAGGATGAGAAGAGAATCGCTCGGTGATGTCTTCGGAAAGGCTGATATCGCGCATGAGGAGTTTGAGGCGCGGGTCGGTAGCACAATGGTAGATGTAGTGCGGTGACTTCCATCCGAGCACTTGCTTGGCACCCTCGGTGAGGATTCCCTTGAAGCCCATGGCGGCTACCTGTGCGCCGATGTCATCGTTGTAGATGAGCGAAGAGTTGCGGAACACCTTGGGGCGTTTGCCAAAAAGTTCCTTGATGGTGTCACTCATGTGCTGCACTTCGGCGGCGAAACTCTCTTCATTGGCGAGAGAGGCAAGGCCGTGGCTATAAGGCTCGCAGAGGAACTCCACCTGACCTGTCGAGTTGAGTTCGCGCAGGAGGTCAATCACCTGTGGAGCATGGAGTTCCAATTGCTCCAGACCGCAACCAGAGAGTGAGAAGGCAACCTTGAACTCTGGGTGGTCCTTACACATCTGGATGAGTGTCTGCAAGGCAGGCACGTAACTACGCTCGGCGATGTCGGTGATGGAACGTTCGTTCTCGTAGTCATCATAGTAGTAATGGTCGCGGCCGATGTCGAAGAAACGGTAACGCTTGAGATGGATTATCTGGTGAATCTCAAAATAAAGACATATCTTTTTCATGATGCTGTGTGTTGTTTTAACTTTGTTGATTGTTTTTGATAGAGGCTATGGAAACCTGTAGAGGTTATTTATATATTAATATATAAGACTAATGTATGAAACCTCCGTTGTAGATGCACTCGTCGTAGAGTTTGCGGATGCGGTGGCCTACTTTCACCCAGGTGATTTCTGCCACTTCTTTCAGACCTTCTTCTTGCAGATACTTGTGCAGTCCCTCGTTGGTGCAGAGCGAATAGATGGCATCGGCCATGGCATTGATGTCCCAATAATCGACCTTGATGACCTTGTCGAGAATCTCGCCACAACCTGATTGTTTGGAGATGATGGAGGGGGTGCCACACTGCATGGCCTCAAGGGGCGCAATGCCAAATGGCTCTGACACTGAAGGCATGACGAACACATCGCTGGCCTTGTAGCACTCATAGACTTGCTTACCCCGCTGGAAACCAGGGAAGTGAACACGGTCGGCGATGCCTTTGGCGGCAGCGAGGTCCACCATCTCCCAATACTTGTCGCCCGAGCCTGCAAAGCAGAAGCGGATGTTCTTGGAACGCTTGCACACCAGGTCGGCTGCTTCCATGAAGTATTCCGGGCCTTTCTGCATGGTGATACGTCCGAGGAAGGTGACGACCTTCTCCTTGCCGTGGTCAACACGCGGGATGTCGAGATATTCCTGCGGAAGTGGATAGACAGCGTTGTGTATGGCAAAGCACTTGCGCGGGTCTTGGTGGTATTCGCGGATGACAGTCTGACGGGTGAGTTCCGACACACACATGATGCAATCGGCATGATCCATTCCGTTCTTCTCGATAGAATACACCGTGGGATTGACCTTGCCACGAGAGCGGTCGAAGTCGGTGGCATGAACGTGGATGCAGAGTGGTTTTCCGCTAACGAGTTTAGCGTGTACTCCTGCTGGATAGGTGAGCCAGTCGTGAGCATGGATGATGTCGAACTGCTCAGAACGTGCCACCACACCTGCAATGATGGAGAAGTTGTTGATTTCGTCGTGCAGATTGCCCGGATAGCCGCCGGCAAATTCCATACATCCCATGTCGTTGACATTCATGTAGGAGAAGTCGGCATAGATGTGATTGCGGAAATTATAGTAGTCTTCAGGTGTCATGTAGTTTGGTATGCGACTCTTCACATAGTCATAGTCGTGGTCGCGATAGACAATGGGCACCTGATTCATGCCGATGATGCGGAGGAAACGTTCCTCCTCACCACAGGGTTTGGGAAGACAGAAGGTGATTTCGGCATCGGGCTGACCTTCAACCATTCCTTTGGTGATGCCGTATGAGGCGACAGCGAGTCCACCGTAAATTTTAGGAGGGAATTCCCAACCAAACATTAAAACTTTCATATCCTTTGTCCTCCTTCGTTAATAGTTATAGAATTTAGAAAGCACCTTGTTCACACGCAGGACAGCAGCCACATTCATGGCGAAAGACAAGGCTCCGCGTCCGCTGAATGGCGGGTTGCCGTCGAAGAGTTCGGGCAGTGTGCCGATGCAATGATAGAACATCTCTTCTTCAAGTCCGATGAAGCAACGGTCCACCCACGAGAGGGCGCTGCGCTTATAGACTTTGAGGCAGGTTTCGAGATAGAAGCCTGAAAGCCAAGGCCACACGGTACCCTGATGATAGGCTGCATCGCGCTGCATCTGCCCGCCTGCATAGATGGGGTTGTAGCCTCCAGACTTGGGCGAAAGCGAACGCATGCCCTTGGGGGTGAGCAGTTCCTTGGTGCAGATGTCAAATATTTTCTTGCACTCAGGCGTGGTGAGCGGGCTGTATTCGAGCGACGAGGCGATGAGCATGTTGGGACGAACCGACCACGAGATGTAGCCTTCATCCACATAGTCAAGCAGATAGCCGTGCTGATTGAGGAAGGTTTCTTTGAAAGACTTGCCTGCCAGTTCGGCCAACTGGGTATAGGCACCAGCCTCTGAGTGGCGGTCTTTGGACATCAGTATCTCCGCATTGAAGAGCAAAGCGTTGTACCAAAGTGCGTTGATTTCAACCACATAGCCCGAACGTGGCACAACGGGATGGCCGTTGATTTCGGAGTTCATCCAGGTCATGGCGCAGTCGCGACCATTGATGAAAAGGAGGCCGTTCTCACGCACCTCAATGTAGGGGTGCTTGCCTTCCTTGATGAAGTCCAGTATCAGGCCGACCAGTTTGCCATACTTTTCATAAGCGGCTTCAGCACTCACCAGACGGGCATACTGCTGAATGCACCAGATGGCCCACAGGAGCACATCGGGCTTGTCCATCTCGAACATCTCGATTTTCGATTTCGTGCCAGCCATGAAGTCGAGGACGGCCTTCTCGGCTGTCTTCATGGCCTTCTCGTAATACTCCACTTCGTCGATGGCCAGCGTGAGGCCAGGAAGGGAAACGAACATGTCTCTGGCACGGCACTTGAACCAAGGATAGCCTGCGATGATGTAGGTCTCTCCGTTCTTCTCGTAGTGGAACTGATGGGAGGCATTGACCAGGCAGGACTGGAAGTTGGTGCGAGGCACATGCACGTCATACTCATGGTCGAAAATCTTTTTCAGTTGGCTGGTTTTCAGTTCACTGATGCCAGCGGCAAAGACAACGCTTTCGCCCTTCTTGATGTTAAACTCGAAATAGCCGGGCACATACAGGTCTTCTCTGTACTCATAGCCCATCTCCTGTTCCTTCTGATATTCGATGCCATGATACCAGTTGGGGTCGAAGACAAACTCGTTCTTTTTGTTGAGTTGCATCATCAACTCTGGATAGCCTGGATACATGGAGGTCTTTATGCCATTGTCGATGACATCGTAGTGTCTGCTGGCACGTGGGTTTTCGTGTGTGCATTCCCCCACACTACGGAAGGCGAGGAATGGACGCAAACGAAGGGTTGTCACCGAGTGGGCATCGAGAAGCGTGTAGCGAATGAGGATGCGGTTTTCAAAATGCTGAAAGACCTTCTCCTTTTTCAAGATGACACCACCGACACGGTAGATTGTTGTTGGAAGTTTCTCCCACTCGTACGAACGAATGTACTTGTGCCCGTTGGGACTGTAAACATTGCCCGAATACTTGTGGAGACCAAGATTGAACTGCGCACCGTGCTGGATGACCGTCTCGTCGAGCGACGAAAGGAGAACGTGATTCTCGCCATCCAATTCGGGAACAGGCACCACCAACAAACCGTGATACTTACGCGTATTGCAGTCAACGATGGACGAACATGAATACGCACCGGACCTGTTTGTCCGCAAGATTTCCTTTGGCAAGGACTCCTGCAGATTGGTCATGAGAGTTTTATCAAAACGTAAATAACTCATAGTTGTATTTTAAGGTATTGTTGTTTACTTTGTTTTAGGTGTTAGGTTTTAATTTCCAAATTTAGGGATTATTTTTTTTGTGGACAACCTTTCGACACTTTTTTTTTCAAAAAAACATCACTTTGATGCAAAAAACAGCCAAAAACATGTTGAAAAGCAGAAAAATCGTCAAAAGGTTTGTGTATTTTGCAACTTGTATGTACCTTTGCAACAGATTTTTTTAAGGCAATGAAAAGAAAGGATATGGCTGTCTTCACAGACACCATCAGCAGTCTTCAGGATATCATCGAAATGCTTTCGCCCCAGCAACAGGAGGAACTGAAAGCCAACATATCCATTCAGCATTTCAAGAAGAACGAGGAACTTTATCAGGAAGGAGAAGTTCCTCAAATGTTGCATTGCCTCATCAGCGGAAAAGTGAAAATCTACAAAGACGGCATAGGTGGCCGCACTCAGATTGTCCGTGTGATTAAGCCTGTCGAGTATTTTGGTTTCCGCGCCTATTTTGCCAACCAGAACTACGTCACCTCTGCAGCAGCCTTCGAAGCAAGCACCGTATGCCTGATTCCGATTGAGTTAATTGAAAAATGGATGAAGGAGAACTATCGGTTGGCCATGTTCTTCATCCACTTGCTGGCTGTGGAAGTGGGAAATGCCGACCAGCGTACCGTCAACCTCACGCAGAAGCACATTCGTGGCCGTTTGGCCGAGTCGCTCATCTTCCTGCGCGACAACTACGGACTGGAGGAAGACGGTGCCACCCTGTCCATCTATCTGTCTCGTGAGGATTTGGCCAACATGTCGAACATGACCACCTCCAACGCCATCCGCACACTCTCGGCTTTTGCACAAGAGAAAATCATCGCCATCGACGGCAAGAAAATCAAAATCATCGATGCAGAAAGCCTGGAGCGAATCAATAAGATTGGATAGAAGTGGCGAGCAGGAGAAATAGGAGTGTGCCCAAATGAAGCATCCCCAAAAACGTAGTCCTCGACTACGACCAGCCGTACCCCTCGACTACGACCGAC
>DGSP01000053.1:11195-17170 GCA_002393555.1 Prevotellaceae bacterium UBA4359
CAGGACGTTCCAGAGTGGAACGTCCTGCCATTTTTGTTCAAATATTATCAGGAATTGCAGGCACGATGAAATCGAGTGCATCGGGCTTTATGCTGATGCGCATCGGAGTGGGATGTTTGGCTGGCAACACGATTCCATCGAGCGACACCAGTGCCTTGTCAATGTGGTTGACCATCATCTGACGCGCACGATAGGGATGCACATTTTTATAATTAAGGAAACGTCCCTTTCCTAACAGCCAAAATCCCTCGAAAAGTTGCCACCATTCGGGACGAGTAATCATCGAGACATCGAGCAGGCCGTTGTAAGGCACAGAGTTGGGAGTCTGCCCATATCCGTGGCAGTTCCCGACACACACCGACATATACTTGCCCTCAACCTCTTCGGTCTCAATCTTCATGCTCATCTGGAATTGCTTGCGCTCAAAAATACGGCTGACAAAGGCTGGCACGATGGAAAGTTTTTTCGAGCCAATGATTTGAGCCGCATCATTGGTCGTCTTGACAAGCCGAGCCCCCAGGCCGATGTTGACGCAGTTTAAGAAATAGCGTCGTTGCGGAATGTTGTCATCCTGATAGGTGCAACAACCCACATCAATCTTTCGCACCTGACGGGCCATAATGCCGTCAATCACCCACTTGTAGTCATCGACCGACACGCCCCAGAAACGAGAGAAGTCATTCCCTATGCCATTGGGAATGACAGAGAAAGCGAAGTCGCCAGGCAGCGTGTCGCGAGAATTCATGATGGCGTTCACCGCACTGTTGAGTGAACCATCGCCACCCACCACCACAATGGTGTGATAGCCGTTATCACACATCATCTTCGTCAGCCTCTCCACCGACCCAAACGACTCGGACTGCACGAAATCATACTGCAAGCCTTTCTTTTCCATGTACTTGCGGATGAGTCCCCAACGCTTCTGCGAGTGGTCCAAGCCTGCATGCGGACTGTATATGACTCCTATGCGATTTGCTTCTGCCATAATTCTTTCACTTTTTCAATACGTTCTTCCATTGGCATTTCCACGCTGAGCCAATGGATTCGGAAACCGCGACGCTCCTCCATACCCCTGAACCAGGTCATCTGCCGCTTGGCAAACTGATGGATGGCAATCTCCAGAAGCGACACCATCTCATCATAAGTCAAGTCGCCCAACAGATAGAGCGTCACGAACTTATACTCCAGCCCATACTTGATAAGTTGGGTGGCCGACACTCCCCTGTCCAGCAATCCCTTCACCTCGTCAATCATTCCTTCGTCCAGACGTGTCCGCAGCCGGCGACTGATTTTTTCGCGACGGAGGTCACGGCTGATGTCGAGGCCGACAATGAGCGAGTTGAACTCAGGAAATCTTCTCCCATCAAACTCATACCCCTTGATGACACTCTCGATGTACATGCCTGTCCCGCCACACAAGATGGGGGTCTTTCCGCGCTGCATAATGCCTTCGTAGGCATCCAGAAAATCCCGTTGCCACTCATACACATTGTAGCGTGTGCCAGCCTCGGCAATGTCTATCAGATGATAAGGGATATCCTTGCCCGCCACATGATAGTCGGCCAGGTCTTTGCCCGTACCGATGTCCATGCCCCGATAGACTTGACGGCTGTCGGCACTGATAATCTCCCCGTCCATTTCATACGCCAAGTGGGCAGCGAACGTCGTCTTGCCACATGCCGTGGGTCCTAATATCGTAAGAAGATGATTCAAAACAGATTCCTCTTAAATGGAGAGTTCGTCAAGCACTTTAATCAGGCTCTTGTTCATGGCTTTGTCTGAGCGGATAGCATCGCTGAAAGGCACATAAACAACCTGGTCGTTCCTAATGCCTATCATCACGTTGCGCTGACCGTCCTGAATGGCATCGATAACGCCTGCTCCCAAGCGGCTGGCCAGGATGCGGTCGCGAGCCGAGGGAGAACCGCCACGCTGTAAATGGCCCAGAATGGACACACGCACATCATACTGCGGATACTCTTTCTTCACCCTGTCGGCATAGAACATGGCACCACACTTCGGACTCTCACTCACAATCACGATGCTGGAGTTCTTGCTCTTTCTGATGCCCCTGCCGATGAAATGCTCCAGTTGGTCAGCATCTGTGCTGTCTTCGGGAATGATGGCAGCCTCGGCACCGCTGGCAATGGCACTGTTCTGTGCCAAGAATCCCGCATCACGCCCCATCACCTCCACAAAGAAGATGCGTTCGTGCGATGTGGCTGTGTCGCGAATCTTATCCACACATTCCACAATCGTATTCAGCGTAGTGTCGTAGCCGATAGTCAAGTCGGTGCCATAGAGGTCGTTGTCAATTGTGCCAGGCAGCCCGATACATGGCACATCAAACTCTTGTGCAAAGATGCGGGCCCCCGTCAGCGAGCCATTACCACCAATCACCACCAGCGCATCAATCCCCTCCTTCTGCATGGTCTCATAGGCTTTCTTTCGTCCTTCGGGAGTCATGAAATCCTTGCTGCGCGCACTCTTCAGAATGGTGCCGCCACGAGCAATGATGTTGCTCACGCTCTCGGTGGTGAACTCTTCTATCTCATCATTCATCAACCCTTCATATCCACGATAAATGCCCTTCACACCGATTCCCTTGCAGATGGCCGAGCGAGTCACCGCACGGATTGCCGCATTCATGCCGGGCGAGTCGCCGCCCGATGTGAGGATGCCAATACAACTAATTTTTCCCATATCTTACATTATATATTATTAAGATGACCACTGGAGAAACCGGCTCAATGGATGAGCCAGAAGACACCCAATCCCACGATCCATGCCACAAAAGCGCGCCACAGATGGTGACGGATGTACCACTTGAAACGGATGCTTTCCACCTCCAGCACAGCCTGTCCTGCCATCGAGCCAACAAACAGCAGACTGCTACCGCAAGCACAGCAGAAAGAGAGCAACTGCCAATAGATGCCGTTTTGCACAAACTCTGACGTGGAGCCTGCCACCGTATCAACTTGGAAGAGATTCATGCCCATCATCATCATCGGCACATTGTCGGCGATGGATGAAAGCAGTCCCACTGCCGCGCCATAGATATAGACATTGTCAATATTGTTCTCAAGCCAATTGCCCACAAAGTCCAGCGCACCACTCTCGGCCAAGGCTCCCAGAGCCAGCGAGATGCCTATGAAATAGAGGATGAGGCGCATGCCGATGAACTCGGTGTTGCGCAGATAATGACGCTGCACAAACAGCACATTGCCGTTTCTCTCCAGATTGAAAAGTCCCTCCACAGCCCATATCAGTGCCAACACCGACAGTGACCCCAGGAACGGGGGCAACTTGGTGATATAGTGGAACGAAGGGATAAACCATAAGCCCACGATGCCCAGAATGAGCAGCGTGATTTTCTGCCATGCCGACAGATAGGAGTCGTCGCCATCAAAACGCGAGAGTGCAGAGAAAATCTCCACACGTCCGTGCAGTTTCATCCCTATCAGCAGGTTAAACACACAAAGACTGGCAAAGGCGGGCAGGAACAACCCTGCTGCGTATGCCGAAGGAGTGATGGCACCGCGCACCCAAAGCATCACCGAAGTCATGTCGCCTATGGCCGTGAAGCAACCACCCAGACAGGCCGAGACCATGATAGTGCAGGCATAGATGACACGCTGGTAGTGGTTGCGCACAATCTGCGAGATGATGCTCATCATCAGCACCACCGTTGTCAAGTTGTCCACATTGGCCGAAATGGCAAACGTAAGCAACGATATGACCCAAAGGAAGAGCCGGCTGTTGCGCATGCGCAGCCAATCGATGAGCGCATCGAACACACCATTGTTGTGCATCACCTCCACAATCGTGTTGGTGGCAATCAAGAAGAGAATGACCGAGCAGGCTTCCCCTATGTACTTGATTACCACTCGCTCCGCCACGAAATGTTTCAGGCTGTCAGACGTGGAGTCCGCTCCCGACAAGAAGTCCTGATAGTCGGCAGCATGCATCAGTGGGACGAAATCGCCAGCATTCAGCATGTAAATCACCCATGCAATCACCCCACACACCATCGCCACCGTGGCACGATTGATGTGGTGCACCTGTTCCGTACCCATCAGAATCAGCCCGACCACGAGAACAGCCACAATGATTAGTGTCATTAACAACATAGCCTCATATTCTTTATAGTAGCCACATATTCTTTTTTAAGAAACAAAAACTAAAAACTAAAAGTTAAAAAGCATCGGTTACATGTACTCTTTCGAATCAGGTAGCGTTGACTTTTTGTTTCTAACTTTTAGTTTTTAGTTCACAACGTTCTTTGAGCGGCAGACGGGACTCGAACCCGCGACCCTCGGCTTGGGAAGCCAATGCTCTACCAACTGAGCCACTGCCGCACGAATTCGACTGCAAAAGTAATAAATTCTTCTGACATAACAACTTTTTTTGCAAAAAAAATGACATCAGACAAAAAATTCCTACCTTTGTCCCATGATTCTAAAAAGACTGACCATACTTAATTATCGGAATATCGCGACTGCCGAACTGGAGTTCTCCCCCAAGGTGAACTGCTTTGTGGGGCAAAACGGGGAGGGCAAGACGAATGTGCTGGATGCCATCTATTTTCTCTCGCTGACAAAGAGTGCCATCAACACCATCGACTCGGCCAATGTGCGACATGGCGAGGAGATGATGATGGTGCAGGGCATCTATGACCTGAACGGCATTGAAGAAGAAATCTCCATCGGCATGAAACTGCATCAGAAGAAGCACGTGAAGCGGAACAAGAAGGAATACAAGCGGTTGGCAGAGCACATCGGGCTTTTGCCACTCATCATCGCCTCGCCCAATGACTCCACCATCATCTCTGGCGGAAGTGACGAACGTCGCCGACTGATGGACATGGTCATCTCGCAGTACGACCCGGAATACATGAATGCCCTGATGACCTACAACAAAGCGCTGCAACAGCGTAATGCCATGCTGAAGGCTGAAGAAGAACCCAGCGACGACATCATCAGCATCTACGAAGAGATGATGGCAGAGAATGGCGAACGCATCCACGCCAAGCGGCAAGCCTTCATCGAAGAGTTCATCCCGGTCTTTCAGCGGTTCTACACCGCTATTTCAGGCGACAACGAGCAGGTGTCGCTCCACTACACGAGTCACTGCCAATGCGGGCCGTTGCTCGACATCATCCAGCGCGACCGACAGAAGGACCGCATCGTAGGCTACTCGCTCCACGGCATCCACAAGGACGAACTGGAAATGACCCTCGACGGCTACCCCATCAAGCGCGAAGGTTCGCAGGGGCAGAACAAGACCTACATGATTTCGCTCAAGTTGGCACAGTTCGATTTCCTCAAGCGCACCGGCAGCCAGACAACTCCCCTGCTCTTGCTTGACGACATTTTCGACAAACTCGATGCCCAGCGTGTGGAGCAGATTGTCAATCTCGTCTCAGACGATGCCTTCGGGCAAATCTTCATCACCGACACCAACCGTGAGAACCTGGACAAAATCTTGGAACGCTCGCAGGGCAACTACAAGATTTTCCATGTGGAAGGAGGAAACATAGCCTAATGAGAAAAAGCAACACCGAACGTATAGATGTCGTCATCCACCAGTTTCTGCGCATCAACGGCATTGAGACCCCCTACAACCAGTGGAGGCTCGTTCAGGCGTGGCCCGAAGTGATGGGCAAAGTCATCGAACGCTACACGGGCAACATCTTCATCAAAAATCAGACGCTCCACGTGCAAATCACCTCGCCGGCTGTCCGCCAGAACCTGCTGATGGAGCATCGCTCCTTAGCCCGCAGACTGAACGAGTATGTGGGTGCCCAAGTCATCGAAGACATCCACTTCTACTGACAATTGAGAGTTTAGAGTTTCAATTCCTCATTCCTAACTCCTAACTTTTAACTCCTAATTTAAGTTTCGGATGTTCCAAACGCTTCATTTTCAACAACGAATAAAGCGAATCATTCTAATTTACCATACGGCGAGAAGATG
>DGSP01000034.1:0-7378 GCA_002393555.1 Prevotellaceae bacterium UBA4359
TCGCCGCAAGCGGCTTGTTTTCTCGGACAATAATTACCAATAATTGACGTTAATTTTATCCAATAATTATTATTGGAACCAATTTTTGGCAATTATTGGAAATTATTGTCCGAGAAAAATGCGGCTTGCCGCATCATATCAACTATTTTTGTTCACCTACTTCATTTATGGCTAATTCGTGGTTAATTCATGGCAATTTATGTTCAAAGTAAAAACACGAATGTCCATGAATTAGCCACGAATTTCTCATGAATTTAATGATTTGTGGTTTTCGGCGGATGTGCATTTTTTACTTGTTTTTTTCTCCGTCACGCGGAGGTGGAAATGAATCGTTGTTGCACTGCTACGTGGAACGTCGTTGCTATTACAATTGGTGCGCCGTACAATTTGCATATTGTACGGCGCACCAATTGTATATTGAGTGGCGTTGCACTTATCGGAACAGCAGGGGTGCGAGTTCCTTGAGGCTGCGGCGCCAGGTGAGGAACTCGTGGGCTGTGCCTTCCGACACGTAGGCGTGGGCGTTGAAGCCGGCGGCCTTGAGGCCGGCAATGGACTGGTTCACTCCCTCTGGGTTCTCTTTGGAACCGCAGGAGGTGAAGATGAGACGGGGTGCTGGCTTGCCCTGGAGGTCGGCCGGAGCGTAGGTGCCGCCGCTGAGCAGGCCCCAGTAGCCGAACACCTGAGGACGGCGCAGGGTGATGAGCCGGGTCTCGATGCCTCCCATCGAGAGGCCGGCCATGGCACGGCTCTCGCGCTTGGCGATGGTGCGGAAGTGGCTATCGACGTATGGCACGAGTTCATCGACCAGCACGGTCTCAAACTCCTGGGCGGTGAACTGTCCGATGCCGCCGAAGCGCACGTCGTTGGTCATGCCGTAGGTCATCACGATGATGAAGGGGAGGCACTTGCCTTCGGCTATGAGGTTGTCCATGATGAGGTTGGCGCGTCCCTGATTGCTCCAGGCATATTCGTTCTCGCCCCATCCGTGCTGGAGGTAGAGGACGGGATAACGCTTGGAGGGGTTCTTGTCGTAGTCGGCGGGTGTATAGACGAAGGCGCGACGCTCGGTGCCGGTGCTGGGCGAGTGGAAGAGAATCTGCTGCACGTTGCCGTGTGGCACAGCCTTGAGGGCGTAGAAGTCGCGGTCGTGGGCCGGGATTTCGATGCCGCTCTCCCAACGGCAGGAGCCGAAGTAGTTGTGGGTGCCGGGGTCGTTGACGGTGGCTCCGTCGATGGTCATGTGGTAGTAGTGGAAGCCTTCGTCCATGGGGCCGTCGGTGGTGCCGGTCCACACGCCGCCTTCACCTTTCTTCAGCACGGTGCCGCCTGTGCCGCCGAGCCCGAGGCTGACGATGACGGAGCGGGCCTGGGGAGCCTTGATTTGGAAGCGGGCATAGCCCTGAGAGTTCACCTGTGGGTAGTCCTGACCGGGCTGGTTGAGTTCGTTGGGACGGAAGTCCTCGGCGGGTGCAGGCAGGTTGTCAAGCGCGGGGTTGAAGTTCTTGATGGCGTAATAGACGGGCTTGGGGCGCAGGTTCTCGTCGAAGGGCAGGGGGTGGTTGTTCACGCCCACCCAGGAGTCGCGGTCGGACACGTTCCAGAAGGTGACGTTGTCGATGACATCCCGGTATTTGCGGTAGAGGCGGAAGAGTTTCACGTAGCGGTCGGTCTGCATGGTGACGAGGTGGGCAGGTGCCTCTCCGGCATTGCCACGCGAGAACTGGAGTTGGCCGCCCATCTCTTCGTTGAGACGGATGTCGAGTTCGGTCACGTGGATGTGCTTGACCAGTTCGGAGTATTTCTTGATGGCTTCCTCCACCTCGGCCTCGTCGGGTCCGTAGGCGTTGTAGTGGCCCTGCATGCCGATGCCAGTGATGGGCACTCCTGCTGCCTGCATCTTTTTCACCATATTATATATACGGTCGCGCTTGGCGGGCTGGAAGGCGTTGTAGTCGTTGTAGAAGAGGATGGCGTTGGGGTCGGCCTCGTGGGCAAACTCGAAGGCTTTGGCGATGAACTCGTCGCCGCAGAGTTTGTAGGCACGGCTCTCGCGGTAGGGATTGGGTTCCTGTCCGCGACGGCCATAGCCTGCATCGGACATGGCTTCGTTGACCACGTCCCAGGCATAGACCACGTCTTTGTAGCGGTTGACCACGGTGTGGATGTGGTCGCGCAGCCGCTGGTAGAAGACTTCTTTCTTCACGGGCTTGCCTTTCTTATCGACAAACATCCAGTCGCAGAACTGGGCATGCCAGCAGAGGCAGTGGCCACGGAGTTTGATGCCGTTCTTGCGGCAGAAGTCGGCGATGGCATCGGCACGTTCCCATGTCCATTCGCCCTCCTTGGGGTGGACGGAGATGGGCTTCATGTCGTTCTCGGCGGTGATGCTGTTGAAGTTCCGCTTGATGAGTTCCACTTGGGCAGGGTCGTTGAGGTTGCCCATGTTGACAGCGACACCCACGGTGAAGTAGTCCTGGTAGGTGTCTTTGTAGCCCTTGTCGGGGTTGGCATCGGGGTTGCGCCCGAACTGCGCCGAAGCGGTGAGGGCGCAGAGCATGAATGATAGTAATAATAACTTTTTCATGTTTGTTAGGTTTTTAATGGGGTTAATAGGGTTTGATGGGTTAGGATAATAGGAGAGCCTAGGAAAACCTAGGAGAGCCTAGGAATGCCTAGGAATGCCTAGGAGAGCCTAGGAAAACCTAGGAGAACCCAGGAATCACAGCCTCAAAAGCACCTGGCCACCAGGGGTTTGTGTGGCATAGTAGAAGGCGGCGAAGCGGGTGCCCATGAAGAGGCGGCGGTAGTCGAAGCGCATCTTGTAGTCGGGGGTGCCGATGGGGCGATAGGTCTTGCCATCGAGGCTATAGAAGAAGTTGGCCACATCGCGGCTGGGCAGGGTGAAGTCGCACGTCATGGCGAGGTGGATGGCTTTCAGTTTCGAGGCTGGTATCTCTACACGCTCCACCTCTTTTCGTTCCACGCCTGTGATGGCCTTGGTGTCGCCTGTCAGGCTGACGCTCTCTTCGGTGAAGACGAGGTAGGTCTTCTTGCCTTCCCGACGGATAGTGAGCAGGCCGGAGTCGCCGTTGAGGGCGGCCAAGCCTGTGCAGTCGCCGTCGCGCATCTGGCGGGCATCGATCGAGATGGTGTCGGCACAGGTGGGTCCCCACGTGCGCCAGGTGATAGTGTTGCGGGCATCGAAGAGGGAGGTGGCCGGAAGGCTGGTCAGTTGCACCCATTCGCCGGGCTGGGTGAGGCTGCCTGTGGCGGTCTTGATGTTGTCTTTCTGGTAGTTGTGGTTCCACTGATAGTCTTTCGTGATGACAGCGTGGTCGGGCTGCTGGTGGCAGTCGCACTGACCATCTACCGTCACGGTGAGGGGGATGCGTCCATCGCCGTTGGTGCCGAGCACGGGCCAGCCGTCTATCCACGAGCAGGGCTCGAGGGTGAGCACACGCCCCACCCCGCCACGGTCTTGGAACATCACGCCCCACCACTCGCCGTGCTTGCCATCGACGATGGTGCCCTGGCCTGCCAAGGGGAAGCCGCCGAGGTCGCTCTTGAGGATGACCTTAGAGTCGTAGGGGCCTTCGATGTTCTTGCTGCGGTAGGCGATTTCTTCGCGTCCGGTGCGGGGCCAGGCGATGCAGAGGAGGTAGTACATGCCGTCGTGCTTGACCACACGGCTGCCCTCGTGGAGTCCCTGCGGACGGCCATTGAGTTGGAGGGTCTTGCGGATGCCTCCGGGCTTTTCGGCGGTGAGGTCGGCAGTGAGTTCGACCAACTTGATGTCGCCACTGCCGGAGAAGACATAGACGCGGTCATCGTCGTCGAAGAAGAGGGAGGAGTCGTGGTAGGCGGGCAGACGGCTGTGGAGCGTCCAGCCCTTGGCGGGGTCGTCGGTGCGGAAGACCATTGACTTGTGGGGGTCGTCGTTGGCCACGAAGAGTGCCCAGAAGGTGCCTTTGTGGTAGCGGAGCGAGGTGGCCCACTGGCCGCGCCCATAGACGGTGCCCTCTTGCAGGTCGTAGCGAGGGGTGTCCTTGATGCTGTCGAAGAGGTAGGAGACGGTCTGCCAGTGCACGAGGTCGGTGGAGCGCATGATGGGCGCCCCGGGGAACATGTGCATGGTGGTGGATACGAGGTAGTAGTAGTTGCCCACGCGGATGATGTCGGGGTCGGGACAGTCGGCCCAGATGAAGGGGTTTTTCACCTGGATGGTCTGCCGTGTGGAGGTCTCAGGGAGAGAAAAAGGGGATGTCTGCCCTGTGGCAGGCGATTGTGCCGATGCCACAAGCGCAGACAGTGCCCCGAGAAAAGTAGTAAATAGTGTCCTTTTTACCATATAGTTTTCTGAAATAGTTAGGTTTGTGTGGGCAAAGTTACGAAAAAAACAACGCCAGCATTTCTGCCGGCGTTGCATAAGGTTGTGCCATTGTTACATGCACTGTTTTTTTACCACAGGTCTTCTTCGGAGCCTTCGGCATCGGCCTGAAACTCCTCCATCATGCGAATCTGAGATTCGGCAGTCACGGTGTTTTTAGAGCCGCCATTGGGGATGGGCGACACGCAGATGAGACTTACGGTTTCAGTCATGACTACGTTCATGGCTGGCTGAATATACTTTTTCATGATTATATCTACTTTTTATGTTTTTACCAATTTACTTATTTCACCAAAACCTTCTGAGTCTTGCCATTGCTGAGTTTGATGACGTTGATGCCCTTCTGGAGCGAACGCTGCTGTGCACCATTGGCAGAGTAGATGCCCACAACGGTAACATCGCCTTCGCCAGTGAGAGCCTCGATGGCAGTTGTCTCGCCAGCAGGGATGCGGAGGTTGGCAGGAGAGGACTTGGGAGCAGTGAAGTAAGCACGGAAGGCACCCAGTTCAATATTGCCAGTAGCCTGCACAAACTGGTTGTTGGAAATGGCGTAGTAGTTGGCAGCATCATCGGCGGTGATGTCTTTGTACTCGTAAGTGCCATAAAGAGGAGTTGTGCTATTGGAAACCTTCACATCGGACAGAGTGACACCTTGAGCGCGAACAGCGAAAGCGCCATTGGTCACATTGACCAAAGCAGGAACACCGGCTGGCACGTTATCCAAAGCCGTGACTTTGAGCACATCACCATCAATACCATCGATGCTATAGAACTGAGCCGATTCAGAAGAAGTCACTGCGTATGGCAGACAAACAGTGCCCCACTTGTTCATGTTCTCACGAGAGTAGTAAGCATTAGAGGCTGTAGCACCAGCAGGAGCCTTGAAGGGATGACCATCGGTGAGGCGGAGGATGTTGATGTTACCATTCACACAAACATTCTGATTGTTGGCCAGCGCACCCTCGTTTGCCACAAAGATAGCGTTGGGGTTGGCAGGAGTCAGTTCAAGATTGGTGCCTGTCACACCTGTAGCATCGTAAATAGCACCGTTTTCATCAGCGAGAGCTGCTGCAAGTGATCCAGAACCTGGAACCTCACCAACAAGTACATATGTTTTGGCTGAAGGATATTCAACAGGCTCACCGCTGCTAAGATATACCTGAGAAATCCTAACGGTTCCTGCATTACCATCCTGCCAACTATTTCCGCCTTTAAAACCTCTCAAGAGAGGATAATCCGAAATCTTCACAACATAAGTTCCAGTACCAGTAATTGCCGAGAAAGCCTCCCAATTATCCACCTTATCACATCCCTTTATAGGATGAGGATAAAGGCAATGACGTTTTGCGTTGTCATCGCGTTCTTCATCCGACACAAATACGCGGACACCTAAGTTTGCACCTTGTGAAGCACTGGTAACAACAAAGTGGAGATAATCGTATTTAGTAATATCAACGGATTTTTCATCTCTATCAATATTGCCACACCATTCTGTGCCAGTTGTCATATCTTTCGGATAGGACACATTCCATACGACGTTGTTACCAGATCCCGTCATTCCATTCAAGTCGGTCGTTCCAGCAGGAGCCTCACAAACAAGCGTGGCTTCAATATAGGTCGCAATCGGACCTTCGAGATAAACACTCGAAACGGTAATGTCGCCTGTACAATCGCCTGCACCCGACAGTCTGATGGTGCTAACGTTTGCGAGGTCTATAACTGATACATAATCCGTAAGTTTGATGCTTTGTGTTCCAACAGCAACTGGAGTGATTGTAACCTGACCTGTTCCGTTCGTGAATTTCATAATGATACGGAAATGGTCTGCTGTTCCCGCAGCCGTCACCAAATTCAGCGTGGTGTAAGCGGAGTAATCTCCTGCGCCAAAGAGTTCTGTTGAGTTCCACGATTCAGCAGTCCAAGTAAATGTTCCTGTAGAAGTGGAGGAATTCCATGCCCATGAGGTATTCTCTGATGACTCTGGGAGAGCCGACAAATCCACATCCAAAATTTTTGTGGTGCCCTCCTTGAACAGATAAACCTCAGAAATGGTGATTGATTTTCCTGAATGGTTCCAGGAGAAAACAGTAAAATCTCCATAACTATCTACATCTTTTAAAGAAATCTCATATTCTTGATCAGTACCTATAGGAAGAGCTGTAAATTGACCATTAGGAAGATTAATTTCCCAATCACCATTACCTTCCTCGATTGTATACTTAACGACAGCTTTATCGTAGCCACTAACATCAAGGTTTTCATATTTAAAGGTGTTACAAAAACCACCTTTTGAAGTAAATGTCGCAGCATACAGATTATCTGCAGTTAGTGTACTTGGAGCAATAGGTGCGATATCGAAATCATTCGTGTTTATCACACCATTTCTCAGAAGGAGAAGCGGAGTTTTGGTAGCCCTTTCCGCCTTAACAGCATTCACCCCCCCTAACGTGAGGAGAGCGACCATCAAAAGTAAAATTTTTTTCATTTGTTTTTTAGTTTAATAAGTGATTTTTGATTAGATTAAAAAAATATTCGGAAACAAAGTTCGGGAGTTTCGGTGTTTTCGGCTTTCGGGGCGGTTACAGGAGTTTGCAAACATGTAACCGAAAAGCCTTGCTGCATGGGCAAAGCGCACCCCTCCCGAAAAAAACATTTGGATTTTTCAAAAAAATGTATTATCTTTGCACCATGAAACCACACGAAGTGGGGCTGTGTCATCCACAGCCCCACTTCGTGTCTCGCACATACACACATTAATTAATAAGTGAGTTCGATATAAGAATTACGCCTTCGGCGGACGAAGAAAAAACAGAAAAAAACAAGTAAAAACAAATAAAAACAGGTTCTTCTTGGTTGTGATGGCAAAGATGTTGTGGACGAAGAAATGGTTTTTATTTGTTTTCATCGGTTTTTATTTGTTTTTTCTTCGTCCGCCGAAGGCGTATCATTAAAACTTCTCTTACATCGAACTGACGTTAATTAATAGGT
>DGSP01000034.1:7535-53755 GCA_002393555.1 Prevotellaceae bacterium UBA4359
AATTATTATTGGAACCAATTTTTGGAAATTGTTGGTAATTATTGTTTTTCCAAGCCGCCTTGGCGGCGAAGGAGCAAAAGTTATTTTTACTTGTTTTTCATGTCATCCTTTCATCCTATAATCCTTAGACATAAAACCCATAGAGCCGACGAGGCTCTCCCCCTTCAGTTCCTTGGCTCCTTAGACACAAAAATCCCTAGACCCAACAAAAAGGAAGTCAGCCTCATCCGCCTAATCACACGGGGTGATTAAACGGACGAGGCTGACTTGTCAAGCAATCAGGAAGGGCGTATTACCACAAGTCGCGATCGAGCGTGGCACGATTGTTATCGCTGAAAATGCCACGACGCTCATTAGAGAGAACATCCCTTTGGCTTGATGCAACTTCATCATACACTTTTTTACCATTAGGACTTTGAGCAATCATGTTTTCCAGTCCTATTTTCACCACCTCAACGGTGGGAGCGCTATATATCTTTTTCATCATTTTATCTCCTTATTTTTATAGATTAAATCACTTTTATTTACTTAACCATCACTTTTTTGCCGTTCTTGATGTAGAGGCCCTTCACAGGATGGCTCACACGCACACCGCTGAGCGTGTAGTAAGCATCGTCCTTGCTGTCAGCAGCCGCCTCCACTGCCTCAATACCTGTCGCATCACCCGGATAAACGATTCGGAGAGCAGCACCAGCATTCTGTGCAGTCAGGTAGGCACGGAAAGGTTGAGCCGTGATGGGGTCAGAAGCATCCACCTTGTAAAAACCAACTTTATTGCTCTCATCCATCTGGAGCACATAACTACCTGTTGGAACGCCTGTAGCCTCAAACACACCAGTCATGGCATCTGCGGCATTGGTTGCATCAGCAGCAACAGCCACGTTAGAACCCGTGAAAGAAGCAGCACCGCTACCATTGAGCAGCACAGGAGTATTGGCAGGAATAGTGCCTTTCACAGCCGTAGCAGTAGCCGCATCACCCGAAGTATAAGCCAGCGTGTATGCAGTCACACCCTCAGGAATCGTGGCAGCGAATGGCAAACAGAGCGTACCAGCCTGAGCCGTTGCATTGATTGTCGTTGTATAAGAAGCACTCGTTGCCGTGAAGTCAGCAGGAGCCTTGAAAGGATGACCATCAGTCAGCACAAGGTTGGCACATGTACCATCGACAACCACGTTGTTGGCATTAGCAAGAACACCGGCTTTTGCCACAAAGAGAGCGTTGGGGTTGGCAGGATGCAGTTCCAGATTGGTGCCTGTCACACCCGTAGCATCGTAAATCTTGGCGTTGGGGTCGGCGAGAGCAGCGGCAGCAGCAGGAGTAAGCGTTCCTTTTCCTGCAAGAAGATAGTTGGCGGCACCCTCTGGTGTCTTATAAAGGGTTATGCCATTAACTATATTATTCGTGCCCCAACCGGATGACTTGATGGTATTCAAATAAACCTTACCTTGATATTTTTCCACCTTTGACAGGTCTATTTCCCAATATTTTTCAGCATCGTTCCATGAAACTTTTCCTTGGGAACTACCATCAATCTGATTCGTGCCACTTCCTCCTGCATTGATGAAGAATGCACGGAAATCTGTTTGATCATCACGATGTATGCGAAGAACCTCATAATCCGTTAAATCAACATAATTTGAAGCGTTGCTTGAGCCACTTCCATAGTATGTATCAGTCGATGTGCCGACATTCCATGTCGCTGTTGCATTTGTTCCATCAGGGAAATTGTGATACTGCAATGTATTCAAAGAAACAGGAGTGCCAGGCACAGAACAAGTGATGACACTCGCTTTCACCTTGATGGATGAAATAGTCATGGTTCCCACTGCGTTATTTCCGTACCAAACGATAGAGTTCACATTTGTGGCACTGTTGAATTTCATCGCATCACCAGTCGTGAAATTGACGCCATACTTACTTCCCCAGAAACCATTACTGATATTATTTTTAGTATCTTTTATCTCAGAGTGGTCAATAACGTCTCCTGTATGATTAACTATCAATGATGTAAAATGGGTGAAGTCTATACCCTCTGCGGGCATATTAACGTACAATGTTCCTCCTGTTCCATCATTTGTCAATACACCTGTTTTTTCGTCAAAAGACAACCCGCCTGTAGCAACCAAGTCAGTCAAGTCAAACTCTGCTTCACCAGCATCATTGAACAAAAGAGCGGCGGGTTTTGCTACATAAAAATCTGTAATGACAGCAGAACCTGAAGCCGAGTTTGTATTAAGCCGAACAGCGGTAACACTCTTCAAGTCTTCTTTGGTGATTTTATCTGGATTCCATTGCAAATTAAAGTCTTCCAATATATTCAAGACTATGGAACCATTGGATGAAATCGACTTGCCTGTAAATGTCTTCCCATTCGCAAGAATGTCAACGCGAAACTCATTTACCAAACCTGATACCGTCAAACCAACTGTTGTGTATTCACTTAGATCACCTGTAAAAGATCCACCGGGAACAACCATATAGGCATACGACCCTGCTGTCCATGCAAAAGTATTTGTCCCAGAAGTCCAAGTGGCATTGCCTACGGCACTACCAGAACTCAGGTCTGCATAGACCTTCTTCGCGCTAACAGTCACTCCCCCTAACGTGAAGAGAGCAACCATCAAAAGTAAAATTTTTTTCATTTGTTTTTTTAGTTTAATAAGTGTTTTTGATTAGATTAAAAAAAATATTCGGAAACAAAGTTCGGGGATTTCGGTGTTTTCGGCTTTCGGGACGGTTACATGAGTTTGTCGCCATGTAACTGAAACACCCCGTAGCATGGGCAAAGCGCACCCCTCCCGAAAAAAACATTTGGATTTTTCAAAAAAATGTATTATCTTTGCACCATGAAACCACACGAAGTGGGGCTGTGTCGTCCACAGCCCCACTTCGTGTCTCGCACATACGCACATTAATTAATAGGTGAGTTCGATATAAGAATTACGCCTTCGGCGGCTTTAGAAAAACAAGAAAAAACAAAAGAAAATAAGAAAAAAAATAGAGAACGTGAAACGCTTTTTTCTTGTATTTTTTTATTTTTTCTTGTTTTTCCAAAGCCCGCAAAGCGGTAAAAAGAACTTCCGAAGTTGAGTTCTCTTATATCGAACTGACGTTAATTAATAGGTGAACAAAAATAGTTTATATGATGCGGCAAGCCGCATTGTTTTCTTGGACAATAATTTCCAATAATTAACGATAATTTTATCCAATAATTATTATTGGAACCAATTTTTGGAAATTATTGGAAATTATTGTCTGAGAAATATGCGGCCCCGCCGCATCATATCAACGTTTTTTGTCCACCTACTTACCAAACTGGCGCCTACTTACTACGTGTTCCTTTAGTTAATCAAGTAGGTCTTGGTTTGGCCTTGGTAGGTACACTTCACGGTGGCACGGCCGTCGGTGATGGTGCCTACCTGAATCTGGACGGAGGGGTCGGAGGCAGTGGCACGGATGACGGAGTTGGCCTTGAGGGGTGCATAGGCTTGATAGTTGGTGGTCTCCATGTAGCCGTTGCTGTTGGTGGCAAAGACAGGGGCTGCAGGCAGTTGGATGGGCTTGCCATCGACGGTGATGTTGACAGTGGGCACCACTGGTGGTTCGCAGGTGGCTCCGGCACGAGAGAAGCCGATGCCGTGGAGGTCGAAGAGTCCTTGCGGACGCTGTGGCTGCTGGGGACGGCCTGGCTGCTGACGCTGTTCGGGCTGCTGCACTTCGGGACCTTCCGCCACAAGATAGATGCCATGCTTGCCTTTGAGCCCTTCGACGGCTGGCACTGCCACGGTGTAGGTCTTGGCTTGGCGGGGCGCATCGGCTGGAATGTCGATGACGGCGATTTCACGACCTTTCCAAGTGCTGTTGGCGTAGGGGCCATCGAGCATGACGTGAATCTTGAAGGCACCGTTGCCTGATGGGGTGAGATTGAGGTTGAGTTGGGTGCCATCACCTTTCTTCGTGCCTGCAAAGGCGTTGATGCCACGGTCGGCCTTGGCCAGTCCGCCGAAGCCGAAATATTTGAAACCGACGATGCCTCGGTTGGTGATGCCAGCCAAGTCCATGTGGTTGTTCCAGTGGTCGAAAGCATCTTGGAGCCAGTTCTGGTTGCTCATGTAGCAAGCGATGCCTGCCGAGTAGTATTGATAAGGTGGCAGACCGAAAATCTGGAAGCCTTCGCTGGTCACTTCGGCACCCGTGTAGGTGGTGCCATCGGTGGCTGCGGCTGTCCACTCCTGATTCTTGGCATAGGGGTCGTAGCCGACGATGCGCACCTTGCCGCCATCGGCTACCGACTTCTTGTCCCACTCAATCTTAACTGGAGCGACCATGGCCTGACGGGCATTGCCGAAGCCACGTGGAGGACGATGGTAGAACACATACCACTGGCCGTTGATTTGCTGCAAGGAGCCGTGGGTGTTGTGGCCTGCATTGGTGGTGGTCAGGTGGGTGCCGTCTTCGTTGAGCACCACACCGCGCGAATCGACGAGCACACCGCCACTGCGCCAAGGGCCGAGGGGGGAGTCGCCGTAGGCATAACGCAGGGCTGAGTTGGTGGCACCGAGTCCGTATTCAGCACCAGAGTAACCGCTGAACACCATGACGTATTTGTTGCCCACCTGACGGATGGAAGATGCCTCGAAGAAGTTGAAGTCCAAGGGGTTCTGTCCTTTGTAGAGTGCCTTATAGACGCTGCCTTCCTTGTCGAGCAGTCGGCCATCGCGGCTGCTGGCCGGGATGAAGGGGTCGATGAGTTCAGTGCCGGGACGCTTGGCGTACATGTTGCTTTGGTCCAACTCGCAGGCGGTGGAGTGCTGGAAGCCATAGAAGACGTAGGCACGGAAACCTTTGTCGAAGTCGGGGTCTTTGGGGTCGGTGATATTCTCGACGAAGACGGAGGGGTCAAAGTCGATGAGCGAGCCATCCACACACTGGGTGCCATCGGGGGTGAGATTGACGGGGGTGAAGGGACCATTGGGGCGGTCGCCCTTGCAGACCATCGCCACACGCCGCCAGCCACGAGAGTGGGGATAGAGCCAGTAGGTTTTCTTGCCGGTGGCCTTGTCCTTCACCTCCACGAGGTCGGGGGCATACATGGTGTCCCACTGACCGTTGACATACCACGAGAAGATGGGGCCTTCGTCGCGCCACTGCGAGAGGTCCTCGACGGGTGCTGACCACATGCGGACATCGTTGCCACAATACTTGTTGTTGTGCATATCGTGGGAGCCGATGATGTAGGCTCTGAGTTTGCCTGGGCGGTCGGGGTCTTCAAACACACGGGGTTCGCCATCTGGCAGATGCTCCCAAAGGGGGAGATAGGGATTCTGCGCCGATGCTGTGAGGGCACAGAAGGAGAGGAGAACGGAAAGAATCTTTTTCATTGTTTTTTTAATGGGTTATAGGATTGATTGAATTTTCAGATTAGGAAAGTATAGGAGGGCCAAGGATGACATAGGAATACCTAAGAGGGCCAAGGAAACACTACATTCCCTTCACGGTTATCTTCTGTCCGGCCTTCGTGTTCACCTCATACTCCAGCACACCGTTGTGCTGAGCCACCAGTGTCAGACCTTTGCCTTGCAACTGGTCTTTGCAGCGCAGACGCAAGATGCCGTCGGACTGGGGGGTGAGGGTGGCTGTGGCCAGATGGCCTTGGGTCCAAGAGATGCTGACTTCGTAGCCTCCTCTGGCACGGAGACCAGAGACACTACCCTCTTTCCACGCATCGGGCAGGGCGGGCAGGAGATGGATGGCAGGATGCTCCCAAGTGATGGGTTCGCTCTGCATGAGCATTTCGGCGATGCCAGCGGTGACACCAAAGTTGCCGTCAATCTGGAAGGGGGGATGGGCATCGAAGAGATTGGGGAAGGTGCGCCCATCGGGATATTCGCGTTCCCTACCCTCGTTGGGCAAGAGACGAAGCATGTTGCTGATAATCTTGAAGGCATGGTTGCCATCGAGCATACGTGCCCAGAAGTTGGTCTTCCAACCGAGACTCCAGCCTGTGGCTTGGTCGCCACGCTGCTGGAGGGTCACGCCAGCGGCCTTCCAGAGGTCGGGCGTGAGATAGGGAGAAATCTGGCTGGAGGGATAGAGTCCGTAGAGATGGGAGATGTGGCGATGCTCGTCCTTGGGGTCGTCGAGGTCGTCGCGCCACTCTTGCAGTTGGCCGTACTGCCCCACTTTCATGGGTGGCAGTTTGGCAAGGGCGGTTTCGAGGGTCTGCCGATAGTCGGCATCAACACCCAGAATCTTGGCTGCTTCCTTCACCTGTGTGAACACATCGCGCACAATCTGGTTGTCCATCGTGCAGCCTGCCGTGACGGGGGTGCTCTTGCCACGTCCGCCGTGTTCGGGCGACACGCTGGGCACGACGAGGAGTTCGCCGTCACGCTCCACCATATAGTCGAGGTAGAAGTCGGCGGCTCCCTTCATGATGGGATAATACTCGCGGAGGAAGTCACGGTCGAGGGTGTATTGGTAATGTTCCCACAGGTGGGTGGTGAGCCATGCTCCGCCATTGGGGAACATGCCCCACGGTGCGCCATCGACAGGGCCTGCAATGCGCCAGAGGTCGGTGTTGTGATGTGCCACCCAACCGCCGCAATCGTACATGACACGGGCGGTTTCGGCTCCTGTGACGCTGAGGTCTTTCAGCATGGAGAAGAGCGGTTCGGCACACTCGGAGAGGTTGCACACCTCGGCAGGCCAGTAGTTCATCTCGGCGTTGATGTTGATGGTGTATTTACTGTCCCAGGGAGCGTTGCGCTTGTCGTTCCACACGCCTTGCAGGTTGGCGGGCTGACCACCGGGCTGCGAGGAGGAGATGAGGAGGTAGCGACCATAGTTGAAGAGGAGGGCGACCATGCCGAGGTCATCACTGCCATAGAACTTGTCAAGTCGCTGGTCGGTGGGCAGTTGGCTATTATTCGACGATGGAAGCGTGAGCGTCACACGATTGTATTGTGCTTGATATTTCTCCAGATGGCGTTTGAGCAGTTGGTCAAACTTGAAGGTTTCCGCCTTGGAGAGGAGGTCGTTGTTCTTCTGGGCGGCATTGCCAGAAACGTCGTGGTAGTTGACGAAATTGGTGGCTGCGGAGATGTAGAGGGTGGCTTCGGTAGCCCCTTCCACACGGAGGGTCTCACCCTCGACCTTCACGGTGCCGTCGGTCTTCACGTCGGTGCGGCACTGGGCGGTGAGGGCCGCCTTGATGCCTTCTTGCTCCACTCCGGGAATGGTGGCCACAAGGGTTTGGCTTTCGGCTTTGACCTGAAGCGGGAACTGGCACTTGTGGGAAAGCGTGAAGTGAAGCGCACCTTTCTGGCTGGACTTCACGTTGACCATCACCACACCATCGGCCAATGAGGCGAAGACCCGACGGGTGTAGCGCACCTTATTATATATGTAGGAAGTGGTGGCGACGGCTGTCTGAAGGTCAAGTTCTCGCATGTAGTCTGTTGCCTGCTTGTGGCCAAAGTCGAGACAGAGACTGCCAACCGTGAGGAAGCGCATGCCGTGAGGGCCTTTGACAAACTCACGGTTGATGATGTCTTCGGCTGCCTTCTCCTGACCTTGGAAGATGAGGTTGCGCACCTCGTCGAGGTGCTGGAGAGAGGTGGTGCTGTTGTTGTTGTAAGGTCCTCCGCTCCAGAAGGTTTCTTCGTTCAGTTGAATCTCCTCCACCTCGGTGCCGCCATAGACCATCGCCCCCAGACGCGAGTTGCCCAAAGGCAGGGCTTCGAGCCACACGGTGGCAGGACGGTCGTACCAGAGTCTGTTTGTGTTGTCATGGGGTTTTGCCCATGCAGCCAGCGCACACAACGCCATGGCTGCTATCGAAAAAAGTCTTCTCATCATGATATTCCGTAAAGGTATAAAAAAAACATGTCGCAAAGTTAGCCTCTTTGCGAGAGACTTACTTTGCGACATGTTGCTTTTGTTTTCGTTAGTGTTACTTCACAAGCGGAGGGTTCACTTAATCAACTCCCGTTCCTCCTCAGTAAAGTCGGCTGTAGATTGCTGCCAGGAGGGATCGGGCATGTACCACCAGAGCGATTTGAAGTAGGCGGCCAGTTTGGGGTCTTTGAACACATAGCCACGACTGGCGTAGGGCAGGTTGCGAAGAATGCGGCTGTTCGCTATGCCAGACGTGGTGCCGACGGACTGGTCGTCGCCTGTCATCTTGTCAAAAGGCACCAGCACCGTGGCCGTGCGGTCGTAGAAGCGTCCGAGTTTGAAGTCATCGCGATAGAAGAGCACCATGTCGGGCGAGATAATGGCAAAGTCGGAGTCGGGACGGAAGTTGCGGCCATGCCACTCCACGGTGCCATTGCGAAGCGAGAACTCCACATATTCGGTTCCTGCTTCCCAAGCACCCTTGATGATGTGTACCTTGCCTGTGCCAGAAGTCACTCGCCATTGAGCACCTTTCCACATGTCATCGTTGGACAGGCAGAACTGCTTGGCCGTGTTCTCCACCTTGATGCGCAGGGTGAAGTCGTCTATCTGATGGTTGGCCCAACGCATGGCAGGCTTGAGCCAATAGGGTACGTTGAAATGCTGATAGACACCGCTCGAGGTCTGGTAGCGGTAGGTGTGGTGTACGGTGTTCTTGCCTGCCTTGAAGTTGGCCTTGAAGAGGTAGGCCACCGAGTAGTTCATATACTCCTTGGTCTTGATGTTGACAAGGCTGCTTCCATAGTCTTCCTCGTCGTTGCCCGTAGGCAGACGCCACTCTTTCATGTTGAGCGGCTTGAAGTTGGTAGGTTCCTCTTCGGTGCCACCCTTCACCACAGCAGTGCGGTAGGTGAGCCGCTCACCGTTCATCGTGATGGTGAAGTCGTGGATGAAGGGATGGCCGTCTGCCCCCAGTGCATTCTCGCCCGTGTTGTAGGGAGCCTGTGCCTCAAAGCCCACGTCGATGGTCTTGGCAGCCCCTCGGTTGGTGAACTCATACTGCACATCCACCTGTGCATAGCCATCGTCGCCCAAGGTGATGGTAAGCACCTCTTTGGTCACAGCCACCTCGGTTTCGTTCACGGGTACTAACTGATTGCCATTCACACAGAATGAGCCATCGTTGGCACTGGCCACGACAGCCAACAGCCACAAGAGCATGGTCGATAAAAGATTCTTTTTCATTCGGCTTTCTAATTTTAGACTATCAATTAAGCGTTATAAGTGGGGCGAAGTTAAGGCAAATCGAAGAAAGAACAAAATTTTTTCTGTTTTTTTCTCACTTCACAAAGATTTTCTTTCCATTATAGATGTAGATGCCTCGCATGGGGTGCGCTACCTGCTGTCCGTTCAGGTTGTAGAAAACATCTTTCTCGCCCTGCATTTCAACTTGAGCAATGCCAGTCAGTTCCTCTGACGGAATGAGGTAGGCACCAAGCACGTTGGCCGAGTTGTACCAATCCACCTTGATGGCATTGAGATGCACAAAATCGTCGGGGCGGTACTGGTTCTCGTTCTTCGTTCGTGCCTTTTTCAGATCATCAAGCGGCAGCACAATGGCTTGCAGGGCAGCATCCCAATAGGGGTCACTCTCGCTGAACGAAACCGATATCTCTTTCCAAGGACCATGAGCCACCAGACGGTTGGCAAGGATACGAACGCCTGTGCCAGAACCACGCAGCACGAGTTTGTCGTACCGACTCAAGTCGGCAAACTGGTTGTGATCCACGTTGACAAAGCCTGCCACAGCCACGCCTCCACCGACGGATTGGCGCATGTTCCAATCGACTGTGACAGCCTTGTCCAACGGCTCGGCATCGATGCCTGTGCCATCCCACTCGTGGAACATGGAAGAGGCCAAACGAATCCATCCGTCGGGCATATCGAAGTCATCGACACTCACGGCACTGACGATGCTGGCCAACACATTGTCCGAACGTTGTGGGAAGTATTGGGTGAGCAAGCGGTTACGTTCTTTCATGTACTGATTGTCAACCGTGTAGAGTTGACCGCGAGTGGTGTATGTATGCACATCGCGACGATAGTCGCCCCAACGGGCTGCCTCGTCGTAGAGAGCCGTGGAGATGGTGTTGTAGAGACTGTCCCACACAGCCACCACACTCTCCTGTCCCAGCAGGCCATCGGGAGCAAGCACCTCCTTGGCTCGTTGCAGGTAGCGGCGTGCGAAGTCATCATTTTGCAATAGATTGTGGAATATGCCTGTAGGGAAATCCTTGCCATTGTTCTTGTTGAGGGAGTTCTCATACACATTCTCAAAGATAATTTCAGAGTCCCAGCAGAGGAAGCGGAAACCTTGGCTCTCGGTGCCTCGACGGCGGATGGCATACCAGTTGTGGTGATCCCAGTCGGTGTTGCCGTCATACTGGTTGATGAGCATATAGTCGATGAAAGCGTCGATGTCGAGCAGCGGCTCCAGTTCCGGGTCGTCATTGCCCTCGGCATCCTTGCCCTGCAAGCGGTTGTAGGACACTTCGTCACTGGCCTTGGCAGCAGTCTCCACCATCAGGTTCCAAGCCTCCATGTCTCCTTCGCTTGCCTCCAGATGGTTGCCGCCATCTTCTTCTATCTTGATGACATCTATGTCTGTTTTTTCGCCGCCCAGATGGTTCTTGCCAAACTGGTCATCCACACGCTCGCTGAGGTTGTAGAGTCCCCAGTACATGCCATTGAGGAACAGATGAACATAAAGCGCGTCAACGCTGGTGCGCCCCATCTTCCGCTGCATTCGCCGCGACCACACATCGCGGGTGTATTGGGCTTTTTCGCGGTTACCCTCCATCCAGTGCTGCCACGCATTGCCGAAATGGCAACGCAGCACCAACTGGTCGAACTTGGCAGGAACGTCATCGCCAAACACAGGGTACTTCAGTGTCTTTTTACCATATTCAGCCTTGAACACCAAGCGGAAGGAGTGCTTGGGGTTCTTTTCTGCCAAACGTCCATGTCCACCATGCAGGCGCAGGCCGCAGGTAGCACTCAGGTCATGCTGCTGGGGGCCGCCCATCAGTTCGATGCTGGCAGGACGAGTCCACCCGTGTCCTGTCGCGTCGCCCACTGGAGGACCCGTGAAGATGTAGATGCCGCCTTTCTGTTCGTCATTCTCATGACTGAACAGGTTGTCCTTGTCTGTCACGATGGAGAGGACGGGGAGGCTCAAGAGTCCTTCCCGTATCTTCGGAGCCAAGATGGGGTCTTGGGTCATTTCGGGGTCCATCCCATAGTCAGCCACCGCCGTGCCGTACTGCTCGGTGTAACTGCCCCACGTGGTGGGATAGCCCGCAGGAGTGGCCGACTGCTTCAGCACATCGGCGGCAAAGAGGTAGGTGGCTGTGGCAATGTCGGACACCCGTTCGTCCCCACGCACCACGGCAGCACGGATGACAGTGTTGCCCGTGACCGACAATGGTTCTTGATAAAGCGCACTGGCCGCCGTGGGTTCACTGGCATCGAGCGTGTAGCGGATGGTGGTCCCCTCCTCCAACGCCCCTTCTTCCAGCGAGATTTCGAGGGAGAAGGGAGCGTTGCAGAAGCCGTGAGGTTGGCTGAAAGTCAACTTCTGAGCCATCACTCCCACTGACAAAAAGAGTAGGCAAAAAGCACACCCCACACGTTGGTGTAAACGTTTTTTCTCCATATTTTTTCCTGATAGATTCGTGTTTGCGTTCTTTTTTATCGCTTGATGAATTTCTTTCCATTCATCACATAGATGCCACAGGGTAAAGCAGTCTTGTCCTTACCCATGCGAACACCTGTCAGGCTGTATATTTCACTCGATGCAGAGCGGTTGTCTGCACTGACTGCATCAATACCTGTCACCTCATATTTGTCCATAGCCGAAGTCAACTCGCGTGTAGCAGCCGTGTAGGCAGTAGGCGAAGTGGAGGCAAAGTCGGCATACTTCTGCACAGCCTTGGCCAGTGGAGTATCGGCAGAAGAGCCACCATCCTCCTCCAGCCACTTCTGCGCCTTTGTCATGGCACGGAGGAATGTTCCCTTGTAGAGGTCGGCTTGCGTCGGCGTAGTGGTCACCATGACATCACCAAAGATGACGGAGTTCCAGCCTTCTGCCATGTCGAAGTTGAGCACGTAGTTGGTGGCTTTGGTTATATCGACCTGAAAGACATGCTCTTTCGAGCCTGACACTTTCTGCCCATCTTTCTCTTTCATCGTGCCGGTGGAAGTGAGGGAGGGAGCAGAGAACACCCCTTGGTTGGTTGAGGTTTTGAGGCTGAAACCAAAGGTTGCCTTGGCATTCATGGCACCTTCGCTCCAATAGATGGAACGGAAGCGGATGGTGTAGCGTCCCACCTTCAAGGGAAGGAGGGCGTTGTTATAGACTCCATAGGCAAGGTTGCAGTTGGAGTGGTCACGTGCGCTGAGGTAGAAGCCTGCATCGAAATCGCCATCATGGGTGAAGTATTTCATGCGCACCTCGCCACAATCCTTCGTGCCAGCAGCCACTACCTTGCGGCTTCCGTCGGAGAAGGTGGTGATGCGCCGCCACCCCGAAGGGATGCCTTCGCCAATGGCATCGCGTTCGTCAAACCACTTGGACCTGTAGAGGGTATCGACATTGAGGGTCTCCCCCACTTCTTCCACTCCATAAACGTAGGTGAAGGTCTTCTCGGCCAGCACCCCACCCGCTTGGGTGGTTGCCTTTCGGATGGCCAATGTTCCCTCGCCATCGGCCACTTCGGCATCGGCTGGCAACTCAAAGGTGACGGTGGAGGCAAAACCCTCCGACTTCACTTCGAGGTTGACGGGACTCCCTGTAGCGGGCTGAAAGACGGCCTGCACCTTGGCACAATCGATGGGCACGTTAAAGGTCACCTGAAAGGTGTTGTTGACCGAAGGGACAAGGTCGAAAGAGCCTTCTTCGGGAACGATGGACTTCACTTCGGGTTCATCGGCCCCGATGGCGAAACGCTTGCAGAAGTTCCACACTTCCACCGACGTGAGTGCCAGAGCCTCGTCCATCGACCACCAGTGTCCTTTGCCGGGCAGGGTGAGCAGAGCCACCTCCACACCATTCTTGCCATGACGGTAGCGAGTGAGTGAGGCCGTAGAAGAGGGCTTTGACTTCGGATAAGGCTGGATGACTTCGGGCGTGGTGTTGCAGCCGTTGAACTTAACCCACGCATTGATGTGGGACTGCACACTGCTAAAGCCGCAGACTTCATCGCTGGTGCCGTGGGTGTGAAGAATCGGCACAGGACGCGACGCGCTGGCATTGGGTCCGCCCATCGGATAGCCGCTGACAGGAGCGAAAGCGGCAATCTTGTCGGCCATTTTGTTGGCTGCATAGTAGGTGAACATGCCGCCCATCGAGAAGCCTGTCAGATAGACTTTCTTCTTGCTGATTTGATAGCGGCTGTACATGGTTTCGATGATGGTCTCCATGAACTTCAGGTCGCTCGTGCCAGAGATGTCCCAAGCCTTGTTCAGACCGTCGGCATAGACCACCACAAACTTGGCAGTGTCAGCCAAGGTCTCGAACTTGGCGAACCCCTTCAGGTAGTCAGCACTCTGATTGTAGCCGTGGCAGGCGATGAGCAAGGGACGCTGTGTGCCCAACTCCTTGGGGGCATAGGTGATGATGTGGCGCGAGGTGCCATTGACAGTCAGGTTTTCGCTCTGTGCCATCATCGCAAACGGGATGGCGACTGCCAACAAGAGCAGTGAGAGGATTTTCTTCATACGTTTCATATAGGATTGTAAATAAGTAATTCATGCCGTAGGGATTGGCTATGCAAAGTTACCTGTTTATGAAGAGATAAGGTGTGCGCCATGTTTCAGATGCTTGCCACCACGTTACGACAAGTTCCTTGGGCCCTGAAAACACAACGACGTACAAATTGTATATGCAACGGCGTACAATATACATATTGCACGGCATACAATTTAGATATGCAACGGCGTTGCACGTAGGGGAGCAAAGGAACATCGGTTGAAGGCAATTAGGAATAAAAAAACAATTAACAATTAAGTCATGCGGCTTGTTATAAAAAAGTGAAAAACTAAAAGTTAAAAGTATAAGTATCCTCCATTCGGGGTGTGTGCCATCAGGGAGAAAAGTAACTTAAACTTTTAACTTTTAGTTTTTCACTTAAATTTTCCTCATGTCGCTATGAGCGACTGTAGAGAATCATTCGAGTGGGAGATACCAGTTCTTCGTGTTGGAGAGTTTGGTATAGAGTGCGTTGTCGAAGTTGTTGGCACCCTTTCGACGTGCCACCTTCGCAGCCAGGAACGTGGGGTCGTTGCGGTGCTGGGCAATACGCATGAGGTCGTAGTAGCGCACACCTTCGGCAGCCGTTTCCAAAGCCATCTCGTCGCAAATCATGTCTTCCACAGCCAGAATACTGTCCTCCTTCGTCTCCGACTCGGGAATGACATACTGCTTGTCGCCATCGCTACGGCCACAACCACGAGAGTGGAGTCCGAACGTGTTTTCGCGAGTGAAGTAGTACTCGCTGAACGAAAGCAACTCTCCAGCCTTCTCACGCTCCTCTGCCGAGATATACTTCTCGATGTTGTCCTTCCACAGTCCGTACTTCAGGACCGCAAAGGCTGCTTGGGGATAGTTGGCACGGTTGAGTGCTTCGGCAAAGCGGAGATAGACATACTGAAGACGATAGAGCGACACGTTTCCGGAACGATACTTGTTGCAAGTCTGACGCAGAGTCGAATAACTGGACGAGGCTGAAGGCACACTGCGCAGGGGAGGATAGACACTGTACTGGCGCAGGTCGCCACGCATTGCCTCAGAAACATAGACTTTATCCTCCGGCACCGGAAGCGTGTCGGGAAGCATCGTGGCAGGGTCGTTGAAGATACCCACATATCGCTGAGAGCGAGAAAGTTCGTCGTAGGCAGGCGAATGAGTAGCCTGATAGTAGTAGTTGTTCTTCTCGGTCGAGTTGAACACATCGTTGAGACGAGAGATGATGCCATCATACTCGCGAGTTTCCATCGGGATGATGGTCAGAATTTCGCTGGAAGAAGTGAACTGAGCACTATAACTATCTATGAGCATATCAAACTCACGGTTCATCCACCCAATCGAAGCAGAACCCACAGGACGGGGATTACTCTGCAACGTCAGGAAGTCATGATAGTACTTCGCCGCTTCGGCATAGCGTTCTGCCCAGAGGCAAAGGTCGCCCAGCAGCACACGCACCGGGATGTAGAACCGACGGGAAGCCATGCCGCCAATCGAGCCATAGTCGGGATATTCCGTATTCACGTAGGGCTTGATGTCATCGATGAAGAAGTTGGCAATCTGCTTCACGTCGTAGTGGTCATACAGGGAGGGGTCGGCATCTTTCTCTTTCAGGATAGGCTCCGTGAAGAAAGGCACAGAACCATAGTTGAGTGCCAACTGAAGGTAGGCCCACGCACGATAGGTCTTCACCACAGCATACTCGCGTTCAAACACCCTGTAGCCACGCTTCGTCAGGTCGAGGTCGGCATTGGCCAAGAAGTAGTTGCAGTTCTGAATCAGCGCATAGTAGTCACGCGCATTATTGTAGGGGCTGGACGCATCAGCCTCAAAATTGGCGATGCGCTGCAAGTCGAGCGAAGCCTGTTCGGTGAGCGAAGTCAAGTCGCCACGCAGTTCGCCCAACAAGATGGTGCGGTCGGCCACCACCTGCATTTTGCCTACAATGCCCATCAGAGAATACACCGTGTCGTTGGGGGTGTTGAGACGGTTGTCCTCGACGAACGAAACCAGTTCGCTGTCAGACTTGGTGCAGGAGGTCAAGCCCCCCACCCCCATCAGGGGGAGGGCCAACACTGCCATGATTTTATATATATTCTTGATTTTCATATCTGGTGCATTTATTAGAGGTTAATCTTTAAGCCAAAGGAGAAATTACGTCCGGGAGTGATGAGACCACGGTCGATGCCCATGCCCAGCACAGCATTGGACTGAGCGAACTCTGGGTCGGAACCGAGATACTTCGTGATGCAGAAGAGGTTGTTGGCTGCTCCCCAGATGGTGATGCCCTGCAAGTAGGTACTGCGCACGGGGATGCGGTAACTGAGCGTCACGTTCTTCAGTTTCAGGTAGGAACCGTTTTCAATCCAGCGGTCGGAGAAGCGGCTGTTGCCCATCGGGTCGAGGAACGAGGCGCGTGGCACATCGGTCACCTGACCGTCGTGGGTCCAGCGAGCCATCATGTGGGAGGTCTGGTTGTAGAAGTAAGAACCAGACTCGAGGATGCTGCGCTGATAGTTGTAGAGGTCGCCACCCACAGAGTAGTTGAACGAAGCAGAAAGCGTGAGGTTCTTCCACGAGAGGCGGGTGGAGAAGTTACCATAAATGTCGGGGTTGGGGTCGCCAATCACCTGCATGTCGCGCTCGTCGATGCAGCCATCCTGCTCCACCTCGGCAAAGTGCATGTCGCCAGCATTGAAGTATTGCTTCACACCCGTCTCGGTGAGTTGGTAAAGACCCGCTCTCTGAGCATCCTCGCTGGTGGAGAACACGCCCTGAGTCTTGTAGCCATAGAAGAGTCCAGCCGACGAACCCACTTGGTTGCGGATGGTGCCGCCATAGAGCGAATAGTTGATGGCATCCACGCCACCGGGCAGACGCTTGATGGTGTTCTTGTAGTGGCCCATCGATGCGCCTACACTCCACTTCCAGTCTTTGGTGTTGATGATTTTCACATCGGCACTCACGTCGAAACCGTTGTTGGTGATGCGGCCATCGTTCAGCCAGTTCGTTTCCAGACCTGAAAGGTAAGACAATGTACCCAAAGAGAGGAGGTTGTAGGTGTTGCTATGGAAGTAGTTGGCCGAGAGCCAGAGGCGGTTGTCGAAGAACGCTCCTTGCAGACCTACGGTGAAACGCGCGGTGGTCTCCCACTGCAGTCTTGTGTTGCCGATATTGGCCATCGAGATGCCAGTGAGGGAGTTGAACAGACGCTTAGAGGTGAAGTAGGTGCGCGAAGCCACGGCGTTGATGTCGTCGTTGCCCACGAAGTCGAAACCACCGTTCAGTTTCAGGTAGTTGACAGCACGGTTGGGACGGAACCACTTCTCGTTGGTGAGCACCCATGCTGCCTCAACGGAGGGGAAGAAGCCAAATGCCCACTTGCCGATTTTCACCCCGTCGGGGGCATCCACACCGAACTTGCTCGAACCATCCATAGCCACCGTGGCCGTCAGATAGTAACGCTCCAAGTAGTTGTAGTCGGCTGAGAGGTAGTAGGTCAAGGATGCGTCGCGATTGTCAAGACCTGAGGTCTGCTTGTATTCGAGAGAGGACGACATGTTGGGAGTCTTGTCGTTACCCGTGTTGTAGCCAATCTGGGTGTTCAGTCGGTAGGTGTCGCGCAGATAGCGCATGCCGCCCTTCGCCGAGAGCAGATGGCCCTGCCAACGATGGCTGTAGCGCAGGTTGAGGTCGTTCATGATGGTGATTTGACGACCGGCCAATGCACTGGCGCAGTTCTCCACCTGACCGATGTTCCTCACTTCGTAGTTTGGCACACCAGTGGTCGGGATGTAGTAGTTCTCGTCGGTGTTGACCAACTGGAAGGCAAAGTGGTTGGCCACAGTCCAGTCGCGGTTGATTTCCCACTGGGGAGTGACAGCCAGCGAAACCATACGGTTGCCGAAGTAGTTCTTGTTGCGTCCTTCGCCATTGTCGAGAATGGACAATGGGTTGGCCAGACTGGTGGTGTAGTCGCTACGCGAAGTCACCACGTCCGACAGATAGTCGTCAGCCTCAGCCAGATAGCCCGACAGATGGCCGCTGGTGTCGTAGGCGTAGGGCGAGAGGAAGGGAGACTTGATGAGCGACAGGAAGGCTGGAGCAGCAATGAGGCCCTCGGTCACATCGTCCTTCACACCGTCGTCGCGCATGTTGCGAGTCACATCCGAATAGGCCGCATCGAAACGGACGCTGATGTCTTTTGTCAGCCAGATGTCGGAGTTCAGTCGGAGGTTGAATCTCGACATGTTGAAGTCCTTGACAGTGCCTTTCGAACCGGCATAACCCACCGAGAGGTTGTAGTTGGCCACGTCGTCGCCACCCTGCACGTTGATGCTGTACTGCTGCGTGAAGGCCGTGCGATGCACCTTGTCGCTCCAATCGGTCGAGTTGTGATACATATTATAATAATAGTAGTTCGGATCGGTCTGCAGGAACTTGAAGGCATTGTTCTTGGTGCCTGTCGTACCTATCATTTCGGAAGCATAGACACGGAACTGCTCACCGTTCATCATGTCGGGCAACTTCTGCACCGACTCAAAAGTACCACCTACACTCACGTCAATCTTCGTGGCCATCGACTTGTTGCGCTTGGTCTCGATGATAAGCACACCGTTGGCACCTTTGGCACCATAGATGGCAGTACCGTTCTTCAGCACGGACACCTTCTCAATGTCCTCCACCATAATGCCGGAGAGGATATTGTTGAAGAAGCCGTCGTGCAGAGAGGGAGAACTCCACTGCATGTTCTGCATCACACCATCCACAATGACCAGTGGCTGGGCGTTGCTGTTGAGCGAGTTGATACCATTCATGAGCATCTTCACGCCCTGTGCAGGCTGTCCGCTACGGATGGTGGTCAACATGTCGCCGCCCAGTTTCTCCTGAATCTGGTTGTCGATGCTGAGGTCGTTGTTGTTGTAGCCAGCCAACGCTGTCTTGCGGCTTGCAGCAGAGGTCTGACGGGCATAAATCTCGTCAAACTTGGATGAATACATCCTGACTACGGGCTGCTCCACGTCAGCCGTTGACTGCTGCACCATCGTGTAGCCATCTGCAGCATAAATCAAGGAAGTCACCCATGCCGGAATCTTCAGAGTATATTCACCCTTGTCGTCTGTCATGGCCGAATACTTCGGGTTGTTGTATGCCTGCACCTGCACACCTGCTGCGGGTTCTCCCGTGGCGGCATCCACCACGCGGCCTTTCACTTCGTGCAACACAATCTTCTCGCTTTGAGAGGGGGTCTTGGTGTCCTGTGCCCAGCAGTCTGCCCAGAACAGTGAACTCAGGGTCACTAATGTCAATACGATACGTTTCATTTCTTTGCCTCCTTTCTTTCGTTCGCTTCCTGATTTTCAAGTTCTTCATCCGAAGAGTCTTCATTAGAAACGGGTTTGAGGTATATACAATCCAAAAACATCTCACGAGAAAAATTGCCATCACGCCTACCGACGGAACAGATGAGTTTCAGGTTGACAGTGGCATCTTGCTGCTGATAGTTGCACACAGGGAATGTGAAACGGCCAATTCGCACGGTATCCACTTTCATACCATTGCTTGTCACTTCGTCATCAAATTTAACGGTCTGCATTTCACCATTCTCGTCCATATAGGTCAACTCGGCTTTAAACTTATTGGGTTTGAAGTCATGAGAGTTGCTCTTATAGACCGTCTTGGGCAGAATGACAGCGCAGATGTCATAGGTTGCAGACAGCGTGTTGCGAACCTCAAAGGTGGCTTCCCAGTTGGTTGTTGTATTCTTTGGAACTATATCCAGATAGGCATTGCCAGAAATGGTGTCACCCACGGCTGCACGATAATTGAAGGTGCAATCCTTATAGTCGATAAGGTTGGCTTCACGTTCTCCCTGCATCACGATAGGACGGAAGAAGAGGTCTTCTGGAGTGAAAGGCCACTCCTTGATGCGCATGATTCGACCATTTGAACACTGCAATTCATCTTTCATGTTGGAAGAATTGAGCAAGCCGCCTTCTTCGTAAGGATCATGGAACACATGGTATGGCCAATCGTACATGCGATAGGATGTGGAGAAGATGGAGTCATTCATACTGCGCTGCACATTCTCGTTGTAGATGAGGTCGCTCATCAGCGAGACATGAGTCCAGTAGTCACAGATGGAGTCGCCCTTCTCTATTGGGGCGAAGTTGAAGAATGTAGCGGCTTCGTCATAGACGGGTTTCCACGTGTCGGCATCGGGTACCAGCATGAAGAAGGTTGAGTCTTCGTCCATGATTTGGTCGAACACACGGAACAGGTTGTTGGTCTTCACCATCACAGAGTCGGAATAGACTTTCTTGCCATCTTCGATGCCCGACTGGATGGAACGTTCCTCGTCCAGTTCCTGCTTCTCGTAGCGAGAAAGGAAGGAACCAAGATGACGGAACTCGTCCAACGAGGTAATGGCCTCATATACATTGTAGGTGTACCAAGCATCGTCATTTACCACATGAAGAAGGCCATTGGTGGCAGGCGTGTTCACGTGCTGCTCATCTACAATCTTGGCATTGTAGATGGAGCGATAGGCCAACGGCAGGAACTTGTCGTTCAGCATTTTCACGTTCTCGTCGGTCTGGGCGTTCATGTTGTAGAGGTTATGTGCGATGTGGTTCATCACAAAATGACGACCAACCGTTGAGTCGCCCTTCTCCGTCTGGCACAGGTCGAGCAGAGAATCGACGTTGAAGGTTCCATTGACTGGAGCCCACACCGTCAAAGCCTGGTCGGCATTGAGCAGGTCGGCGTAGGTCACCTTCGTGCGGTGGTTGTTGTTGTAGATATGGGTGGAACGGAGCAGTTCGTAGAAATCGCTCAACTGCGGGTTCTCTTCAATCATCTGGAGCAGGGAGGAACTGCCATTGGTGCCAGCCATTTCATAGTGGTCGTCCCATGTGTCAGAACATCCCGTCAAGCCCTGCGATGCGGCTGCGAGAAGGAATGCCCCTGCCATCATTTTATATAGATTCTTTATTTTCATACTATTACTGATTATCGATTGTCAATTATCAATTGTCAATTATCAATGCGTATCTTCTGCGGTCAGACCTGCATAGACACTCTTAGGACAGAACTCGAAATAGTTGATGGGGAGTTCGGCCTCCGCATTGTCGATGACGAGTTTGATACGAAGCCAATACTCTTTGTTGGGATCAAGACGCTGGGTGGTGAGAATCTTGCGATACTTACCATTGTTGGCACGAAGATTGTTTGAACCTCCTTGGTTCCAAGAGTCCATATCCTTCATGTAGCCACGGTTGTGCATGGCCTTGTCGATGGCACGATTTTCCTCATTATCTTCGGTGTCGGCTACCCAACCAATGCTCGGGTCGCCACCCCAAACACGGAAGTCGATAGGCAGACCCATGGGCTGCAGATTGCCCTTCTCGCCGAAGTAAATCTGAACCACACCACGGTCATTACCTGCACCATAGGCAAAGCGGATTTCATACGTATTTTCTGGCACTGGAGGAAGTTTGAAACTTACGTCAAACTGGCCAATCAAATCGACGGCGTCCGAATAGGTAGCCATCCACACACCACGCTCACGCACTGCAAGTGTAGGATTGATGCCGTGGAAATCCCATCCTTCCACTTGCTTCAGACCTGTCAGGTGTTGGGTATTGGTATTGCCACGGGCACCTACATTCAGGAACTCTGGCGACATGGTAATCACATTCCAGCGAATACGGTCGTTAAAGACAACATCACGAGTCTCTTTGTTGTACTCCAGCACCTTGTCTATATAATGGTAGATGCCATTGAGCGCCTGCTGATTCAGTGTATCGACATGCAAACCAGCCTCTTTCAATTCTTCGTCGTGAATGGTCCTCATCTCTGTGGGTGTATAAACTTTCACACCTTCCACCGTGAACTTGCTGCCCACACCTTTTCTGTTGATGTACAAACCAGCGGACGGAGAAGAAAACTTCATGATAGTGCCAGGCATCATCGTCGTGTACCAGTCTGTACAGTCAATCAGGTTGGTCATGGCACAAGTCGTCTTGTAGTTGATACCACTCTCCGAGATGGTGAAGTCATTTACTGCTGCATAATAAGGCAACAGATGGTAGGCCACGAAACGGTTGAGCGGGTTCTTGCGGTTGGTCCAGTCATCATCATAAAGACCTGCATCTTCTGGATACATCTCGTCATAGACCTCCTTAGCGTGAGCCTTCAGGTCGTCCAGAGAGTTAATGCCAGCCTCGGCATACACCTTGTTAGTTTCTGCCAGCACTGTAAATCGTTTCATGCGGTTGGCTGGATAGTACATATAATAGGTGGCACCTGTTCTGTGGAAGGGGATGGGCTTATAGACAGAATCGGGATTCACGTGGTAATCAGGGTCGATATAATCGTAGAGGCTGTCATTCAGTCCTGTCAGGGTCAAGGCTGAGGCAAAGAGCGAGATGTTCTTGTCCTCCAACAACTTCTCCGGCAGATAGGAACTGGAAGGCTGAATGACGCGGTCAAGTGTGTGAACCACACCATTCTCCACAGAGTCATCGCGAGCCACCAGTTTGGAGGCCATGTTGACATAGTACATCACATTTCCGCTGGTGGAATTGGTGTCGCAGGAGAAGGTGAGGAAACGGTCGTTCATGTTCGACTTCGGGATGTTTCCATCACTCAAGTCGGTGGTGAAGTAGGTGGCTGCAATGATGTGGTTCCACGACAACGTGTCGCACTCTTCCTGCGAAAGGTCGGACACACTGCTGTAGCCGTGGTCGCGCAAGTAGCGGTCAACGGCCTCATTGGTGGGCGCAAAACAGGTGTAGGTGCCATAGGTGGCCATCATGCCATACATGCCAGAACGATGGAGAATCTCCGTGAACTCGCTGTACAGTTCAGGGCGATTGTCAAGGTAGTCGCTCACCATCTCACCAGTGAAGGTGTAGTAGTTATCGCCATCAGGTTCGTCAGAGCAACTGACCATTGTCTGTGCCGCAAAGACGAGAAGCAACATACCCGTAAATATCTTATATATATGTGTTCTTTTCATGATGCGTTAAAAGTTTTTTTCTGTGTTATCTGTTATGTATGCAGGATTCTGAACAAGTTTCGGATTCTGCTTAATCTCCTCACGGTTGTAAGGCCAGTAGAGCACATCGGCAGTAGAGAGTTTGATGCGGATGGCACTGGTGTTCTCCTGGAACTTGGGCAGCACCTTCTTGACCAGGCGGTCGTTCTCTCCGTCGCGACGGCTGAGTCGCACGAGGTCGTACCAACGCTTTCCCTCGAACATGAGTTCGCGCTGACGCTCGTCAAGCACGAGGTCTTCCATAGCCTTGCGAGAGGTTGCATAGTCGTCGAACTTCAAGAGGTCGGTGGTAGAAGTGCGCTTGTTGTTGGCACGACGCCACACGGCCATCACGATATCGAAGACATCCTGATAGGTGGCGAGTTGCTCAGGAGTTGGGGTAGCCCCTTCTGGCACGTCACCTGCCATCTCCACCTCGGCCTCTGCCTTCATGAGCATCACGTCGGTCAGACGATAGATAATCCAGTTGGCAAAGTCTGAAGCGCGTGGGTCCTGCGCCACAGAGGGTGCTGCACCGGTGGTGGTGCTGGTGCGGAAGGAGAGCGATTGGTTCACATATTTTGTAATGTAGAACTTGCTGCTGCTTTCGCGCATGTTTTCCAGATAGCGGCAGTCGCTCTTCTTGAAGAGGTCGTTGGTGTCGGTGTAGGGGCTTCGGGCTACGAAGTCAGTCACGCCAATCTGGCCTGCCAAATTGCTACTTGCACCATAGAAACTGGCCACGGTGGAGTTTTTCACGGTCTGGTTGTTGAGGAAGTTGAGTTCGAAGATAGACTCAAAACTGTTTCCATCGCCGAAAATCTCGGTATAGGTGTTGCCGGCATAGTTGTTGTTGCTACCAGCCGATTCCGAGATGAGAGGATATTTGCCGTACAATTCCATCGTGAGCGTGGTGGGATTCTTCTCGTAGGCTTCTTCATACTGACGGATTTTCTCGTTGATAACGAGGTCGCAATAGTCGATGCACTTCTGCCAATCGCCTTTCCAAAGGTAGAGGTCGGCCAAGAGTGCGTAGCAGGACCAGCGAGTGATGCGGGAGGTGTTTTCCACGCTCTCCTCGCCATAACTGCGCACGGCATCGTCCTTGATGCTTTCCATGTCGGCAATCAGATAATCCAGCACATCGTTGAAGGGAGTGGCTTCGATTCGGAAGTCCTGACTGTCGTCGTTGGAAGGCTTTGTCACGTATGGCACATCGCGGAAGGTGCGGATGAGGTAGAAGTAGCACAGAGAACGCAGTGCCGTGGCCTCTGCCATCGTGGCCCGAAGTTCAGAGTCGGTGAAGTTGGGGTCGATAGCATTCACACCGGGCGCATAGTAAAGTACTGTGTTGCAGTCGTTTATGACCTGATAGAAACACTGCCAGTTGGTAAAATTATTGGTTTCGAGGATATTCTCCTTCATGATTTGCTGCAAGGCATAGTTGGTGCCAGAGCCGTTGGTCATGTTGTCGGAACGGAGTTCGCCCCACACGACCATTCGGTTGATGCAATCGGCAGTCTCCAAGTGAGCATAGCAGGAGTTGAGCACACTGTTCACATCCTTTTCTTCTGTCCAGTAACGCTCCAACACAATCTCGTTCTGAGGCTCGATGGAAAGGAAGTCGCTGCATCCGCTCACCACGGTCTGTGTGGCCGCGAGGAGGAGAAAGCCTGCTGTTTTATATATTTTTCTCATTTTCATAATCTTTTCTTTTTAGAAGATTCTTTTCCGATATTTTATTGAGTCGAAAAACGTTGTGTTAGAATTGAACCGTGATACCCATTGTGTAGGAGCGGGCATTAGGTGTACGGGCATTATCGGTTGTCACACCATAACCTCCGTAGCCCACTTCGGGGTCTGCACCAGAATAGCCTGTGATACAGAAGAGGTTGTTGGCACTCAGATAGAGGCTCAAGGTGGAGAGTCCCCAGTTCTTGATGAGTTTGGGGTCGAAGGAGTAACTTACCTGACTGTAGTTGAGTCGGAGGAAAGAACCTTTCTCGATGAAGCGGTCGCTACCCAGCCAGTTGTAGCCGTCGCGATAGAGGGCACGAGGGATGGGGGCTACATCGCCTTCGACACGCCAACGCCAGTTGACAGCGGTGGATTGGTTGTTGTTGGTGTACATGTTTTCGGCTCTCATGCGGGCGGCATTGACGATTTTGTTGCCGATGCGGAAGTTGAACTGGTTGTTCCAACTCCAGCGACCGTAGGTGAGTTTGAAGCCGAAACCGCCTGTCACCTTGGGAAGAGAACTGCCCAGATAGACGATGTCGAGTTCGTTGATGTTGCCGTCGTGGTTCACGTCTTCGTAGATGGCATCGCCACCCTTGAACTCATAGAGGTAGGTCTTGTCGTTGCTGTCGTAGCAGAAGACCATCGGGATGGTGTTGCCGTTCTTGTCGAGAATGACTTGATTGTTCTCGTCGCGAGCCACAGGGGCATTCGGGCCGCTCACGCCTTCCACTTCGTTGGGAGTGTATTTACTGTACTGATAAACACCCTTGTAGCGGAATCCGTAGATAGAACCGAAGGCGTTGTGCAGTTGCACTCGGGTGAGGTAGGAGCCGTTGTTCTTGTCGAAGTCGCTGTTGAGCGAAGCCAGCACAGTTTCATCCATCTTGGTGATTTCGTTCTTGTTGTTGGCGAAGGACACGTTGAAGTCGGCATGGAACTTGCCGGTCTTGATGATGTCGCGACCGTTGATGTTGAACTCCCAACCGTTGTTGACCATGTTGCCCACGTTTTGCCATGCAAGTGCCGTGTAACCAGAAGAAGTCGGGATGCGGCGGTTGGCCATCAGCAGGTCGGTGGTGCGCTGGGTGTAGATGTTGAAGTCGGCGGTGATGCGGTTGTTCCAGAATCCGAGGTCGAAGCCGAGGTTCCAAGTTTCCTTGCTTTCCCACTTGAGAGAGCCGAGGCGGATGTTCTCAGGATAGACGGAGGAGCCGCCATTGTAGGCGTTGCCGCTGCGATACTTGGAGAAGTAGAGGTATTCGCCACCAGGCTGGTTACCCACTTTACCCCAACCCGGACGGATGGAGAGCATGGAAATCCACCTGAGGCGTTCCATGAAGGGTTCATCGCTCACGTTCCAACGGAAAGAGAGTGCGGGGAAGTTACCCCAGCGGCTGTCGTCGCCAAACTTGGTCGAGCCATCTCGACGGATGGAGAAGTCGGCGATATACTTACCTTTGTAGGCATAGTGGGCAGAGAAAGTGAGATAGACACTGCGCCACTGACCCGACGAGGTGCCCAGACCGCTCACGATACCGTCGGCAATCGTCGAACTGATACCTCCTGAAGGCAGGCCCCAGACGGTGGAATTGGTCGATTTGGAACTACCGTCGGTGAGTTGGAACTGGGCGAAAGCCATGAAGGAGTGGTCGGCATTGCGGAAATGCGGCACAAAGGTGAGGCGGTGAGTCGTGGTGATAGCCGTACTCTTGTGGGCATCGGCAGTTGACTTGTTGTTATCGCTGTTGGACCATCCGCTCGTCACGAGGCTGGAGGGGTAGAACGTATCATTATATTTATTAAAGATGTTGAAGAGTATCTTGCCTTCATACTTCAGTTGCGTCTGGTCTTCCTGTGTGCCGAGGAGGTTATAGACGAGTTGGAACTCAGGCTGAATCTGATAGGTCGATTCGTCGTTCTTGGCCTGCTTGGCGAGGGCTACGGGATTGACGTAGGTGTATTGGTCGCGCTTCAGTTCCTCGGAGCAGGTGTTGAGCATGTGGTAGTAGTCGGGCAGGTCGTTTCCGTTGGCATCCTGCTCATAGATAGAGAGGTTCGGCATCTTCTGGTAGGCTATACCAAGGAGGTCGCCAGCATTCTTCTGGTTCTTGGTGTAGGTCAGGTTGAAGTTGGTCACAATCTTGATGCGGTCACTGACGAAGTAGTCGAGGGCAACACGGGTGGTGAAGCGGTCGAGTTTCTGCTCAATCACGGTACCGGTCTGGTGGTCGTAGCCTCCGGCTATGCGGAAGTTGGCTTTTTCGCCACCACCGGAGAGGCTGACGTAGTGCTTCTGCAGGACACCGTTCTTGCGGATGGCCTTGCGCCAGTCGGTGTTGTTGTTGTACATCTCATACTCGTTCCATGACTGGTCGTAGTCGAACTCGCGAATGCTGGACTCGCGGCTGCTGAGGCTGGGGTTGTAGTAAGCCTCTTTCATCAGCATGGTGTATTGGTCGCCATTGAGGAGCCGGATGCCTTGGGGCTGGTGGGTGAGGGTGATGCGGTAGGAGTACTGCACCTTGGTCTTGCCACGGGCACCACGCTTGGTCTTGATTTCGATGACACCGTTGGCACCCTGCGAACCGTAGATGGCTGTACCGGCTGCATCCTTCAGGACTGAGATGCTGGCGATGTCGTCGGGGTTGACGTTGAGGAGTTCGGCAAACTGGTCTTCGGTGGCATTGGCATAGTCGAAGTTGCTGTTGTAGTCGCTCTCGAAGATGTTGCCATCGACCACGATGAGGGGTTCGCTACTGCCGTTGATAGAACTGACACCACGCAGACGCATGGAGGTTCCGGCACCCAGGTTGCCCGAGTTGCTCACGATGTCGAGACCGGCAATACGGCCCTGGAGGGCTTCATCGACACTGGTCATGGGGAGACCTTCAAACTCTTTGGCATCAATCATCTGGTGAGCCACAGAAAGTTCGCGTTCGGGGATGGCCAGACCGCTGGTCTGCACGATTTTCTTCGATTTCACCACCACTTCCTGCAACTGGGTGTTGCTCTTCATGACAATCTTATAGGTAGTGCCCTTGATGGGGATGGTCTGGGTGGCGTAGCCCACGTAGGAGATGCGGAGACGGTGCTTCGGATCGACAATGCGGAAAGCGAAGTTACCGTTGATGTCGGTGATGGCATGGGCCACGATACGGTTGGCATTGTCGATTTCGACCACATTACATGCTGTGAGCACGTCGATGTCGTCTTGCACCACACCGTGTATCATCGTGCCTGCTGTCTGGGCGAAGCAATTGACAATTGACAATTGACAATTGACAATCAGAAGGAATGCTATAATCTTTTTCATTTTTTCTTCTTTTAATTATTAATTGTTAATCATTAATTGTTAATTACTTATACTGCAATGCGCCATCTATCTGATGTACAACAACAAACGAAGAGGTGTAGAGATTGCTTGCATTGAGGGCATCGCCTCCATTGTACTGATACTCACGAGCCATCAGGTTGTAGAGTCCACCTTCGGTGTTCACCTTGTGGGTGTTGCCTGCACCATCGCGGAGCGTGATGCCGTCTTGCTCTACGTTGACGTGGAGTTTGTAGTAGGAGAGATTGCCGTCCTGCACTTCGTAGGCCGAAGTCTCGTAGTCGCCCGAAAGGCTCTTGGCCCCGCTGAGGTCTTGCCCCACGAAGAAGCCTTCGTCCTGAATGTGATACTTGATGAAGTTCTCTATCTCCAGTTTCATTTTTTCTTTCGTTTCGGCATCTTCCTCGTCTTCCACGGCATCCCATGTGGGCAGTTTGCCAGCCTTCTGCAGGTCTTCAATGGCCTTGTTGGTAGGCACATAGACGGTGTAGCGGAAGGTGTTGAAGAGAGACACGTTGGTGCTGGGAGCCGCATGCTCGTCGGTGCCGATGACGTGCTTGTTGACGAGGTAGGATGACTTGCGGAGCAGGTCACAGAAAAGGCTGAACTCTGGGTTCTCTTCCAGAATGTCGAACAGCGACTTGCGGGCGGTCATGATAGGCTCTTCATCTATGATATAGGTCTTGCCATTACCTTCGTAGGATTCGTCATACACCTGAACCACAGGCACTTCTGTCCCTTGCTCTATCTGCCAGCCGCCCTGCACGGTCATGCCGCTGGCTCCAGCCGAGGCATTGCGTACCTTCACGACAGAGCCGCCTTTGGTCTGGTAGTAAGTGCTGCCATCTTCCACGTTGCCGATGACGATGTGGGTGTCGAGAATGTCTTTCAGACGGTTCTCAATCTGGCCTACACTGGCTTCGCTGATGGAGTCGCCCACCTCGCCCGTGGCCACGTCATAGTTCCAGATGCTGGCCCACACCTTCTCTTCCTCGGTCTGTGCCGTAGCATTGTAGTGGAAGCGGAAGAGTTGTGTGCTGGTCTTGCCGAAGGAACAGGGGTCGATGTATTCGAGCAGCGCATTGTTGTTGGGGATGAAAAGGCTGTAGTAGGCGTTCTGGGAGTTGAGATAGACGTCGAAGCCCAAACGCTCCACACCCCAATAGAGGATGTTCATGGTCTCGTTGACCAGTGCGGGGAAAGTGACGGAGATGTAGGCCACGGGGTTGAACACCTTGTTGGTCAGATAGACTGCACCGTTGCAGGCCATGAAGACGGAATCGACAAACTCCGTGCTGAGGCCGAGTTCGTCGTTGGCATCGTTCAGCACGGTGTGGAACTTGCTGGGCACCGAGTTGGTGAAGGAGTTGAGCATGTTCACATTGAGCATCTTCGACACCACCTTGTCGGGTACGTTCTCCCACGAGCCGTAGTAGTCTTTCAGCACCTTGCCCGCGCCCTCGTTGAAGTAGCGGTCCAGCGCAGCGTCGGTGGGCACGAGCATCACACCCATGTTCTCCTGCAGTGCCACCGATGCAGAGGTGCTGTTGGTCGTGGCGCTGTAGAACTGGCTCCATCCCGGGTCGAACTTCAGCAGGCCATTGGTCGGGCCATCGTCGGGGGTGAGATCGAGTGCTGCACCGCCCTTGCTACGCTCCGAGAAGTAGCGTTTCTCATACACCGAATCCACGTTGGTATTGTAGAGGCGGTTATACTCGCGCGTGGGTTCATCATAAATATCATATCCGTAGGGAGCGCAGAAACGGTTGAGCAACTTGGCATAACCCTGAGTGGTGGGATGATGAGTGATGAAGTCGGCCATGTTGGGCAGCGGAGTGAGCACTTCGGCCATCTTGTGCAGGAATCCGTTGGCGCACTTGATGTTCTGCTCTTCCATCATGATGCCGTTCACGTTGGCATCGCCTGCCTGACGGTGGCCCTGATAGTTGAACAGGAAGTCGCAGTCCTCGTTGGTGATGAGTTTGTTGTTCAAGAATGTCTCGATGAAGTGAATCATCGGGGGTGCGGTCATGTCGCTCATGCACACCATGGGAGCGCCCGATTCGCGGTAACGCTTCCAGTAGGGGTTGTCGGGCATCTGCTCGGGAGTGAGCACCGGCACCGAGTCATACACACTCTGCGAGGTGAGACGACGCATGCAGTCGCCCTCGATGGGTCCCTCGCTGCTGCTCAGGTAGGCCACCTGGCAGGCATTGTTAATCATGCTGCCGTTCAGCAGCAACTTCTTCTGGGCGAGTGACAGTTCGTCATAAGAGTGTACACCCCAATTGTTCTTTGCATAGAAACGGGCATACGCATCATCGTCGGCAACAAACAGCGTCTTGCTACCAGTCTTGGACAGCACACTCGTGTAGCCAAGGTCGTCAATCAGTCTGACCAAATTGGTGTAGTTGCCATCTGCTTTCAGATAGTCGTAAATGCTGGAACCGAGCCAGGCAGGGTCTTCCTCTGCCAGGTCATAGCCACTGCAAGCCGACAATCCTCCTGCGGCGATGAGCGCCACACCCACCCATTTGGACAGGCTCTGAAGTCGATTAGGTTTTGTTTTCATAAAGGCCATTATTTTTTAATAAATTAAAATTTCCGTTGCAAATTTAGCCTATTTTTAACAACCTTAACCAATTCCCTCGTTACATAGACTTTCAGCCGTGTTACATAGTTTGCAAACCGCCTGTTCATGGGAAACACACACAAATGGAGGTAACATGACAGAGGAACGGAAAAAGGGGCGTTACATCCCAACTGAAACGCCCCCTTCAGACGATACTCCGTACAATATATAAATGCAACGCCGTTCCTATTGCATATTGTACGGCATACAAATTGCAATAGGAACGGCGTTGCACTAGTTCATCATTCGCCACACGATATACCCTCTCCCCAGCCCTCCCCCTGTGAGGGGGAGGGTGACCATCCGGGATGTGGGCTATCAGTTTGTTTTTCCAATGAACATCGTTGACACATCAGTCACCCTCCCCCTCACAGGGGGAGGGCTGGGGAGAGGGTATGGGTATGGGCCTATGGTATTTCCCTATACCAATCGGCATACATGATGTAGTGCTTTGCTATACCCACGTTGAGTTCCTTGGCCTGTTCCGGGTCCACCTTCTTGATGAACTTGGCCGGCACCCCACCCCACATTTCGCCGTCGCCCACCCGGGTGCCTTTCAGCACCAAGGCACCAGCCGCGATGATGGCACCCTCGCCTATCACCGCATCGTCCAGCACCGTGGCTCCCATGCCAATGAGCGCACCGCTCTTCACCGTGCAGCCATGCAGGGTCACGTTGTGGCCGATGGTCACGTCGTCGCCAATCTCGATGGCCGCTTTTTTATATAATGTATGCAGACACGACCCATCCTGAATGTTCACGCGGTTGCCTATCTTGATGTAGTTCACATCGCCGCGCACCACGGCATTGAACCACACCGTACACTGGTCGCCCATCTGCACATCGCCCACAATCGTGGCGTTTTCGCTGAAATAGCAGCCCTCACCCCACCGTGGAGTCAGGCCGCACACTGTCTTGATTAAAGCCATAAAGTTTTCTTTTCTTTATTATTTATGGAGCGAGAAGGAGTGAGAGCCGAATGTCATGCTGATGTCAGAGTGTCGGCTTTCACTTCTCATCATTCCTTTTTCACTCTTTCACTTCTTTTCATGCCGTAAAGGTAAGAAATATTTGCGAAAGTTTACTCTTTTATCAAAAAAATTCAAGAAAGAGAGCATTCGTTTCAATATTTTTACCTATTTTTGCAAAACAAAACCTATTGCATGATGGAACAAATCCAAGGAAAGATATCACAGATTATCGGCCCCGTGGTCGATGTGCAGTTCTCGGCCGAACGGCTGCCACGCATCCATGATGCGCTGACCATCGAACGCGAGAACGGCGAAGAGGCTTCGGGCAAGGCACAGAAGGGCCGTGCCAGACGGCTGGTGGTGGAAGTGCAGCAGCACCTGGGCGAGAACACCGTGCGGTGTGTGGCGATGGAAAGCACGGACGGACTGCGGCGCGGCATGCTGGCCACGGCGTTGGGACGCCCCATCACGATGCCGACGGGCGAGCAGGTGAAGGGCCGACTGATGAATGTGAGCGGCGACCCCATCGACGGCATGGACGACTTGAACCGCGAGAGCGCACTGCCCATCCACCGAGAGGCCCCGAAGTTTGACGAACTGTCGCCTGCACAGGAGGTTCTCTATACGGGCATCAAGGTGATTGACCTGATTGAGCCATACGCCAAGGGCGGAAAGATTGGTCTCTTTGGCGGTGCCGGTGTGGGAAAGACGGTGCTGATTCAGGAACTCATCAACAATGTAGCAAAGAAGAACAACGGTTTTTCCGTCTTCACAGGTGTGGGCGAACGAACGAGAGAGGGCAACGACCTCTTGAGGGAGATGATTGAAAGCGGGGTCATCCGCTACGGCGAGAAGTTCAAGGAGGCGATGGAAGAGGGAAAGTGGGACTTGAGCCTCATCGACAAGGAAGAACTGAAGAAAAGCCAGGTGAGCCTGGTGTTTGGACAGATGAACGAGCCGCCGGGCGCACGTGCCAGCGTGGCTCTGTCGGGTCTGACCATTGCCGAGTCGTTCCGCGACGGTGTGAGCAGTGGCAAGGGTGGCGACATCCTGCTGTTTATCGACAACATTTTCCGTTTCACCCAGGCTGGTTCGGAGGTGTCGGCCCTGCTGGGACGAATGCCTTCGGCTGTGGGTTATCAGCCCACGCTGGCCAGCGAGATGGGACAGATGCAGGAGCGCATCACCTCAACCAAGAACGGCTCCATCACCTCGGTGCAGGCCGTGTATGTGCCAGCCGACGACTTGACCGACCCTGCTCCGGCCACCACATTCTCCCACCTGGATGCCACAACGGTGCTGAACCGTAAGATTGCCGAGTTGGGCATCTATCCTGCAGTCGATCCGCTGGATTCGACCTCACGCATTCTCGACCCCAACGTGGTGGGCGAGGAGCACTATCAGACGGCACAGCGCGTGAAGCAGATTCTGCAGAGAAACAAGGAGTTGCAGGACATCATCTCCATCCTCGGCATGGAGGAACTGTCCGACGAGGACAAGACGACCGTGAATCGCGCCCGACGTGTGCAGCGTTTCCTCTCGCAACCCTTCGCCGTGGCACAACAGTTCACGGGAGTGCCGGGCGTGATGGTGAGCATCGAGGACACCATCAAGGGTTTCAAGATGATACTGGACGGAGAGTGCGACGACCTGCCCGAACAGGCTTTCCTCAACGTGGGCACCATCGAGGAGGCATTTGAGAAAGCAGAAAAACTCAGCAAGGAGTTAAAGAGTTAGAAAAACCATGCATCTACAAATCATCACACCTACAGGCATGACGTATGACGGCGAAGTGGCCCGTTTCCAGTTCCCGTCTGCCACAGGACTCATGGAGTTCTTGCCCGGTCACACCGCAATGATAGCGGAGGTGAAAAAGGGGCTTATCCACACGGAATCGGAAGAACTGGACTGCGGAGCGGGGGTGGTGAGGATAGAGAACGACTTGATTACCGTAGTGTGCGAATAATCAGCAAAAAACAGCAAGAAGTAATATGCTCAGAAAGTTCCTTATATATATAGTATGTGTCATCGGCTTCGCTGCACCCACAAGGGCGGAAGAGGAACTGGATGTGTCGAAGATTATCTTTGAGCATCTGGGCGACAGTTACGAGTGGCACATTGCCCAAGGAGCAGTCATTCCCCTACCCTGCATCCTCATCAACGGAGAGGGTGTGGAGGTCTTCTTGTCGGACAAACTGGAACACGGAGCAACCTACAACGGCTACCACATCGCAACGGAAGGCGACCACGAAGGAAAGATAGTGAACGAGGCTGGAGAACGCCCCTTCGACATCAGCATCACGAAGAATGTGCTGGAACTCTTCATCGTGTGTATCTTGCTGTGTTCCGTAGTGTTAGGACTGGCTCGGTGGTATAAGAAAAACGGTAGCAAGAAGGCTCCTGGCGGTTTTGTGGGCATGATGGAGGCTGTGGTGGATTTCATCGACAAGGACATTGCAAAGGAGAGCATTGGTCATGGTTATGAGCGGTTCTCGCCCTATCTGATGACGGTGTTCCTCTTTATCTTGACCAGCAATCTCTTAGGACTCATTCCCGTGTTTCCTGGAGGAGCAAACCTGACGGGCAACATAGCCGTGACGCTGACCTGCGCCATCACCGCCTTCATCGCCATCAACTGCTTTGCCCCCAAGGGCTACTACAAGAGCATCTTCTGGCCCGACGTGCCCATCTTCCTGAAGGCACCCCTACCCATCATGCCGACCATCGAATTCATCGGCGTGTTCACCAAGCCTTTCTCGCTCACCGTGCGTCTCTTCGCCAACATCATGGCCGGCCACATCATCATCTTGGCCTTGACCAGCGTAGTCTTTGTCACCGCCCAGATGGGAGCCGCCATGAATGCCTCGATGACCGTAGTAAGCGTCCTCTTCTGCATCTTCATGAACTGTCTCGAACTGCTCGTGGCATTCATCCAAGCATACGTCTTCACCATTCTCACCGCCAACTTTATCGGTCTGGCCCACAGCGAATAGAAAACAGAGGAACAGCAGAACTAGACAGGCTAGAAATACTAGAAGAACTAGAAGGACTAGAAAGACTAGAACAACTAGAAGAACTAGAACAACTATAAAAAACAAAAAGAAAGAAACAAACCACTAAAAACCATATAATTATGATTCTTGAAGCAGTAACAGCAGGCGTAAACTTCGCCCAAGTAGGAGCAGCCATCGGTGCTGCCATTGCAGTGATTGGTGCCGCATGGGGCATCGGCATGATTGGCAAGTCTGCCACAGAAAGCATCGCCCGTCAGCCTTCAGCAGCGGGCAACATCCGCACGTCCATGATTCTCACCGCCGCCTTCATCGAGGGCGTGGCCCTGTTTGCCATTGTGGTGTGTCTGCTCATCGCACTAAAGTAATTTCCCAGAAAGTCTGGAACATCTAGAGAATCTAGAATAACCAGTAAGACTGGAATATCTAGAAAAAAGAAAGAAACCATGAATCTACTCACACCAGATCCGGGACTTCTCTTCTGGATGGTACTCTCATTCGGCGTGGTGTTCTTCCTGCTGGCGAAGTTCGGCTTCCCAGTGATTGTGAAGGCCATCAACGAACGCAAGGAGTTCATCGAGATGTCGCTGCTCTCTGCCAAGCAGGCCAACGAACGGCTGGCCGCCATTCAGCAGGAGGGCGAGCAATTGCTGGCCCAAGCCAAGGCGCAGCAAAAGGAAATCATCGCTGGTGCCATGCAGGAGAAACAACGGATAGTGCAGGCGGCACAGGACGAGGCTCAAACCTCTGCCAGCCAAATGATAGAAGATGCTAAGCAAAGCATTCAGGCTGAGAAAGAAAGGGCCTTGCGAGACGTGCGGGAAGAGGTCGCATCCCTTGCTCTCGACATTGCCGAAAAAGTGATTGGAGAACGGATGAAGGATGCCGACGAGCAGAAGAAAGTCATCGAAAGACTCATTGACCGACTCTAAATCTTAGGACATCTACTCTAAACCTTAGAGCATCGGCTCTTCACTTTAGGGCATCGACTCTTCACTTTAGAGCATCGACTCTTCACCTCCAACTCAAAACTCTTAACTCTGAATCTCATGATGAACGGAAGTATCGCCAAACGATATGCCACGGCCTTGTTTGAGGAGGCCCAAGCGCAGTTCGTGGACCAGCAGGTCTATGACCACCTTGGTGTGCTCTTTCGCAACATGAAGGATGAACCCAACCTGCAAATGGCACTCATCAACCCGCGAGTCACGAAAGAGCAGAAGTACACGCTGCTCCTACTGGCATCGGGACTTGACCCTGAAGCCACTACGCTCTACACACGTTTCCTCCTCCTGCTGCTGGAGAACCACCGCGAGAACCAGTTGCGCATGATTATCTTCGTCTATCGCGACATGTATCGTGAGCATCATGGCATTGACCGCGTGGTGTTCGAGACGGCAGTGCCTGTCGATGACAGTATCATCAGCCACCTGACTCAACGCATCCAGCAGAACACCCATCGCGCCGTGGAATGTGAGCGCAAGGTAAACCCACGTCTCATCGGTGGTTTCCGTCTCCGCATCGGCGACCGCCACTACGACTATAGTTACAAACATCAACTTGAAAAGATACGAGAAAGCCTATGTCCGACCAGATAAAGGTGAGCGAGGTGACAGCCATGCTGCGCCAACAACTTGCCGACATAGATAACGAAGAAAACACACTCGGCAACGAGACCGAGGTGGGCACCGTGCTCACGGTCAGCGACGGCGTGGTTCGTGCCTACGGCCTACGCAACGCCGAAGCAGGCGAACTCCTTGAGTTTGACAACGGTATGAAAGCCATTGTGATGAATCTCGAGGAAGACAACGTGGGTGCCGTGCTGCTCGGCCCCACCGACAACATCGAGGAGGGTGACACCGTGAAGCGCACTGGCCGCATTGCCTCTATCGCCGTGAGCGAAGGCATGGTGGGACGCGTGGTCGATACCCTCGGCCACCCCATCGACGGCCAGGGTGCCATCACCGGCGAAACCTTCGACATGCCGCTGGAGCGCAAAGCCCCCGGAGTCATATTCCGACAGCCCGTCAACGAACCGCTGCAGACAGGCTTGAAGGCAGTGGATGCCATGATTCCTATCGGTCGAGGACAGCGAGAACTCATCATCGGTGACCGTCAGACAGGCAAAACCGCCATCGCCATCGACACCATCATCAACCAGCGTCCCAACTACGAAGCAGGCCACCCCGTCTATTGCATCTACGTAGCCATCGGGCAGAAGGGTTCCACCGTGGCCACCATCGTGAACACCCTACGCCAGAAGGGCGCAATGGATTACACCATCGTTGTGTCTGCTACAGCCAGCGACCCTGCTGCCATGCAATACTATGCCGCTTTTGCCGGAGCCGCCATTGGCGAATACTTCCGCGACACAGGCCGCCATGCCCTTGTAGTTTATGACGACCTCTCCAAACAGGCCGTGGCCTATCGCGAGGTGTCGCTCATCCTGAAGCGTCCATCGGGCCGCGAAGCCTACCCCGGCGACATCTTCTACCTCCACTCTCGCCTGCTCGAACGTGCAGCAAAAATCATCGCCCAGCAGGAAGTGGCAGAGCAGATGAACGACCTGCCCGACTGTCTCCAAGGCAAGGTGCGTGGGGGAGGTTCACTCACGGCACTACCCATCATCGAGACTCAGGCTGGCGACGTGTCAGCCTATATCCCCACCAACGTCATCTCCATCACCGACGGACAGATATTCCTGGAGACCGACCTCTTCAACCAAGGTGTACGCCCAGCCATCAACGTCGGCATCTCCGTTTCGCGTGTGGGTGGCAATGCCCAACTGAAGGCCATGAAGAAGGTGGCAGGAACGCTGAAGATAGACCAGGCGCAGTATCGCGAACTGGAGTCCTTCTCCAAGTTCGGCAGCGACATGGACCCCGTCACCGCCTTCACCATCGACAAGGGGCGCAAGAACTCGCAACTGCTCATCCAAAAGCAGTATCGCCCCATGCCTGTGGAGGAGCAGATTGCCATCCTCTATTGCGGCACCCATGGACTGCTGCGCAACATCAAGGTGGAAGAAGTCGCTGCTTTCGAGACCGCCTTCCTCGACCTGCTGCGCACCAGCCATAAGGAAGACGTACTCCAGCCGCTTCGACAAGGTAAGATAGACGACAACATCACCAATATCATTGAAAAAACTGCTGCATCCATACAATTGTAAATGGCTTCACTCAAAGAAATAAAAGGTCGCATTGCGTCCATCCAAAACACGCAGAAAATCACTTCAGCCATGCGCATGGTGGCCAGTGCCAAACTCCACCATACGCAGGGCTTGACTGAGAAGTTCCTGCACTATAGGGATGAACTGCAGACCATTCTGGAATGTCTGGGTGGGGGCGACATCTCTGCCCACACGGAGAGGATGGACGAGAAGACAGAAGAAAAGAAGAGAGTGAAATCAGTCCTGCTCATCCCAGTGTCAAGCAACAGCGGCCTGTGCGGAGCCTTCAACAGCAACATCACCAAAGCCACACTGCAGCGTATTCAGGAGTTGAACCAGCAGGGAACGCAGGCATGCCTGCTTCCCATCGGCAAGAAGATAGCCCACGACCTGAAGAACAAAGGGGTTGACTGCAACACCGACTACATCAATCTGATAGAGACGATGGAGAAGGAGAAGGCTTTTGCCAAAGTGTCTGTCCTTGTCGAGTTTGCCCAACAACAGCAACAGAGTGGCAAGATAGACCAGGTGGAGTTCATCTATCATCACTTCAAGTCCATGGGCACACAGGTCATCACCAACACCCCACTCCATCTGACTACACCACAAATACAGACGAAGGGAGATGAACACTATCTGACCGAACCCACTCCGCAAGAACTCTTGACCAACCTTTTCCCTCGTCTGCTCAACGCCCAAGCCTACGGCATCCTGCTCGACTCCCTCACCAGCGAACATGCAGCCCGCATGCTCGCCATGCAGACGGCTGACGACAATGCCAACGAACTGCTCAAGGAACTTCGTCTGCTCTACAACAAGACGCGCCAACAGGCCATCACCAACGAACTCATCGACATCATGGGCGGTCAGAGCGGAAAGAATTGACATCCCATTTTCTCAAACAATAAGAAAGTCCATCTTTTTCAGCCGAAAAAGATGGACTTTTTTTGTTGACAAAGCCGTACCTTTGCAGCATCAAATCAACTTTACCTAAAACACAATGAAAAAGAGTTTCCTTTACTTCATTTGCTCGGTGTCAGCCATGGGCGGTCTGCTGTTTGGCTACGATTGGGTGGTCATCGGCGGTGCGAAGCCGTTCTATGAAGAGTTTTTCCAGATAGCCCACGACCCCGTGATGCAGGGAGTGGCCATGAGCACGGCCCTTGTCGGTTGCCTCATCGGTGCCATGGTGGCAGGAGCATTGGCCGACAAGTATGGACGTAAGCCACTGCTCATCACGGCAGCCGTACTCTTTACGACCAGTGCCATCATGACGGGCCTGTTCGACGACTTCACATTATTCAACATAGCCCGCTTCATCGGCGGCATCGGCATCGGTGTGGCATCGGCCCTCTCGCCCATGTACATTGCCGAGGTCTCCCCTGCCAACATTCGGGGCAGGCTGGTGAGCCTCAACCAGATGACCATCGTGCTGGGCATTCTGGCCGCACAAGTGGTCAACATGCTGTTGGCGAAAGAGACGAGCGACGTGGCGGGCATGGCTTGGAACCTCGAATGGGGCTGGCGCTGGATGTTTTGGGCAGAAACGGTGCCAGCGGCTTTGTTCCTCGTGATGGCGTTTTTCATACCAGAGAGTCCTGTGTTTTTGGCGATGAAGACCGCTGCGGCGGAGGCGCAACACACGCAACAGAAGGCAGGGTTGGGAGAACTGATGGAGCGGCGATACGGAAAGGTGCTGCTGTTGGGGCTTGTCATCGCCGTGTTCCAGCAATGGTGCGGCACGAACGTCATTTTCAACTATGCGCAGGAAATCTTTGTCAGCGCGGGATATAACGTCGATGGCATGTTCATCAACATCGTCATCACAGGCATAGCCAACGTGGTCTTCACCTTCGTGGCCCTCTACACCGTGGAGAAGTGGGGCCGCCGCTCCCTCATGCTCATCGGTGCCTGCGGTCTCGGCCTCATCTACCTCACACTGGGCACCTGCTACTACTTTGGCGTGACGGGCGTGTTCATGGTCGCACTGGTGGTGGCCGCCATCTCTTGCTATGCCATGACCCTCGGCCCCATCACGTGGGTGCTCCTGTCTGAAATCTTCCCCGACCGTGTGCGCGGCATCGCCATGGCCACCTGCACCTTCGCCCTGTGGGTGGGGTGCTGCACGCTCACGTTCACCTTCCCCTCGATGAACGCAGCCCTCGGCAGCAGCGGCTCTTTCTGGATTTATTCGGCCATCTGCCTCTGCACCTTCGTCTATCTTTTCCGAGCCTGCCCCGAAACCAAAGGCAAGAGTCTGGCAGAACTGGAAAAGGAACTTACCGTATAACCCTAACGCCACACTTCCACTTCTCCTCAACAGACACTGCCAATGCCCCTAAACCGACGTCGGGGACATCGGTCAACCGACATCGGGGACATCGGTCAACCGATGTCGGGGACGTCGGTCAAGAGGCAACGAGCGGAAGGGAAAAGGAGTCATTACGTTCAGTCATCGGAAGAACAAGAACAACATCAAAACAAGCATACTATGTCAGTCAAAGCATGGAAAGAAACGGTGGTCATTCCCACCTACGAACCCGGCCAAGCCGAGAAAAACCCCATCTTCCTCGAAAAGCGCGTGTATCAAGGCAGCAGCGGTGTGGTCTATCCCTATCCAGTGGTCGAGAGCATCAGCGACGAGAAAGTCGATAAACCCTACGAAGCGGTCTATCTGGAAAATGAGTACATCAAGGTGATGATACTGCCCGAACTGGGCGGCAGAGTGCAGATGGCGTATGACAAAATCAAGCAACGCCACTTCGTCTATTACAACCATGTCATCAAGCCTGCGCTGGTGGGCTTGGCAGGGCCTTGGATTAGCGGTGGCATCGAGTTCAACTGGCCACAGCATCACCGTCCATCGACCTACTTGCCTGTCGATTCGACCATCGTGGAGAACGAGGATGGTTCGGTGACGGTGTGGGTGAACGAGATGGAGCGCATGTTCCATCAGAAGGGAGCCGCCGGCTTCACGCTCCGTCCGGGGTGTGCCTATCTGGAGATTCAGGGCCGTGTGAGCAACCGCACCCCACTGCCACAGACCTTCCTCTGGTGGGCCAATCCAGCCGTGGAGGTGAACGACGACTATCAGAGTGTCTTCCCACCCGATGTGAACGCTGTGTTCGACCACGGCAAACGGGCCGTCTCGTCGTTCCCCATCGCCACAGGCACCTACTACAAGATGGACTACTCGGCTGGGGTGGACATCTCCAACTACAAGAACATCAAGGTGCCCACCTCCTACATGGCCGTGAACTCGAAGTACGACTTTGAGGGTGGCTACGAGAACGACACCCACGGGGGCATGCTGCACGTGGCCTCCCACCACTTTTCGCCCGGCAAGAAGCAGTGGACATGGGGCAACGGCGACTTTGGCCGTGCGTGGGACCGCAACCTGACCGACGAAGCCACTCCCGAGGAGATGAAACAATGGCACATCGACCGCAAGGGGTTCCGCCCCTACATCGAACTGATGGCAGGCGTTTATACCGAAAACCAGCCCGACTTCACCTGGCTGATGCCGTATGAGGAAAAGCAGTTCGTGCAGTACTTCATGCCCTACAGAGAGTTGGGCGTGGTGAAACAGGCATCGAAAGATGTGGTGATGAACATCGAAGAGGCAGAAGGAGGAGTGCGTTTCAAAGTGCTGGGCACCTCGAAACAAACAGCCGAAGTGGTGCTGACGGACAAACAGGGACGGGAATTTTATCGCAAGACCGTCACCTTGTCGCCCGAAAACATCCTTGAAGAAACAGTGGATGTGAAAGGCTGCCGATGGGCCGACCTCATCCTGCGCATCGGCAGACTGACCTGGACGGCTGAACCCGACGACATCCGCCCCATCCCCGATGCTGCCGAGGCCGCTCTCTCGCCCACCGACACGAAGACCAACGACCAACTCTATCTGACAGGGCTGCATCTGGAGCAATATCGCCATGCCACATGGTCGGCCCTCGACTACTATGAGGAGGCCCTGCGGCGCGACCCCAACGATGTGCGCTGCCTGAATCAGACGGGCTTGTGGTATCTGCGGCGCGGACGTTTCGACAAGGCTGAGACCTATCTGCGCAAAGCCGTGAAAATCTGGCAGAAGCGCAACCCCAACCCCTACGACGGCGAAGCCCTCTTCAACCTTGCGCTGACCCTGAAGTTCCAGCATCGTCTGCACGAAGCCTACGAACTCTTCTGGAAATCGACATGGAACAAGGCTTGGGCCGATGCGGGCTACTTCGAGGCCGCCTGCATCAGCATCAGCCAAGGCCGACTGGACGATGCACTCGACGAACTGAACCGCTGCCTCCTCTTCAACCAATGCAACCACAAGGCACGGGCTTTGCAGGTGACCCTACTCCGCAAAACAGGCGACCATGCCCGCGCTTTGGAGTTCGCCTCTAAAGCCTTGGAACTGGATGCCTTCAACTACGGTGTCCTCTTCGAAAAGCACCTGCTGACCCAAGACGAGACGGTGCTCAGCAAGATGGTGGACATGATGCACGGCAATGTCTATAACTACCACGAACTCGCCCTCGACTATGCTCAGGCAGGACTCTGGCAAGAGGCTATCGACGTGCTCACCCTCCCTGCCATTGCCGAGAGACAGAAAAAGGCATCACCACTTACACTATACTACATAGGATATTTCAAGTACAACCAAGGCAAACTCGACGAGGCCAAGGCTTGCTTTGCTGAGGCAGAAAAGGTGAGCAGCCTCTACTGCTTCCCCAACCGGCTGGAGGACATCAACACGCTGCGAACAGCCATTCTCTCCAATCCCGAAGGTGCCAAAGCCCCCTACTATCTGGGCTGCCTCTACTACGACAAGCGGCAATACGACGTGGCGAAGGAGTGCTGGGAACTGAGTGAGAAACTCGACCCCGACTTTCCCACCGTACACCGCAACCTCGCCCTGCTCTACTACAACAAAGAGAACGACCCCAAGCATGCCCTGCAAGAGATGGAGATGGCCTTCACGCTCGACCAGTCGGATGCCCGCGTGTTCATGGAACTTGACCAACTCTACAAGAAACTGCAACGTCCGCTGGCCGAACGCTTGCAAAACTACGAGGCCCTGCCCCACCTGATTGCGCAACGCGACGACCTCATCCTCGAACATGCCACCCTGCTCAACATGCTCGGACGGCATGAGGAGGCCAAAGCCCTCATCGATGGTCATGTGTTCCACCCATGGGAAGGCGGCGAAGGCAAGGTGAGCGGACAGTACCAGATGGCACGGCTCGAAATAGCCAAGAAACTCCTGAAGAAAGACCCTGCTTCGGCTGAGGCAAAGCAGTTGCTGGAAGAATGCCTCGTCTTCCCTCACTCGCTCGGCGAGGGGAAACTGCATGGGGCACAAGACAACGACTTCCTCTATTTCCTCGGACGCTACGAAGAAGGCACGGCTGGCCCGACGGAACCTGCTGCAGCCATGTACTACAACGATGCCAAGCCCGACAAAATCTTCTATGCCGCACTTTGTTACCGCAAACTCGGACAGGAAGACAAGGCACGTGGCCTCTTCCACAGGCTCATCACTTATGGCAAGCAACACATCTTCGACCACATCACGATGGATTACTTTGCCGTCTCTCTGCCCGACCTGCTCGTGTGGGACGGCGACCTCGACCTGCAAAACCGCATCCACTGCAACTACATGCTCGCCCTCGGCTATCTCGGCATGGGCGAGAAAGAAAAGGCTGAACGGCATCTGGATGAAGTGAACCGACTCGACATCAACCACTTGGGGGCTTACTCCCTGCGGTCTTTGCTGACACTCCTGTAGGCACGAGGCGACATGCCGACCACCTTGCTGAAAAGGCGAGAAAAGTAATAGGAATCGTCGATGCCGAGTTTGTGGCATATCTGGTTCACTTTCATGTCGGTGTGAACCAGCAAGTAACAAGCCTCGTCCATCTTCAGTTTGTTGAAATAAGCCATCGGTGCCATCCCCGTCTGACGACGGAAAAGAAGGGACATGTGGCTGGCACTATAGCCTGAATAGCGGGAAAGCATCTCCATCGTGAGGTGCTTTTCCTTGTTTTCCTCCATGTAGTGAATCAAGGCGGCCACCACCTGCTGGGCATCCGTGGCATCTGTCACAGTCTCTCCCTCACGGGTGGCATCGCGATACTGGTGAATGTAGCGCAGAGAACCCAGATAATAGTGGAAAAGCGACGAGGCAAAACTGAGGTTTTCCAACGTGAAACCACGCTGGAGAGTGCGAAATATCTCCTCGAAAAGGTTCTGGCGATTGGCTATGCGCGAATGCAGTTCAGGGCGGATTTCCTTGGGCGTGGCGGCTTGGTCAGCATAGCACGAAGCCAACAGTCCCTTGAAGTGTATCCAGTAGATGGTCCAAGGCTCCTCGTTGGCAGCCCCATAGTCGTGAGGAGTGCCCATCGGAATGATGAAGTATTGATTGGGACGGATGTCGTAGTGCTGACCCTCAATCTCATACCATCCATAGCCTTTCACGCAGTAGATGAACACATACTGCCCCACTCCGCTCTGCCTGTGTATCTCGTGGAAACTGGCCGAGGGATAATAGCCAATGTCTGTGATGTGAAGTGCCGAAAGCAGCCTGTCTTCCTCCATCTGATGCACCACCATCGGAGGGAGCACCAACTGCCGTTCGCCCTGAAACCCGTCTCTCATCTTTCAAGCCAATCAAAGGTCTATTGTCTTCTTCTCCTGCACTCTATTTCCAGAAAACGAAATACACCGCTGCCACCAGGCAGAGGAAGGCTGCGGCATGGTTCCAATGCAGATGTTCACCCTGAAACATGAAGGAGGCGATAATGGTGAACACCGTGAGCGATACCACCTCCTGAATCACTTTGAGTTGCACCAACGAATACGGCCCACCGTTGCCCACAAAGCCGAGTTTGTTGGCTGGCACTTGCAGCGAATACTCGAAGAAGGCGATGCCCCACGAGAAGACAATGACCAGCCACAAAGGCCAACTGTTGGAGATGTTCATCTGTTGCAACTTCAGGTGGCCATACCAGGCCAACGTCATGAAGATATTGCTGCCAATGAGCAGCAGTATCGTGTAGAGTCCATTCATCATAATCTTTTGATTTCACGATGCAAAGTTACAGATTTGTCGGCTTCTACAGACATTTTTGCTACAATTATTTGGTATTAAAAGAGCATTATCGTAACTTTGTGGCTCAAAAATCTTAATAATTTATTCTTTTACAACAATGAGCACAAAACAAAAACGCTTCCTCCTTGCGGAGAACGAGATTCCAACACAGTGGTACAACATTCAGGCAGACATGGTGAACAAGCCACAGCCACCTATCCACCCTGCAACAAAACAGCCACTGACCGTGGATGACTTGGCACACATCTTCCCTCGTGAGTGCTGTGTGCAGGAGTTGGACACCACTCACGCATGGATTGACATTCCTGAGGAAGTGCTTGATAAATATAAGTATTACCGTTCCACACCATTGGTGCGCGCCTACGGACTGGAGGAGGCATTAGGCACTCCTGCCCACATCTACTTCAAGAACGAGAGTGCTTGTCCACTGGGTTCTCACAAGATTAACTCAGCCCTGCCCCAATGCTACTACGCCAAGATGGAAGGCACCACGAACGTGACCACCGAGACAGGTGCGGGCCAGTGGGGTGCAGCCCTTTCGTATGCCGCCAAACTCTACGGACTCGAAGCCGCTGTCTATCAGGTGAAAATCACCATGCAGCAGAAGCCCTACCGCTCCAGCATCATGCGCACTTTTGGCGCAGCCGTGACAGGCTCACCTTCCATGTCCACCCGTGCCGGCAAGGACATCATCACCAAAGACCCCACCCATCCTGGCTCACTCGGCACTGCCATCTCTGAGGCTGTCGAACTCGCCACCACCACACCCAACTGCAAATACACACTTGGTTCAGTGCTCAACCATGTGGGTCTTCACCAGACCATCATCGGTCTGGAGGCTGAGAAGCAGATGGCAATGGCTGGCGAATATCCCGACATGGTGATTGCCTGCTTCGGTGGCGGTTCCAACTTCGGAGGCATCGCCTTCCCCTTCATGCGCCACAACATTCTGGACGGCAAGAAAACCGAGTTCATCGCAGCAGAACCTAACAGTTGCCCGAAACTCACTCGCGGCCAGTTCCGCTACGACTTCGGCGACGAGGCTGGTTACACGCCTCTGCTGCCCATGTTCACACTGGGTCACAACTTCAAGCCCAGCAACATCCACGCCGGCGGTCTCCGCTATCACGGTGCAGGTGTCATCGTCAGCCAACTCCTGAAGGACGGCCTGATGAAAGGTGTAGATATTCCTCAACTGGAGACCTTCGAGGCAGGCATGCTCTTCGCCCGTACCGAGGGCATCATCCCTGCTCCCGAAAGCACCCATGCCATTGCAGCCACCATCCGCGAGGCCAACAAGTGCAAGGAGACTGGCGAAGAGAAAGTCATCCTCTTCAACCTCTCTGGTCATGGCCTCATCGACATGCCAAGTTACGAAGCCTACATCAACGGCGACCTGCAGAACTACACCGTAACAGACGAGGATGTAGCCAAGAACTTAGCAGAACTCGACAAACTATAAAAACCAAAAAGTTTTAAGTTAAAAACTAAAAACTAAAAATTAAAAGTATAA
>DGSP01000058.1 GCA_002393555.1 Prevotellaceae bacterium UBA4359
TCTTCGTCCACAACATTTTTGCCATCACAACCAAGAACAACCTGTTTTTATTTGTTTTTACTTGTTTTTTTCTGTTTTTTCTTCGTCCGCCGAAGGCGTATAATGAAACTCCAGCCATTAAGAAAAATCGCTTCTTACGATGAACGAACCGTAAGAAGCGATTGAGAATGACCGCCATCAATGGCGTTGTCTTCTCACCGACACGCGGGGGGCGCTGTTTCCTCCGCCTGAGGAGCCGGGAGACTTTTCGCGCTTGCTGGATGAGGCACGGCGGCTGGAGCGTTGGGAGGAGGAAGAGGCTTTTCCATCGGCACCTCTGGAGCCTCTCTTGCCTTTGACGGAGAGTGCTGCAATGGAGTCGCGACGAGCCTGCTCGACGGAGTCGATGGGTGTTTGCCAGATGTGCTTCTCGAAGTCGGTCATCTGCTTCTCGATGCGCGCCTGCTCTTTCTTCAGAAGAGAGTCGGTGGCGCAATACTGCTGCAGGGACTTGTTCTGCATGTTGGTGGTCATGTAGATTTCACCCTTATAGTGGTTGGTGGAGAAGAAATCTTCCATCGACATGCGGGCGGCGTTGTTGAGGTTGCTGGTCATCACGTTCTGACCGCTCAGATAGGTCTTCACATCGTCGTACTTCACCCAGAAAAGAGGACGTTTCTGCACGTCGCCGCCATAGGAGAACTCGTCGGCTGCACGATGGAGCACAGGGCAGAGAGCCACGATACGGCTATGGTAGGTGGCGGTGTTCTGGTCGTAGTAGGAACTTTCCTTGACGTAATAACTGAGCACTTCGGCCGAGGGGATGTCGGCCTGCGCCACCTTGATGCTGTTGCCGTCCACCTCGTAGAAGATGTTCTGACGGTCGAGCAAATCCTTGAAGTGCATGCGATTGCTCTGCTGGAAGTTCTCTATACCATCGAGTTGATACTCGTAGGCAGGAATCTTGCCTGTGTTGAGCAGCCGGAACAGCAGGGTGAAGAGGTTCATGTCTCCTCCCTGTGGTTCCACGGGATAGTAGAGGGCAGCGTTCTCGTCCTTGGTGAGGTCGATGGAGCGATAGATGTCGCGCCGCCAACTGGGGTCTTCTGGCACATCGACAGCCGTGGGGAACATGAGGCTGGCGCGGTCGTTGGCCTGTGCCCCCTGCTGTCTGGCGGCAGCGGTGCGGGCGTTCTGCACACGGCTTTTCTGGGGCTGGGCTGCGAGAGTGCCTGCCAGACTGAGTGCTGCCAATATGAATAAGATACGTTTCATCTTTAGTTAAAAGTTAAAAACTAAAAGTTAAAAGTAAAAGTTACCAGCCATCCGGACAGGAGATTCTTTCACTTATAGTTTTTAGTTGTTAGTTTTTAGTTTATAATGACTTCGACAGGTGAAGTAAGTGTACGTTCGATGCCGTCAGGTCCCACCACTCGGATGCGGCTGATGTTGAAGAGTTTGCCACGTGTGAGGGAGCGGATGCGGTTGAGTTGGTTGGCGGTGAAGGAAGCGGAGTTGCTGACTTCTGGCACCACATTACCCATGTTATCGACAAAAAGGGTCTCGAAGCCGAGCACTCGGAAGGAGATGTCGAGCAAACCATCGTCGATGGCGGCTCCGATGCCTCCTGCTGCCACAATGGCTTGCTTGCTGATGCGTCCGCCTTTGAATCGGGTGGCATTGCCTTTGGGGTCGGTGTATTGCAGATAGCCCGTCGGGTCGGGCAGTTTGCGCACATGGAAGGTGAACTTGCCCATCTCCTGCTGGCGGCCTTCGTTCTGGGCAGTGACGGTGAAGGTGACATCTTCGCCCACCTTGCCAGGCACAGCCACATAGTTGCCACCGTCTTTCTTGGTGAGGGTGCCGTTGGTCATGGAAAGGCTGATTTTGTTGGTCGGCACTCCCGGCACACTGACGCTGATGGGGTTCTGATAGCCGGCATAGAGCATGTTCATCATCGTGGCACTGACGGTGGCAGAAGGCTCCACGACCGTATAGGGTTGAGAGAACTCGCGCCGGATGGTCTCGCCGTTGCCGTTCTTCATCACGAGATAGCCCTTGAGGGTGAAGTCACCCGTGGAGCCACAGATGGTCTCGTAGCGTCCATTCTCCGACTTCAGGAGGGTGTTGCCCACATAAATCTCCGGGCGTTGGGTCGTATCGACAGCAGCCATGATGATTTGGGCAGAGAACTTGCCGCCACGCACCACCGTCTGGGCATTGGGAATGACGTAGGCATTGATTTGGTTCACACGCACATCCTTCACGTCGATGTTGGCCACCAACTGGTGGAGCATCTCGCCCTCGGCATGGCGCACGTCGGTCTGAAGTTTGGTGAGCAGGGTGACAGCCGCTGCCACGGGGGTGTTCTCAAACATATACTCCTGCCAGTTCTTGCCCTGCTGCTTAGCCTTCTTGGGCACATCGGTGGAGAGGTTCTTCTTGATGATGTTCTTCTGGTTCTCGTCGTTAATCATGGCCGTGATGCCATTGCGATAGGCTTCGATGGCCAGTTTCAGTTGAGAGCCTTTCCCGCCTGCCGATGCCAGCATCACATGGGTGGCCGCCTCGAGGTTGTCGCGGCCTTCAATGTTGCTCAGGTCGGCATCGTCGCCATCGGCTTCGCGCACAATCTCCCATTTCAGGTTCTCAGCCAGGTTGTAGAGCGAGTCGGACATGGCGCGCACTTTCTGTGCCCTGGCATACCACGGACGGGTCTTCGCCGGATTCTGCTTCATGGCTTCGTCCAGTTCCTTATAGAGGGCCTCGTTCTGGGTGACAGAGGTGGCCTTTGTGCGGTTGAGTCCTTCATCGACCAGCGAGAAACCTTCGAGCACATCGGACGACACGTTGAGCGCAAGCATGGCCATGAGCACAACGTACATCAGATTGATCATCTTCTGGCGCGGACTTAACTTCTTCCTAATCATGCGATTTTCATTTTTAGTGCTTCGACCATCTTGGTATAGACCTCGTTGAGTTCTTGCAACTGCACGGCGAGTTTCTTGGTCTGTTCGTTCACCTCGTCGATGGTGGCCGACTGGGTGCCTACGCTCTTCAGTTGCATCTCGTAGAAGCGGTTGATGCCCGTGAGTGTGCGGTTCATGTTCTCCATCTCCTCCGAGTCGCGGGTGAGCCTTGCGCTCTGCTCGGCCACCTGTCTAAGGGTTTCGGTCAGTTCGGTCAACTGCTCCACGTATGCCTTCGTGGCCTCCTGCATCTCAGGTGTCATGCTCTGGAACTGAGCCGAGCGGAAGACTGGAGCAGAAGAGATGTCCTCTGCCAACTGGGCGGCATCGATGGAACCGCCTTGGCCAGAAAGACCGACAGGATTAGTTGGGCTGGAAGGGCCAGAGCCTTCGATGCCTCCGCCGCCATTGATGACGATGGTGCCGCCACCTCCGTAGGGGGCTTTGGCCATGCCTGTAGCCGCATTGGCCAGGGCTGCCACAGTCTCTTCGGAAAGAGAAGTGTTGGCTTGTGCTGCAATGGCCGCATTTTCAGCCACTTCCTCGGCCAATTCCTGTGCGTCCATGCTCTCCTGAGGCTCGAAACCTGCCAAGAAGAACACGATGACCTCTGTACCCATACCGAGCCACAGCATGATGTCGGCTCCGTCAATGTGGGTGAGTTTGAAAAGGGCACCTGCAATCACGACGGATGCGCCCCAACTGTAGGCGTAGTTCAAGAACGTCTGTCCGCGCTTGGTGCGGAGCCACTTCTGTATGCCTGTATATTGTTGTGTTGCCATAATCTTATGGAAATTAAAAGTTAAAAACTAAAAGTTAAAAGTTTAAGTTACTCGCTATCCAGATGGCGGATACTTTCGCTTTTAGTTTTTAGTTGTTAGTTTTTAGTTTATTTATTTCTTAGCCTTCGATGCCGTGCCCAACTGCGACCTCACGCAACGGAAGCCGATGAAGGAGCGGCCCACATTCTGATACTCGTAGGAGCGCCAGGCCGACTTGATGAAACTTTCGGGGTCTTTCCACGAGCCGCCACGCACACTCTTCTTCTTCAGCGCATAGGGGTCTTCCTTGGCGGCATTGTAGTTGAGTGTGGGGTTCATGTCGCTCATGGAGAGCACACCAGCCTCGGTATAGACGTTGGCCGTCCACTCCGCCACGTTGCCTGCCATGTCGTAGAGACCGTTGGAGTTGGCACTGTAGATGCCCGTGCGCGAGGTGATGAGGTTGCCGTCCTTGGTGTAGTTGCCACGGTCGGGCTTGAAGTTGGCATAGTAGCAGCCCTTGTCGCTTGCCACCCCGTCCTGTTGCCAAGGCAGTTCGTTGCCGTCCTTGCCACGAGCGGCAAACTCCCATTCAGCCTCGGTGGGCAGGCGGTAGCGCTGCACAAACTTCGCCTGCGGGCCCAAGCCCTTGAGCAGGAAGTCGGTGCGCCAGTTGCAGAAAGCGTTGGCCTGCTCCCAGTTCACACCCACCACGGGGTATTCGTTGAAGTTGGAATGGGTGAAGTAGAGACGCATATAGACCTCGTTCTCGGCATTCTGGAAGTCGTTAATCCAGCAGGTCGTGTCGGGATACACATTTACTATATATGTGTTGACGAAGTCCCACAGGCTGCTGAGCGGGCGTGTGATGGTCTCGCGGTGGATGGTGCCGTCGTCATCCACGTATGCCGTGTCCTTCGAAATCATGACCACCTCGTTGGGGTCGTTCTCGAAGTCGGTGTTGAGGTTGCGCTCTTCCAGCGGAGAAGCACCGAAGCCACGGTCGCCGCCGCTCTTCAGGCGATACTTGCGCTTGGCCGCCATCGCATAGTCGAACACCTCGTAGCGATAGTTCAACTGGCTCACATCGAGCATCTTCTCGCCCGTCACCGGGTGAGTCATATAGACACTCTCCATGGCGCGCTGCTGGTCTTCGTCGGGATTGCGCGGCAGAGCCTTGTTCCAGTTCAGGTGGGGCGTGACAGGTTCGCCATACCTGTCCTCCTCAATCTTATAGGTCTCGTCGCCGCCATAGGCTGGGTCGGCCAGACGCTCGCGGACGATGGAGTCGCGCACCCAATAGACAAACTGCCTGTACATGGAGTTCGTCACCTCCTTCTCGTCCATCCAGAACGCATCCACACTGATGTCCCTTGTCGGCACATCCTTTCCCCAGAGACTGTCGGTCTTCTCAGTTCCCATCTTCAGGCTGCCCCGCCTCACCAGCACCATGCCGTATGGGGCAGGCTCCGCCATCGATGTGCCACTAACGCCAGTGACTTCACCCCCCGACGCATTCGCCCCCTTCTTGCTGGAGAAGCACGATGCCACGGCCAGGGCCGAGGCCACTGCACATATAGCAAACAATAATTTCTTCATCTTTATATTTTTTATTTATTCTACTTCGGAAGTTCTTTTACCAGTTCTTGCCGTGCAAGTGCTTCGCGATGACGCGGGCCTTCTTTTGTTTTTTCTTATTTTTTCAGGGTGTTCACAGCCACCTCACACTCTGATGCTTGTTGCGTCCCTTCTTGAACAGGTCGAGGTCGGTCTGGTAGTTAAGCACAATCTCATGGCTGCCATTCCCCAGGCCCACACCCGAAGTGTACATCTGGTAACTGTAGCCAAGACAGACACCATGAAACACACCTCCGGCAAGGAACGTGACCGAGGCATTGGGGCTGTACCCCACCCCGCCGTAGAACTTCTTGCCATTCCTCTCAAAGTACGCCTTGCACTGCACATCCTCGCGCCACGACTCAAAGTCAGACTGCACAAGGAAAGAGGGCTGCAAAGTAATTAACGAATTTTTTATTTTAATATTGCATCCACCCATCAAATAATACATCCGCTTGATGCTCACCTCGTTCGTTTCAGCCAACTTGATGGTCGGTGCCAGGAGGTGCTGACTCGACGCACCCAGCCACACCTTGGGATGATAGAAGAAAAGACCGGCCCCGAGGTCCAACTTGTTGCCCTTCTGCTCCGACGAAGGGAAAGCCGGGTCGCTGTTGTCCTCCAGTTCGATGTCGCCCTTGCTGACCGTCTCCTGCATCATGCCGCCCTGCACCCCCACGGCCAACCTGCCGCGCTTGCCCACCTTCAGGTTGTAGGCATATTGCAGACTAATCTTCGTGGTGGTGAAAATGCCCACCTTGTCGCTCAGAAAACTCACGCCCGCACCATGGCGCGCACTCAGGAAATAGACAGGCATGTCAGCCCCCACATAGAGCGTGGAAGGAGCATGCTTATACCCCGCCTTCTGCATCGAAAAGGCCGCACTGACATTCAGCAGCCCATCCGTGCCCGACACAGCAGGGTTATAAAACGACCTAAGGGGTGTGTAGTCCGAGAACTGCACATCCCACTGTGCCCTCACCTCCAGCACCATCGCCGTCAGGAGAGCCAACACCACAAAAAGTCGTCTATTCATCACTTATCAATAACTCCTTTTCCCCCTTTTTATTGTGCAACACCCCAAATTATCGTCAATTATTGGCAATTATCGTCCAAAGAAAAACAAG
>DGSP01000036.1 GCA_002393555.1 Prevotellaceae bacterium UBA4359
CTACAAAGCAGAAACCGCGTCCAAGTTCCAACAGGAATTGTTGCAGGTGGTCAATCAATGCCTGTTCAATGTCACTCTCTCTAAGTGCAGGATATTCTTTCAAATTAAGGAATTCCAATACAAACGGGTCATGAATAAACTGTTCAGGCTTCAGTTCACTCATCTTTTGTTTTGCTTCAGCAACAACAGGAGTCTTATCCTTGCTTGCTAATAACCGTTCATAATAGAGTGTTGATATTTGCCTGTCCATCTGGCGTGTGCTCCAGACACTGTCTGCCGCTTCATTCATATACCATATTCGGGCTTGCTCATTCTCCACACTTATAAGTCGGCGATAATGTGACCATGTCAATTCGTGACGCAGTGTGTCACGAATTGGAAAACATCTGTAAAACAGGCGCATATAGCGTAGATTACTTTCGTCAAATCCTTTTCCGAATTCAACAGAAAGTTTTGCCGCCAGTTCTTTTAGTAAGCCCTTTCCGTAATCTGCTCTGGCTTCCCCGTGCTGTTCATGTTCAACAATTTGCTGACCAATCAGCCAATAACTCTCAACCATAGCAAAGTTCACAGCACTATATGCCCGCTGTCTGGCATTGGCCAAGATGTTTCTGATACCAGCATAGAGATTTTCAACGTCCTGCTGGTTTATTAATCCCTTTTCGTTCTTGTCGTTATTCATTGCAGAATTCTTTATGACCTTATATTATAATAATGAAACCACCTTTTCTGTGCAATGGTTACTTGATTCTTAGCACTCTGTCTACCGTATGAGTAAGATAAATCCTATCATATAGCGTCACGATTGTTGGCTTCTCCATATTTTCAAAATAGTCATACTCATACATATCAACATAAACAATTAACCAGAATTCATTTAATTCGTCATGTAAGTTCTTATACGATGCCAGTTTATTCTCTTTGTTCCTGATTGTCTGTTCAAGAATTTCAGTTTTAACACGTTGGCAAATTCCAACACTGCACACACTCACAGGCAATTCACTTTCTGTATCAAAATCCCACTTATCTGCAGACTGAAGGTATTGGGCATCATAATCTGGATTTGCTAAAAGACCATCTATTTCATCTTGCAACTGTTTTTCCCCTTCTTTCCTATTAAAAACAGAAATATTCTCGTCGAAGACTGTGACACTCGTAAGTTTTCCTTTTTCGCCTTTGTAATTATCAATCACTTTTTGATAGGCTTTGCGTGCTTCTGTTTCTTTTGGATTTTTATGATATTCTACAATCTCAGCTCCTATCTGTTTACCCTCAAAATCAAACAGGAAGTCAGGACTTTCAGATTCAACAATCCTTTCACGAGGAATCTTTAATTCATCGGTCAAGATATAGAGAGCATAGCGTTCGCTATACTTTTGCCAATCTTTGTTTGATCTTCTCTGTTTCATGTTTATTTGTGGGGTGTCGTCGATGTTGAATCCTCTTATCTGTATTTTCTATGTCATCATGCCTATCTTCACGAGACCAGGCATCACAGGATTGGTCAAAAGATAAACTATTCCGTATTCCATAATTAATATTTATTCTACGCTAATATCATCAGATGTCACTTTATAACCACATTCTTTTAATTCATGAGCCAATTTATGTTTCCAGTCTTCATTAACAGAGCAATGTACAACGCCACTTATGTCACTTGGAATTTCTATATTATCATCTTCAAGCAGTAAAAACATGTTTGATCGTTTAATACGAGCCATAAAATAACCCATTTCAAGAATGACATTTTGTCTCGCACGAGGTTTGTAATTCACTTCTAAATTTGCTTTTCCTGTATCATCAGCAGTCATTAGTATTATTGCGTAATTAACTTTTGAACTCTTCGCTTCAAATTTCTCAATGATGGTCTTACCTCTATTTGCTTGTTCACTCAAAATGATGGGTTTCAATCCCATTTCATATAGAACAGCCTTAACTTCTGTACGCAAATTTTTATTATGACCATGAACAATGAAAACCTCATTACTTTTGGGCTTGGCTGTTCCATTATTAGAACTTGGCAAATCCTCTTCTTGTGGCAATGCTTTCAAGACAGCCAACATGTCATCAATATAATTAATATCAAATCGACCATTATGCCCAAAATTTACTACTGCTATGTTGAATCCTGAAAGAGTGTACTTATTTAGTTTCAATGAATCTACATAAAATGCACATTTATTTTTCCAAATGGATGCCTTTTCTTTTAGCGATTCACTTAAAGCCTTACTTCGATTCTTAGAAATAGCATTCCTAATTTCCGTTCCCTTTTCTATAAGTTCTTTCAAGTTGCTCATACTAAATCCTCCCTATCTATTTCCTTTAGCCCTGTTATGTGTCTTGCACAACATCTGGCAGTTTTCTATATCCGTGCTGCCACCCTTGCTCCATGCGGTCACATGGTCGGCATCCATTTCTTCCAGTTTCCAGATGCGCTGGCGGTTGGCATCGTGACCAATGGCGCAGTAAGGGCAATTGCTCACGCCTTCAGCCTTTGCCTTATCGGTCTGTTGCTGATACACTTTGCGCATGGTTGGCTTGTCGAACAAACGGACATTCAAGAGCTTTGTATCTTGACAGTCGCCAAGCACATACTCGAATACCCCTCGGTGATTACCAACAAAGTCATCATTCATCAACTCACGCACTTTTGCCGATAACTCCGTATGGTCGTAGGGCTTTGTATGGAATCGCTCGTAAAGTTCACCCCAGTTCAATCCTTGCATTTCAGGATAGACATCATCGAATTTACTATCAACCCAATCTATAACGGTATTGAAATATGTCTTGATTTCGTTGATATTTGTATCGCGACGGTGGGCACTCATATAGCCTGCCACGTTGCCCTTGCTTACCCATTCCAATGCCGTAGCCAAAAACTGCTGACGATTGGCAGGACCTTTCACATAACTTTCCCAACGCTGAATGTGAGAACTTTGAGAATTGCTAAACTCGGCTTTACATAGAGTTACAAACTCTCCGCTAAAAATAGCATTCAGTTTCTCTTGCTCATTTAGAGGTATGCCTACAATGTTGATTGTCTCAAACCACTCTTTGATTTCTTCCTCTGCTTTCTCGCCCTCACCTTCACAAATATATACCAATAATTCTGTATTGAGAATCTTGTTTTGCATTCCCTCATTCAGTCCGTCAAATATCTGTTCCAGTCCGTTGACCTTCACGGCAAACTTGTTCCGAAGAAAACGACCTAATGATGTGATTCGCTGCTGCCCGTCCAAGACTTCTAATCGTCCATCATCTTTTCTGTTGAAATAAATCAGTCCGAGCGGATAGCCTTTCAGTACAGACTCAATCACAGCCACATCACGTTTGCCGTCAGCATAGATGTAGTTACGCTGATACTCTGGCTGAATTGTCAATTTACCAGCCAAGCCATAGAGACCTTTTCCTTCCAGTTCGTTATACTCAAAGCCGTCGCAAATCTGCTCAACGGTGTAGATTTTCAATTCTGTCTTCATACTGATTGCTTTTTGCGGATTAATATTCTACGATATGGAAGTTCTGGCTTACCATCCTTCATATAATAGAGGTCGCCGTCACGAAGTCCTTTGTTTAGCTCTTTCAATTCACGGGGATATGGTTTTAAGCCTAACTCAAGTCCATAATCTCCATGTGGATGACCTATAATTTCAAATTGCTCTGGGCAATACTTGTCAAGGAAAGTAATGGGTACTCCCATTGTTCCTTCGTAATCAGAGGGGATTGCATCAGTGAATGGAATGTCTATCGCGTTATAATTCTCATAATGAACGTAGTCTTTCTGACCTCTAATCTCTTTGTGCTTACTATGCTTAAAATTTTCAGCCATCGTCATTAAACGCAAAGGTTCATGGCGTCGCCCATGGTCGATGTTTGTAAACCAGCGCACGCCCTTTACACGTATATATTTATTACCGTTCTCATCTATTCGCCAACCTGATGCTTCAAGTGGATATGTGTCTGGTACTCCAAATTCACGGTCACCGCTATGGATACTAACACCCATCCACATCTTGTTATCTTTAATCAAGGGAAAAACTTCTTTATAAGAAATTGCATTAACGTTGCCAATGATTGCAAATTTCTTTTCAGATTCAACGAGCCAAACAACAAACTCCCTAAAAAGAGAGAAAGGTGGATTGGTTACAATGATGTCTGCCTCGTCACGCAGTTTGCGTATCTCCTTGCTGCGAAAATCACCATCGCCCTCCAGATACTGCCATTGCAAATCTTCGATGTTGATACGATTATCGCCTGTCACATCACGTTCAAGTACGAATAACTTACCATGCGTTTTGCTCTTGTCGTTGTCGAAGTAAGGCTGTTGTGTTTCAAAGAGCGTCGGCTGATACGGCAACTTGTATTTCTTGCTTTCGGGTGCATAGCTGGTAGAGATTAACTTCTTCAAGCCCAGCAGTACAAAGTTCTGAGCAAAGAACTTTGTGAAATTGCTCCACTCTGGGTCATCGCAAGGCAGGAGCACCGTCTTGCCACGAAATACATTCGGGTCATAGTCCAGATAGGCGTTTATTTCCTTCTGAATATCGGGATATTGCGTATAGAACTCGTCGTTCTTTGCCGTCTTCGCATTTGCTAAGTTCGTATTTGCCATACTCGTTTGCTTGGGGATTTCAAATTTTGGCTACAAATTTACTCAACTTTATTGAGTATTAGGCGAAATCAGTACAAAAAATGCTAAAATCGAGAAGATTTAATGAAAAATTATCGTCAATTATTGGCAATTATTGTCCAAGGAAAAAACAAGCCGCTTGCGGCAACACAAAAGAAAGAGAATCGCCCTTGGCGATGGATTTCAAGAAACAAATTAGCATAATTAGAATAATTGAAGTTTCGGATGCTTTTTTCAACAACGAATATTTCGAATATGACGAATTTATACAATGCACAATGCACCCAAGGGTGCAACGAATAAAAACGAATGCTGAGTGTAGCCATTCGATNNGAATCGCCCTCGGCGATGGATTATAAGAAACAAATGAACATAATTAGAATAATTTTATCCACAAATTATAATTATAGAAATTAGTGAACTGAATTATTCCAATTATTCTAATTAGTTTCAAGAAAAAAAAAGCCGCTTGCGGCGAGAAGAAGAGACATCATTGTATAAGACAATTTTGTGTTGTTTCTTAAAAGGGCTGCATCCACTGTGAGATGGATGCAGCCCTTTCCTTGTGTTCAGTTCCATTTCCGGCACTTCAGCAGCACATCGCCTTGGCCTTTCATTTTTGCCCCAAACAAATACACCTCGCCCCCATCTTTGACACCTGTCTTCTTCCTCAGTTGGTCGGCAGTGAGGATGAAGTTGCGGGTGGCGATGAATGCTGCCGCTCCCGTTATGCCATAGAGGATGAGAAATAGCACCAGTTGGGCGGAGAGGTGTTCGGAGAGCATGTCTTCACTATGAATGGATTCTTTGTCCTTTGTGTGCACACAAGGTACTCTATCTTTCGGGAATTCATTGCAATTCGGCTGTTAAAAATGGGGGAGGATTCTCAAAATTTACAATTTCTACTCTCAAAATTCACAAAAACAGTTATAAAATTCACAAAATCTTTCGGAATGAACTTTGAGATGTTGCATATTTGGAAAATTTGGAGTAAGTTTGCAAACATTAACAAAATCCATCACTAACTTATATCTAAACTATTAATCTATAATGAACAAAACAACAAACATTCTGCGAGGGAGGCCGTGGCTCATGTTGCTGGCGCTCTTTGCATGGCTGCTACCACAGAGGGCAGCGGCTGAGGAATATGTACACGACCCCGATCACTACTCGGTGTCGCTGGGCGGTACGAACATCGTGTACTTCACGGCTCCGGTTTACGACCAGAAGAACGTGGACCAGTGGATTAACGAGGGCAGACTGTATTGTCAGCCCGAGGGCGAGTCGAAGTTCGAGGTCATCTACTGGGAGTCGTCGAAGAACATCGACAGCGACGCCACGGAGGTGAACACCAAGTTCAGCACGACTGCCGACGGCTTCTTCGACATCACGAAGGGCAACACGCGCGACACCTACCGGCTGACGAAGGACAAAGCCAGTTGGATTTACATCAAGCGCAACAGCGACGGCTACTCCTTCACCTATGACGCGGAGTGGGTGGTGCCCTACAACCTGCTGGGCAAGAAACTGACCTTCACCTGGGAGGTGGAACGCTGGGGCAACGGGTCCTGGACGAAGACGAAGGTGACGGGTCTGAAGACGGTGACCATCAACATGCCGGCGGCCAGTGCCAAACTGACACCATTCGTGTCGAGCCCGATGATGAACCCCCAAAACCCAGGCAAACTGGAGTTGCCTTGGTTTATGGCTTCCGACAGCATCGTCAGTGCCCGCTACGAGTACACCGATGCCGATGGGGAGCGCAAAAAGGTGCCTATCAACAACATGTCCAGAGGCATCATCGAACTTGATGCAAACGTGCCTCACCGCAACTTCCGTGTGGTCTGCAGTTACAAGCAGCAAGGGGACAAGGGGAGTTACCTCATTGAAGACCAAGGCTCATCGACACAGAACATTGCCATGATCCATGCGCCCATCGGACTGACAGCCCGTCCATTGGGCGGCCTAAAGGCGAAGGTGGAACTGTCATGGAACGTGCCTTATTTAGACGATGAAGACCTGGCCCCCACCGACTTCTTCGAGGTGCAGCGCTCACTCACCGGCAAGGAAGAGGACTTCGAGACCATCTATCAGGATTTCTACTCTTCTAAAGCAAAGAAGACTACTTACACCTTCATCGACAGCACCTTAGTGGAGTCCATGCAGGCGGGCTTACTGGCGAACGGCGGCACGCTGAACAATCTGACTTACCGCGTACGCCGCGCCATCACCCAGGACTGGGGATGGGGTGCCACCAACAACTGTGCCGCCACCACCCGTTGCGTGGTGGACGACCTGCACCTGCTGCGCATTGCCAACTACACGGCCCAGTGGGAGGACGAGAAGGCATACACCGTGCGCGTGTCCTGGCTGTATGCCGACGAGAAAGGCGCCGTGTGGGACGACCGTGCCAAGATGGTGCTGCGCGTCATCTCGAAGAACCGCAGGGGTGCCATCGTGGACAGCCTCGTCTATACCATCGACGACGAGACGGAGCGAGCACAACGCTACAAGGTGGTGAACCTCCCGCGCTCGTGCGTGTACTATAATATAGACATGTATGTGGAGCGCGGCACGTCACCCATCAACCAGTTGGAGGATGTGACAGAATACTTCTTCCCCATCCGCAACGCCAATGATTGGAACACTTTCCGTCAGAAGGTGACAGACGCCAAGGGGCAGCCTGTGAACGCCCGCCTCTATGCCGACATCAGCACCGGCAACAGTGCGGGCGATACTAACAGCCCGTTCTGCGGTGTGTTCGATGGTAACGGACACACGCTGACCGTCAGCATCGTGCACAATACCGAACAACAGGCGCCTTTCCGCCATGTAGGCAATGCTACTATCAAGAACCTGCGCACGGCAGGAACCATCAATACCAGCGCAAAATATGCAGCAGGTCTCATCGGCTGTACCATGGAAGGGGCCACGGTCAACATTGAGAACTGCCGCTCGTCGGTCACGCTCAATAGTTCTGTTAATGGCGAGGGACTTCTCGCCGGCTTCATAGCATGCCAGAGCGGTTCCAATGTCGTCATCCGCAACTGTAAGTTCGACGGCAGTTTCGAAGGCGACCATGCCACCCACGACCGTGGCTTTGTAGCATGGGTGGCCCGTGGCAGCAATCTGGCCATCGACAACTGCGTTTTCGCCCCCGACCGTATTGCTACCCCCCTCGAAGGCTGCCAGACGTGGGTTGGCTTGGACACTCAAGATGTCCAGTACTCGAACATCAACAGTTTTGCCACCCGTGAGTATTCGGCATACATCGTTATCCGCAACGCTGCAGACTGGCATCAGTTCGCCGTCATGGTGAATGAAGCCGCAAACCAGCACGGAGTGGATGCTATCCTCGATGCTGACATCTCCATCAGCGAGCCCGTGGGTGTAACTGAAGGCACTAGATACCGTGGCACCTTCAACGGCAATGGCCATACCATAACCTTCAATAAGTCGGGGGTCACGGAGAAGTACATGGCTCCCTTCCGTCACGTAGGCGATGCTACTATCAAGAACCTGCACACAGCGGGAACCATCTCGAGCAACGGGGCGTATGCTACCGGTCTCGTGGCTCAAGTCGTTAATGGTGGCAATCTTACCATAGAGAACTGCCATTCGTCGATGACCATCAGCAACAGCGGAAGCGAAGATATGACCTGTGCCGGTTTCGTGGGACGCGTCAGTTCAAGTACCGTCACGATACGCAACAGTAAGTTCGACGGCAGTTTCGAGGGTGCCAACAGTTATGGCCACGGCGGTTTCGTAAGTTGGGTGGATGAGAACAGTTCTGCCACTATCGAGAATTGTCTTTTCAACCCTGACCACATCAGCACCAAGCATGACCAATGCGAAACCTGGGTCCGCAAGGATGCTAAAGGCTCAGTGACGGTTACCAACAGTCATGCAACCAAAGACTTTGGTACGGAAATCGCTATCATCGACGGTAAAACCTTCATGGTGCTGCGCAGCACTACGGACTGGATGAACTTCAAGGAAGCCTTGAAGACCAACGACTACACCAACGCCATCATGGCCGACGACTTTACGGTTACCCATTGTGTGGCCTGGAATGGCGAGGGTAACTTCCATGGCATTTTCGACGGCAATGGCCATACGCTGAATATGAATATCAATGAGGCAGGTGCCGATATTTCACCTTTTGGTCTGTTCAAATATGCTCATGGCTGTACTATCAAGAACTTGCACGTCACCGGCAAGATCAAGGGCGGTGACCATGTGGCAGGTCTCGTTGGTGAAGCGGGTGAAGTGAACGGCAAGTGGACTGACATCTTTAATTGCCGTGTATCGGCCAGTATAGAGAGTTCCGGTTGGATGGCAGGTGGCTTCATCGGTCGCGGCACCAATGCAAATATTCAAAACAGCCTGTTCGACGGCTCCATTTGGTGTCAAAGAGCACAGGTTGATGGTAATCAGAACTGGGCTGGTGCATTCCATGGTTTCAGAGATGGCGCAGAAGGTACCGTTTTCAATGCAATAGTACAAAACTGTCTGGAGAAAGCAACTTGGTACAACATTCTTCTCCAACACCTGAACTCGAAACCATGGACTTATTGGGGTAATGGCGAGAATTCTGATTCCAAAAACAACTGGAGTTATACTGGTATAAGTGGAGCCTCCAAGGTTACCGGCGAGTCTGTAGGAACGATGGCAAACTATCTGGGCAACAGCAATTGGGAGGTGGTTGGCGGAAATGTCGTTCCGAAGATGTTTAAGACCACGATACCCACTAATCCTTGGTCAACCATGTCTGCAAGCGAGATGGTTACAGCTTTGGGCGACAACTGGACGGTATCCGGCGGCAAGGCGATTCCCATTATGCCTACACTCACGATTGCAACAGTAGCCAACGAGGAAAGTTTCTTGAGCGATCTCGGCAATGGCTGGACGGTGGAAAACGGTGTTATTTTTCCTTATATCAAGTCGATAGATCCCACCTACGCCACCATCAACGACCCGAACCTGAAAGGCCTGTTCTACTACAAGAACACGGGTAAGATAGAGCCTGAACTGCTGACGCAGACGCGCCAGAGCAGCGTGCTGCTGTCGTGGAGCACCGACGGCAACCCCATCGACTACTTCCGCGTGCTGCGCCGCATGAAGGGGCATGGCGAAGACCAGTGGAAGGAAGTGGCCTGGGGCCTGACCGACCTGAGTTACGAGGACACGAGCGTGTCGCCGCTGCTTACGTATGAATATAAGGTGCAGGCCGTGAACGACTGCGAGGGTCGCGACTCTACCGAGACCAAAGTGGTGGTGGGCGAGTGTAAGCACACCGGCCGCGTGGAGGGCTACGTGCGCTTCAACGACGGCACCGGTGCCCCCGGCATCTGGGTGGCTATCAGCTATGGCGGCAACGAGGTGACCCGCGTGAAGACCGACGAGAGCGGCTACTTTGAGCAAGACGAACTGTCGTACCAAGGCCAGACGGCGGCGAACTACTCTGTAGGCCCCGTGGCCGGGAGTGGCGTCAACATCCAGCCCGTGCCGGTGACCTTCGACGCCACGAGCAACAACAAGACGCTGCGCGAGTTCACCATCGAGAACGGCCGCCGCTTCTCGGGCTATGTAATGTACGACGGTACAAGCATCCCCGTGAAAGGTGTCAACTTCCTGGTGGACGGCAATAAGATACACAACGCCAAGGGCGAATTCGTGGAGACCGACTACGACGGTTCGTTCTCGTTCCGCCTACTGGAGGGCGACCACACCATCCAGGCCGTGATGGACAAGCACGTCTTCACCAACGACGGCTGGTATAAGAACAGCGACAAGCAGAACATCACTGCCGACGTGGCAGGCATCTACTTCTACGATGCCACGAAGGTAACGCTGACGGGCCGCGTGGTCGGCGGTGACGACCAGGGCCAGAAGCCCCTGATGAACAACCTGTCGAAGAACAACCTGGGCGACTCCATACAGATGGTGCTCACCCTGGAAGGCGACAACACGTCATGGCTCGTCTATGACAACCTGAACCCCAGCCGCACGCAGCGCGAGGAGGTGGTGCGCCATCCGCGTAATGGAGACAAGCACTACACCTCGGTGCTGACTCAGCGCAAACGCATGGTGGTGACGCCCGACCTGACGACTGGCGAGTACACGCTGACGCTACCGCCAGTGCGCTGGAAGGTGCAGCAGGTATATTGTAAGGGTTACCCCACCCTGTTCCAGGAGGGACAGGTGAGCGAAGTCATCGACCTGACCAACGCACTGGACACGCTACACGTTACCTACGACGGGACGTATTACGATGCTGAAGAGAACTGCTTGGAGAACCCCACAGCCACGTATCAAGCCGTCTATAATCGCATCTACCACAGTCCCGTGGAGGTGACCTACCGGCAGTTAGGCTATGACACGTTCGACTACTTCGGCGACAAGAATTACATGGCCACCGAACTGACGGGCAAGACCACCGAGGTGCCACTGGTTTATGGTGTGAAGAAGCCCAACTGGCCTGCCACCCGCAGCGACTCCATACAGGCTATCTATACCTTCGGTCACCCTGTGTTCAGCGTGGAGCGTAAATACAACATCCTGCTGCAGGTTGCCGAGCGCTACCAATACAACAACGACCCAGCCAGCGGTGCGCCCGATCTGGTGCCCCTTGGAGGCGGCAAAGCCCGTATGCAGAACGGTATGAAGGCATTTGCAATAGAGTCGCTCACGGAGGAACCTGTCAAGATAGACAGTCTGGGCCGTGCCCTGTTCACCCTGAAGGCCGACCAGACTACCACGATGCTCACAGGCAAGAACGCGCTGAAGACGGTGACCTTCACCGTGGAGCGTGACGGCACCTTCATTGAGGCCGAGCCGCTGCAGGGCTACGTGCTCAATATGTACCCCATAGGATCGGCGAAGAGCATCCTGACGGAAGGACAGCCCCTGCTGTTCGACATCCTGCGCGACCCACCGGGTGCCTACAGTTCGAACACGCTGGCCAAGGGTGCCACGCTCAACAACACATACATGATGAACTTGACGCTAATGGCCGGTATTAACATGACCTATAAGTCGGGTGAAGATCTGCAGATCCTGTCGGGCCAGATGATTGGCACGAATGCCGCGGGGGCTATTACGGGTACTGTCGTCGGCCCCCTCAGCACCGGAAAGTTTGAGGAAGGCACCGTGGACCAGTTGATGTACAACGCACAGGGAAGCAAAGCCTTCTCGCACACCATGGTCCTTGGTCACAACGTCAGCACCAGCGGCGACCCGTCGATGGTGGGTGCCGACGCCGACGTCTATATCGGCACGGTGCAGAACGTGGTGGTGACACCCATGTCCACCATCCGCGCCGTGACCAACGATATGCTTCAGGAGATGATTGCCCGTATAGGCAAGGACAACATCGTCGCGCTGACCAAAGAGAAAATGGAGTCGGACATCAGCAAGCGCATCAACTATGGCACGGTGGTGGTGATAGCCTCTGGCCTGAACGCCGATGGCGACACCATCCACCTCATCCGCGACGTGTCCTTAGGCTACGGCCCAGAGGTGCAATCGCAGTTCTTCTACTCGCAGAAGCAGATCCTCACGCAGATCATCCCCGACAAGGCGAAGGAGATAGCCGACATGATGTACTTTGGCACCAAGGCCAAGGCCCAGGAGATAGCTGACAACACCGGCCGGCCTGTTTACCTGTCGCTGCGCCAGCCCACCGACTCGGCGTTCGCCGTGGTGAACAGACCGATAGACGGACATGCCTACAACACAGACATCGACATGCCCCAGAAGGGCATCAACTACCTCGTGGTGCTGCCAACGGGCAAGAAGGAGAGCGACTTCAGCGACGAGGTGACAGAGAAGTACCAGATTATCAAGGCCTGGCTGGAGATGATTGCCCAGAACGAGGGTGAGAAACTCACCGCCCACGACCTGGTAGCCAACTACGACGTGGCTGGCACACAGGGCGTGAATTACAGCGAGACCTTCGACAACAACTACTCTACCACCTGGATGAACTACTTCCCCATCGCTACGGAGGTGGACTACTTCAACTCCGGCTCCAAGTCGTTGAACCAACTCACTTCGGGGATTACGCTGGGCGTTACGATTGCTACCAGCATCGCACTTTCCATGCAGGAGATGAAGACATGGACAGACCCGACGGTAGCCGTAACCCAAGAAAACGGGACGAACCAGAGTGTCTCTTTCTCTGGCCATCTACTTCAATGGAAAATCCTGCCTGTGATTGTATGTTCCACGGTGGGTACCGATGCTGAAACGCGGGTATACAACCGCACGGAGAGTTTCACCATTGCCACCGACCCTGCAAGCCACCTGAACGTTGACGTCTATCGCGTGAATACGACGGTAAACGAGAAAGAGGAGTTCGTGAACGCCAAGGACATCTTCACAAACTACAACTTCAACGCCCTGAACGACAACATGGAGTACTACATGGGCAAGACGCTCAAAAAACAGGACATCATGAGACCGCGCAGTTTCGTGTTCCGCACCCGTGGCGGCTCCACCCAAAACCCGTGGGAGGACGAGCGCGTAACGAAGGTTTACGACCCAGGCAAGGTGCTCGACGCACGCACGCTGAAGATTGTCAACCCGAAGATTCGCCTCGACAAGCAGAGCGTGAGCGGTGTATCTGTCGACGATGCAGCAAAGTTCACGGTGTTTGTTTCGAATGAGAGCGAAAAACCCGAAGCCACCGACGGATTGACCGCCCTGCAGGTGTTTGCCATAGACATGATGAACCCGCTGGGTGCCAAAATCAGCATCAACGGACAGCCGCTGACCACAGGCGGAATGACCGTGACATGCCTTCCCGGCAAAGAGACTGCTCTGCAGATGGAGGTGCGCGCCGGACAGGGCTTCGACTATGAGAAGTTGACCCTCGGTGTAATGTCGCCCACCGACGCTGCGCATGCCTACGCCCTGACGACGTTCGACGTCCACTTCCTGCACAAGGCAGGCGGTGTGAACATCACCGTGCCGGGCGACAAGTGGGTGCTGAACACCAACGCCCAGCAGGACTCGAAGCGCGGCTGGTACTTGCCGGTGACCATCGACGGCTTCGACCGCCATCAGCACAACTTCGACCACATCGAATTCCAGTACAAGGAGTCGCAGCGAGGCGACGACGCGTGGACAAACCTCTGCTCGTTCTATGCAAAAGACTCACTCATGGCACAGGCCAACGGTGTGCGTGAGTTGATAAAGCCCAACGCCAACATCACTACTGAGTTCTACGGCGAAGGCTGGACCATGGAGCGTGCCTACGACCTGAGAGCCGTGCTCTTCTGCCGCAACGGCAATGACTTCCTGACCACCTCGTCGAAGGTCATCAGCGGCATCAAGGACACGCGCCGTCCGCAACTGTTCGGCACGCCTGAACCGAAGAGCGGTCTGCTGACAGCTAGCGATGACATCGTATTCAACTTCTCTGAGGACATCGAATACAACTACCTCTCGGCCATCACCAACTTCGAGGTGAAGGGCGAGGTGAACAACAGCTCGCTCTCTGAGATGGTGAGCGTGCAGTTCAACGGCACGACGGCCAGCGTGGAAAGCGAGGCTAAGCGCAACTTCAGCGGCAAGGATCTGACCATCGACTTGATGGTGAAACCCGCCGAGACTGGTCGCGACATGCCGCTCTTTTCGCACGGCTCGAACGGCCAGAAACTGCAACTGTGGCTGACCAAGGACTTCCGGCTGAAGGCCGTGGTGAACGACCAGACGCTGACGGCCAGCACGGAGATGCCAAAGAACATCTTCCAGCAAGTGGCTCTGGTGCTGAACCAGACGGACAGCCTGGTGACACTCTACCACGGCGGTCTGTCAGTGGGCAGCCTGAAACTCTCGTCGCTCTACACGGGCACAGGTGCGCTTATCTTCGGCCGCACCAACGAGCAGAACCGCACGGAGAGCACGTTCTATGAGGGCCGCATGATGGAGGCCCGCCTGTGGTACAACGCCATGGACGGCACACTCATCGGCTCGACCTACGGCGGACACCACCTGACGGGCTACGAGAAGGACCTTGTGGACTACTACCCGATGAACGAGGGTTCGGGCGACTATGTCATCGACTACACGCAGGGTGCCAACGCCAAGTTGATAGATGCCGCATGGGTCACCCCACAGGGCGTGTCGCTGCATGTGGAGAAGGCCGACAAGGGCGTGCTGCTCGACAAGAACGCCATGAACCGCACCAGCGAGCAGGACTACACGCTGATGTTCTGGTTCAAGACCGACGCTGAGGGTCGCGGCACGCTGCTCTCCAACGGTCGCGGTCAGAAAGAGGACAACGGTGCTGAGAACCAGTTCCATATCGGATTCGAGGACGACAAGCTGATGTACCGCTCGAACGGCTTTGCAGCCGAGGTACCAGGCAACTGGAGCGACGGCAAGTGGCACAACTTCGCCATGACGGTGAACCGTGGCCGCAACGTGGCCAACATCTACATGGACAAGGAACAGGTGGCGACCTTCGAGGCCGACTCTCTGGGTGGCATCAGCGGCGGATATCCGCTCATCGGTGCAAGCCGCTACGACATCGTCAACGAGAAGGACACCCTGCTGAAACAGGACGGACTGACCCCGCTGAAGGGTAACGTGGACGAACTGATGTTCTTCGCTCAGGCACTGCCGCAGCAGCTCATCAGCACCTACGCCTCGAAGAGTCCCAACGGTGACGAGGCCGGACTGCTGACCTACCTGAGTTTCGACCGCCAAGAGCGCCAGAAGGACAACAGCATCGAGTTGGTGCCCTACGCCTTCAGCAAGAAACTCTATCTGGACGACCAGGGCAAGCCCCGCTACCGACTCAACCCGGAGACGAAACTGCCCACCGACACACTGGTGCGCGACTACCTGTTCGTGGACGACGAGGAGGTCATCCTGACACACATGGACAAGACAGAGGCTGCTCCCGTGGTGCCCTACGAGGAAGTGACGAACCTGAAGTTCTCGTTCATAGGGCGTGGCAACCAAGTGCTGGTGGAACTCGACGAGCCTAAGGCCAAATTGAACCACCGCAACATCTACGTGACGCTGCGCGACATTGAGGATCTGAACGGCAACACGATGGCTTCGCCGAAGACGGCCTGCTACTACGTGGCGAACAGCAGCCTGCAGTGGCTGGCGAACCGCCTGGACAACACCATCAAGTATGGCAGCGAAGGGAGTTGTGAACTGCCATTCTTCAACTATGGTGCACAGAGCCACACCTACACCATCGAGAACTGCCCACGTTGGCTCACGCTCGACAAGTATAGCGACGTGGTGGCACCACAGACGCTGGACTATGTCAATGCAACGGTGAGCAAGGACCTGAACATCGGCACGTACAACGAGATTCTGTACCTGACCGACGAGGAGGGCATCACCGAGCCGCTCTACCTCAACCTGACCATCGAAGGCGACCAGCCTGAGTGGGCACAGGACATCGACAACGACTTGCTGCAGAACTCGATGAGCATCAGCGGACAGGTGTATCTCTACAACGAATTGGACACCGACACTCGCGACATCGTGGGCGTGTTCGACAACAAGAACCAGTGCCACGGCTACGCTAACATCAGCCACGACACGCAGAGCGGCAAGACAGTCCTCTACCTGACCATCTATGACAACCAGGCCAGCGGACGCGAACTGAACTTCCGTCTGTGGCAGTATAGCACTGGACGCGAAATCGTGCTGACCACCACACCGGCCATCACGTTTGCGAAGGATGCCATGCTGGGGGTTGACAAGCCCGTGCGCTTCAACGGCGGCGAGGCCTTCGTACAGTACTTCAACCTGAAGAGGGGCTGGAACTGGGTATCGTTCAATGTGAACAGCAATGATGCCGACATGGAGACGCTACTGACAAGCATGCCTTGGCAGAAGGGCGACATGCTGACCGAACTGGGCGGTGGCCTGACGCTGGACTATGACGGCAGCCAATGGACGGCAAGCGACAAACCGCAGGAGATGCCTATCTCGGCCAAAAAGGCATACGCCATCAGGGTACAGCAGGAATGCGCTATCCCCATCAAGGGTACCGTCATCAAAGAAAAGGATGACCGCACCATCACGCTGAAGCAAGGATGGAACGGCATTGGCTACACACCGATGACGAACCTGACTGTAGAGACGGCACTGAGCGACTACTATGACCAGGCAGAGCCAGGAGACGTGATTAAGAGTCACACGGAGTTTGCCTACTTCACCAAGACTAGCAACACTGGACGCTGGCGCGGCAGTCTGCAGTACATGAAGCCCGGCGAGGGTTACATGATGCTTCGTAAGAATGCCACAGAAGCCTCTTTCGCCTATCCGTACTACGATATGAATAGCAACTTCCGTGAGGATTGGACGACAAGCACCAACCGCGCAGCCGCCAAGTCGCGCAGCACGATGAACGTCAGTGCCGTAGTAGAAGGTTTCGATGTTGAAGATGGCGACCGCCTGATAGCTTACGTCAACGGTGAGGCGATGGGCGAGCAGATGCTTACGACGGACTCCGAACCTGCCTACCTGAGCATTGCGGGCGACAAGCAGCAACCTATCTGGTTCGCTATCGAGCGTGAAGGCGAGATTGTTGCCTCTACCGCTGAGATTATGACCTTCAAGGCAAACGATGTCATCGGCAGTCCTGACGAGCCGACAGCCATCAACTTCGTCAAGTCTGAGCACGAAGATGGCAAGTGGTACACCCTCGGTGGTCTGCAACTACAGAAGAAGCCGACACAAAAGGGCATCTACATCTTCAACGGTCGCAAGATTCTGGTGAAATAACTCATAACAACGTAATATCGAAGAATTATGAATAAGACAAAGTTAATGTTCGTTCTGCTGGCAAGCCTCGTACTGGGGGCTTGCGACAGCAGAGACGACGACGATAGCACGAATGCTACCTACACGGAGACCTCACTGAATGAGGTTCCCGTGTGGAGTATTGACTGGAGCAACAACCAGGAACGCCCCGACTGGACGGCACCCGATGCGTCCTACTACGCGAACTGGACGATACTCAAGGTGCAGATAGAGGAGGCACTACAGCCTTTCGTCTCCGAAGGCGACTTGATGGCACTCTTCGTGAACGGCGAATTGCGCGGACTGGCAAAGCCTGCTGTCACCGTGGAGGGGAATCAGACAAGCAAGTTTTTGCTGAAAGCCTACGGCAACGAGACGGGAACGGAAACGGTAAAAATGTCGCTGAAATACTACAACCAGACGCTGAAGCACATCTTTACATTGGTTGACAACATCAGCCTGAACTCGGACGAGCCGATTGGCATCGACGAGGTCTTTATCCCCGAATTCACCTGCGGCTCAGCCAAGTATCCCGTGATGAAGATAGCGATGGTGGAGAGCCTGCTCTTCAAGGTGGGCATCACACCCACCAGTGGCAACAAGGTGGGCGCCTTCGCCGGCGACGAGTGCCGTGGCACGGCGACACTGTCAGGCAACGGCAGTACGCCGCTGCTCATCTACGGGCGCAACGCTGGCGAGTCAATCACGCTGAAGTACTATGACGCTGTAACAGGAAAACTGTACACCATCCCCGACGCCGTGACATTGTAATAGCATCATAGGGTAAAGAAGTCTCTGTGAGATAAATTCCAAGTCAAATCAAGAAGGACTGCATCACATCGCGTTGATGCAGCCCTTTTTCATGCTCCATTCCTTTTCCGGCATTTCAGCAGCACATCGCCTTCGCCTCTCATCTTGACACCAAAGAGATAGACTCCGCCACCATCGCGAATGCCAGTGCGTTGACGCAATTGGTCGGCAGTCATCACAAAGTTGCGGGTGGCAATGTTGGCTTGGGGGATGTCTCGCTTCAGACGTTTCAGCACCTTGGAAGAGAAAGGAATCTGTTCTTCCACTTCGAAGATGCGCCCGGGGAAATCGGGCAGGAGTTCGTCGGAGGTCATCAAGTGGGTGTCGTAGTCGAGTTGGCGCACAGGGAAACGGTGGCAGAGCGAGCCAAAGAGTTGCGCTTTCATCAGTGTGACATCGGGTTCGTAGAGATAGTTTCCTACTCTGTTTTCAACGACAAAAACTTCCATTTCATCGGGGAAACTGGCTGTATAGTGAATGGTGGAAGAGGAAAGGAAGTCCGCACAATGCACCACCACAGCAGTCCCTCCTCTCACCCTCCTTGCAGGGAGGGTCTGCTGTGAGGGAAGGGTCTCTTGTTTGATGAGCACCTCCTTGCATTCGTTCTTTACGGCCACGATGTGAATCTCCGTCACTCTCTTCAGTTTGCGCAACACATCGGTCAAATCGGCCATCGGGGAGAGTTTCGCCAGCACCATCGGGGCATGGGACAGGAGTTCATCCTGCCACTCCACGATGTTCGGTTCGCAGTCTTCCATCGCATACACTCGGCTTCCATCGTATGCCCGTCGGGCAGGGTCGAGGTAGATGACATCCACCGATGGAATGGGCAGTTTTCGGCCATCGCCACACCGCACCTCCACCTCTGGATGCTTTCCGTCTTTCAGCACCACAAAGTTATGTCTGGCCACCTCGCAGAGTTGCTCGCTCCGTTCTGTGTAGATGGCTCTCTCCATCCCCTTGCTCATGTACCAGAAATCGACGCCCATGCCTCCCGTCATGTCGCAAAGGCTCTCCCCTTCGATGATGCTCCGCTTATACTTTGCCGTCACCTCCGAACTGCACTGCTCGGCTGGCACACGGCCTCCCATCACTAACTCGGCATTTCCCCACCACTCCGGCAACTTCTCCCTCAGTTTCCTCCTCGCCTCAATCTGTTCCACAGCAGCAGGCACATCAATGTCCCGATACCGCCCAGCCGCCAACAGCAGTTCGGCCATATCATCGTTCAGGTGCGTCTGGATGAAATCGCGAAGTTCAGGTGTCCAATTCATTCCCTTTCTCATGTTTTCTGATGCTCATGCAAAGGTACTGCTTTTTTGCGAAATGGCAAATACAATCTTATTCTTTAACGTGAGTTCGGTGTAAGGTTCCAACTCCCTTACGTATCCTCCTCCACTCCCCAGTCATGTCTTCACGCTTCTGGCAGTCGTTTCTTCACGGTTCTGGCAGGCATCTCGTTGAGGGATAAGACGAGTGCCAGACGGAGGTTGATACGAGTGCGAGGCTGGGGGTGATACGGGTGGGAGAGGGAGGAAGATACAGGTGAGAGAGCGGGGTTGATGCGGGTGAGAGGCTGGGGTTGATGCGGGTGAGAGGGGGAGGAAGATACTGGTGAGAGATGGAGGTGATGACGAGTGGATGAAGGTGGTGGATACGGGTGTGGGATGGCGGTGGATGCAGGTGTGCGTTCGCTGAAGAGGTGAGAAGGAGGGAGAGGTGTTAATCCTTCCCGTCGGTTTTCAGCACACTTTCTTGCGCAGAACTCACGTTGAAAGAAATTATTTGCATTTGTACCACCCAACATGACTGCATTTGCGATTTTCGCCTGTTTTATTTTCTTGTTCCTTCTTTTTGTGCTAACTTTGCATCCAATTATATGTAATACAGATGATTTTCAACTACGATGTGGTGGTGGTGGGAGCAGGTCACGCTGGATGTGAGGCCGCTGCTGCCGCTGCTAATTTGGGTGTCCGCACGTGTCTCATCACGATGGACATGAACAAGATTGCACAAATGTCGTGCAACCCTGCCATTGGTGGTATTGCTAAAGGGCAGATAGTGAGGGAGATAGATGCACTGGGTGGACAGACGGGCATTGTGACCGACCGTTGCAGCCTGCAATTCAGGATGTTAAACCTCTCGAAAGGGCCTGCAGTGTGGAGTCCGCGTTCGCAGTGCGACCGTGCCAAGTTCATCTGGACGTGGCGCGAGATTCTGGAGAACACGCCCAACCTGCAGATTTGGCAAGACCAAGCGAAGGAGTTAGTGGTTGAAAATCAGACGGTTCAAGGTGTAAAGACGTATTACGGAGCCGAATTCAGAGCCAAGTGTGTCATCATCACGGCAGGCACGTTTCTGAATGGGTTGATGCACATCGGCAGGGTGATGATACCTGGTGGAAGATGTGCCGAACTGCCGGCACTGGAACTGACAGAGAGCATCACGAAACATGGCATCCGTGCAGGAAGAATGAAGACGGGAACCCCTGTGCGCATTGACAAGCGGAGCGTGGATTTTACGCTGATGGAGAAACAGGATGGCGACCACGATTTTCACAAGTTCTCCTACCTGCCCATAGAGCGCACTTCGGTGTCGGAACGCAACAACCTACCCTGCTGGATATGCTACACCAACACCGAGGTACACGACGTGCTGCGTTCGGGCCTCCCCGACTCTCCTCTTTATAATGGGCAAATCCAGAGCATCGGGCCGCGCTACTGTCCGAGCATAGAGACGAAACTCCACACCTTCCCCGACAAGGACGAGCACATGCTCTTCTTGGAGCCGGAAGGCGAAACGACGAACGAGATGTACCTGAACGGCTTCTCGTCCTCTCTCCCCTTAGACATCCAGTTGACCGCTCTCCGCAAGATTCCTGCCTTCAAGAATCTGGAAATTTATCGTCCTGGTTATGCCATCGAGTACGACTTCTTCGACCCGACTCAACTGACCCATTCCCTCGAATCGAAAGTGGTGAAAAACCTCTTCTTTGCCGGACAGGTGAACGGCACAACGGGCTATGAGGAAGCCGCAGGACAAGGCGTGATTGCGGGTATCAACGCTGCCATCAACTGCAACAAAACACTGAATGGTGGTGAGCCTTTCACCCTTGGACGCAACGAAGCCTACATCGGTGTACTCATCGATGACCTCGTGACAAAGGGGGTGGATGAACCTTACCGTATGTTCACCTCCCGTGCCGAATACCGCATCCTGCTCCGTCAGGACGATGCCGACATGCGACTGACCGAACGCAGTTACCAGTTGGGGTTGGCCAGCGAAGAACGCTACCAACTGACGCTGACAAAGAAGGAGAAGATAGCAGCCCTCACCCACTTCATTGAGAACTTCTCGCTGAAGCCTTCGCTCATCAACCCCGCTCTTGAAGCCTTAGGCACTACCCCACTCCGTCAGGGTTGCAAACTGGAAGAACTGCTGGGACGACCACAAATCAACATCAACAACATCGCCCCACACATCGCACCCTTCCAGAAGGAACTAGACCGCATCCTCGGCGACGACCCACGAAGGGAGGAAATAGTGGAAGCAGCAGAAATCCAAGTCAAGTACAAAGGCTACATCTACCGTGAACAACAGCAGGCCGAAAAGATGGTGCGACTGGAGAACATCAAGATTCAGGGCAAGTTCGACTATCCCAACATGACCCAAATCTCCATCGAAGCACGACAGAAACTGCAAGCCATCCAACCTGTCACGCTGGCACAAGCCTCGCGCATCCCGGGCGTTTCGCCCTCCGACATCAACATCATGCTGGTGCTGATGGGACGTTAAAGCACCGCTTTGTTCCACGTGAAACAATCCAAGCGTATAATGTGCAAAATCAACCATTTAGAAGCATAGACTAAACCAACGACACAACAAGAAACAACAATGGAACTCAACAATCAGTACCTGCTCGACCGTCTGCGTTGCATCCCAGACTTTCCGAAGAAAGGCATCAACTTTCGCGACGTGACCACCCTCTTCAAGGATGCCAAGGCACTTGAAATCATGGAAGAGGAACTCTACGAACTCTACAAGGACAAAGGCATCACCAAAGTGGTGGGGTTGGAAACGCGCGGCTACGTGATGGGCGCCATTCTCGCCCGCCGTCTCAATGCCGGATTCGTGATGGCACGCAAGCCCGGCAAACTCCCCTACAAGACCCTCAAGGAGTCCTACACCAAAGAGTATGGGACAGACAGCATCGAGATACACGTGGATGCCATCGACGAGAACGACGTGGTGCTGCTGCACGACGACCTCCTCGCCACGGGAGGCACCATCAAGGCGGCATGGAACCTTGTGAAGAAGTTCAACCCCAAGAAGTGCTACATGAACTTCGTGGTGGAGATTCGCGACGAAGGGCTGCACGGAAGAGAGGCCATCGGCGAGGGCATCGAAATCACAACACTCCTCCGCACCTGATGGACGCAGACGAGAAACGCTTGCACTAAGCATTAAACATTCTTTTGTTACACACTGATAATGGGGCAGTTAGCACTAAATTGTTTCACGTGGAACAAAAGCGTTACTTCAAGTGAAGAGCAGACAAGGAAAGGGAATATTCTGAAATGACAAAAGACGAAGAAAGACTACAGCGGTTGAAGGTGATAGTGAACAGCCTGACCGAAGAACCCGGGTGCTATCAATACTTGGACAAAGATGGCACCATCATCTATGTGGGCAAGGCGAAGAACCTGAAGAGGCGTGTGAGTTCCTACTTCAACAACTCGCCCAAGAACCGCAAGACGCAAATTCTCGTCAGCAAGATAGAGGACATCAAGTATGTGGTGGTGCCGACGGATGAGGACGCACTCATTCAGGAGAACAACCTCATCAAGGAACACCAGCCCTTCTACAACATTCTGCTGAAAGACGGCAAGACCTACCCTTCTGTCTGCATCACCAACGAGTACTTCCCCCGTGTGTTCAAGACGCGCAACATCGACAAGAAGACCGGCACGTATTACGGCCCCTTCAGCCACCCTGGCACACTCAACGCCATGATGGAACTCATCGGGAATCTCTATCAGGTGCGCCTCTGCCACACGTCCATCACACCAGAGAGGATGGAACAGGGCAAGGTGAAAAAGTGCCTCTACTACGACATCGGCAAGTGCAAGGCACCCTGCATCGGTCTGCAGTCGAGGGAGGAATATCTCCAGCAAATCGATGAAATCAAGGACATCCTGAGTGGCAACACAAGGCTTCTGTGCCAGAAGTTGCTCGCCGAGATGCAAGCCTTGGCCGAGGAGGAGAAGTTTCTGGAAGCGGAAACCGTGAAGAAGAAGTATCTGCTGGCCAAGGAGTTTGACAGCAAGAGCCGCGTCATCACCAGCACGAACCAAAACATCGATGTGTTCAGCATCGAGGACGACGAGAACAAGGCATACGTCAACTACATGCACGTGGTGAACGGCTGCATCACACGCGTATTCACCAACGAATATAAGAAGCGGCTGGACGAGACACCCGAAGAGATTCTTTCGCTGGCCATCGTCAGCATGCGGGAGCAGTATGGCGACGAGTCGAAGGAGATTGTGGTGCCGTTTGAACTGGACTTCACGCTGAAAGATGCCGAATTTATCGTACCCAAAGCGGGCGACAAGAAGAAGTTGCTCTTTCTGTCGGAGGCCAACGTGCGGCAGTACCGCATCGATGCCCTCAAACAGGCCGAGCGACTGAATCCAGACCAACGAAACGTGAACATCCTGAAGGAACTGCAGCGCAAACTCAAACTCGACAAGATTCCGATGCGCATCGAGTGCTTCGACAACTCCAACATCATGGGACAAGACGCAGTGGCCGGATGTGTCGTTTTCATCGGCGGAAAGAAGTCGAAGAACGACTATCGGAAGTACAACATCAAAACCGTGATTGGTCCCGACGACTACGCCTCGATGAGTGAGGTGGTGTATCGCAAATACAGCCGCGCTATCGAGGAGGAGACTCCCCTACCCGACCTCATCATCACCGATGGCGGCAAGGGCCAGATGGAGGTGGTCAGGAAGGTGATTGAAGACCAACTGCACCTCAACATCCCCATTGCAGGACTTGCCAAGGACAGCCACCACCGCACGAACGAACTCCTCTTCGGCTTTCCTGCCCAGGTGGTCGGCGTGGAGATGGACAGCCCACTGTTCAAACTCCTCACGCAGATTCAAGACGAGGTCCACCGCTTTGCCATCACCTTCCACAAGCAGAAACGGGCGAAGCATAACACGGAGTCGGAACTCGACCACATCAAGGGCATTGGTGCAGCCACCAAGACCTTGTTGCTCAAGAAGTTCAAGAGTCTCAAACGCATCAAAGAGGCTGATTACGAGACACTTGCAGAAGCGGTTGGAACGGCGAAGGCACAACTCATCAGAGACTTTTTCAACGATTAAAATACAATAAAAGATATGAGAGCAGTCATACAAAGAGTGACCCACGCATCCGTCACCATCCATGGTGCGGTGAAGTCGGCAATAGGCAATGGTTATTTGGTCTTGTTGGGTTGCGAAAACGCTGACACTGAGGAAGATATACAGTGGTTGGCAAAGAAAATCTGCAACTTGCGCGTGTTTGACGACGAGCAGGGCGTGATGAACAAATCGGTGTTGGACGTGGGGGGCGACATCCTGGTGGTGAGCCAGTTCACGTTGTGGGCCAGTTACAAGAAAGGGAACCGCCCATCGTATCTGCGGGCAGGAAGCCACGAGGTGACGGTGCCGCTGTATGAGCGGTTCCTGGCGGTTCTATCGGAGCAACTGGGCAAACCAGTTGCTGCAGGGGAGTTCGGTGCGGAGATGAAGGTGGAACTGCTGAACGATGGCCCTGTGACCATCTGTATGGACACAAAAAACAAAGAATAATCGGGGAAAAAAACAAGGAACGAACAAGGAATGACCAAGAAGAAAAACAAAGAATAATCAAGAATATGGACGAAAACAAGTATTTTGAGGTTCTGAAGCAGTATGATTTGGAACTGGACGACGAGAAGGTGGCACGGCAGGTGGAAACGCTGCTGAAGGAACACCTGCAAGAGAACAACACGAAGGAGGTGAAGATGTTTCTGCTGAATAGCGTGGAACTCACCACCCTGAAGACAACGGACAGCGAGGATTCGGTGCTCCGGTTTGTGGAACGTGTGAACAAGTTCGACGATGTCTATCCGGAATTGGGTCATGTGGCGACGGTGTGCGTTTATCCTTGTTATGCCAAAATCTGCCACGACACGCTGGAGAACGACGAGGTGGAAATTGCCTGTGTGGCTGGCAGTTTCCCTTCAGCACAGACCTTTGTGGAGGTGAAGATTGCGGAGACGGCACTGGCGCTGAAAGATGGTGCCACGGAGATTGACATCGTCATCCCTGTGGGCAAATTTCTGTCGGGCGACTACGAAGGAATGTGCGATGAAATCGCCGAAATCAAGGCTGTGTGTGGCGACAAGAAACTGAAAACCATCCTCGAAACGGGATGCCTCAAGAGTGCTTCTAACATCAAGAAGGCGAGCATCCTGGCGATGTATGCCGGAGCCGACTACATCAAGACCTCCACTGGCAAGTTGGAGCCAGCCGCCACACCCGAGGCTGCTTTCGTGATGTGCCAAGCCATCAAGGAATACTACGATAAAACTGGCATTCAGGTTGGTTTCAAGCCTGCTGGCGGCATGAAGACGGTGGAGGATGCCCTCACCTACTACACCATCGTGAAGGAGGTGCTGGGCGAGAAATGGCTGACCAACCAGTGGTTGCGGCTTGGCACCAGTTCATTGGCCAACAAACTGCTCAGCGAGATTGAGGGCAAGGAAGTGAAGTTCTTCTGACTCTCACCCGTGTCCGTCACCTTTCTTTTTTCAGGCGGACGACTGTCCGAACGGCGGTCGGACACTTGTCCGACTGGGAGGCGGACAAGTGTCCGAGTGGGAGACGGACGGTTGTCCGCCTTCGTGTGAGGAAAGAGAGGATGTGGAAAAGAAGGAAAAGGGGTCAGAGAGTGCGGTCAATCACATAATCGACGTAGGCAATCAAGGCTTGCTTGACATCCGAATCAGGGAAGGATGCAAGCAGGCTTTTTGCTTTTTCAGCATAGTCGTTCATGACCTGTACGGCATAGTCGATTCCTCCGTTTTTCTTGGTGAAATCGACCAAAACGTCGATTTCATCCTGCGAAACCTGACGCGCTTTCACCTTGCGGGCAAGGGCAAGCATCTCGGTGTTTTGGGTGGAAAGAAGGGCATGGATGACGGGAAGGGTGAGTTTTCCTTCCTTCATGTCGTTGCCCGTGGGCTTGCCGATGGCGGGGTCGTGGTGATAGTCAAAAATATCGTCGCGAATCTGAAAACAAATGCCGATGTTTTCGCCAAACTGACGTATGAGGGAAAGGGGCTTTTCGTCCGATGAAACCGCCAAAACGCCTGCTTCGGCACAGGCAGCGAAGAGGGCTGCCGTCTTGTTGCGGATGATGTGGAAATAGACCTCTTCGGTGATGGTCGTGTTGCTGACGTTATGCAGTTGCAGGAGTTCTCCGTCGGCCAGGTCTTGGGCAGCCTTCGAGACGATTTCAACGAGCCTTGTCTGCCCCGTCTTCGCCGCACACAGCAGAGCGTTGGCGAGGATGTAATCGCCCACCAGCACGGCCACTTGGTTGCCGAAAGCGCTGTTGACCGACTCCTGTCCGCGCCGTTCCTCGCTTTCATCGACTATGTCGTCGTGAACGAGGCTGGCCGTGTGGAAAAACTCGAAGGTGGCGGCTGTGTAGATGGAACGGTCGTTGATTTCGCCTCCCCCTGCCAACTTGGCGGCCAGCAGTGCGAGCATGGGACGCATCATCTTGCCCCTCCGCTCGCCGATGGTGCGCAGCACCTGGTTGAGCAGCGGATTGGCATGCACGAGATAGCCGTCAAACACCTCGCGGAAACGGCTCATCTCGGCCTCTATTGGCTTTCTGATTTGTGATAATACGTCCATCGTTCTGGGAAAAGATTTGCAAAGGTAGTAAAGAATTAGGAATTAGGAATTAGGAATTAGGAATTATTTGACTTTCGGCATGTTTTTTCCATAGAAAAAGTAACAATTCCTAATTCCTAATTCCTAATTCCTAATTAAAAATCGTACCTTTGTGACCAAATCAGAAAATCATGGCTAAACTCTTTCTTCTCGATGCTTACGCATTGATTTATCGGGCCTACTATGGCTTCATCAAGAACCCGCGCATCAACAGCCGAGGCGAGAACACGTCGGCAGTGCTGGGCTTTGTCAACACGCTGGAGGAGATTCTCACGAAGGAGAACCCCGACTACATCGGTGTGGCGTTCGACCCACACGGGCCTACGTTCCGCCACGAAGCGTTCCCCGAGTATAAGGCGCAACGCGAGGAGACCCCCGAGGGCATACGGTTTGCCGTGCCTATTATTAAAGATGTGCTGAAGGCATACCGCATCCCGGTACTGGAAGTGGCGGGCTTCGAGGCCGACGATGTCATCGGCACTTTGGCCAAACAGAGCGAATCCATCGATGGAATCGAGACCTACATGATGACACCCGACAAGGATTATGGACAGTTGGTGGCTCGGAACGTGAAGATGTACAAACCGCGCTACGACGGTGGGTTCGACATTCTGGGCGAAGAGGAGGTGAAGGCAAAGTATGGCATCAGCCAAGTGGGCCAAGTCATCGACCTTTTGGGACTGATGGGCGACACGTCGGACAACTATCCGGGTTGTCCGGGTGTGGGCGAAAAGACTGCCGTGAAACTCATCAACGAGTTTGGCAGCATCGACGCCCTGCTGGCTGGCACCGACCGCCTGAAGGGTGCCACAAAGAAGAAGGTGGAGGAACATGTGGAGGACATCAAGATGTCGAAGTTCTTGGCCACCATCCGAACCGATGTGCCCATCACGCTCAATCTCGACCAACTGAAACGCGAGCCGATTGACGAGGAGGCGCTGAGGGAGATTTTTGAGCGGCTGGAGTTCAGGACACTGCTCCGTCGGAAATTGGGAGGCGGTGACGACGGTGCGCCCTACCCTGCCGGAGCGTCGGCAACAAAATCGTCGAACACGCGAAAGGGGCAGATGGGCGACTTGTTCAGCGGCGACCTGTTTGGCGGTGCTGCCGTGACAAATGTGGCTCAACCCTCCCCTGCCGAAGCCTCTGAGAAGGCGAAAAATGCGGCCGAGGGGCAAGGCGACTTGTTTTTTTCAAATCTCAGCGACTTGAGCAACACACCTCACAACTACCAACTGGTTGATTCGGAGGAAGAAATGCAGAATTTAGTTGCAAAAATCTTGACTTTCGGTTCTGTCAGTTTAGACACGGAGACGACTTCGGTGGATGCGATGTCGGCCAAACTGGTCGGTTTGAGTTTCGCGATGGCCGAAGGCGAGGCGTTTTATGTGCCAGTGCCTCAACATGAGGGATGGGAAGGCGATGATTTTGAGAAAGCGTTAAATGTTGTTAATCTTTTCAAGGAGGTGTATGAGAGCGAGAACATCTTGAAGATTGGGCAGAACATCAAGTACGACATGATGGTGTTGGGCAACTACGGCATCCAACTCTGCGGCAAGATGTTCGACACGATGATAGCACACTACATCCTTGCGCCAGAGTTGCGACATGGGATGGATTATCTGGCCGAAGTGTATCTGAAGTACAAGACCATCCACATCGACTCGCTCATTGGCAGCGGCAAGAAACAGCGGCTGATGAGCGAACTCGACCCCAAGGAGGTGTATGAGTATGCCGCCGAAGATGCCGACGTGACACTGAAACTGAAGCATCTGCTGGAGAAGGAGTTGCACGAGAAAGGACTCTGGAAACTCTTCGACGAGGTGGAGATGCCGCTCGTGCCAGTGCTGGCACGAATGGAGAGAAACGGGGCGCGCATCGACGAGGCATCGCTGGCAGAGACCTCGCGGGTGTTCACCGAGCGCATGGAGGCCATCGAACAAGAGATACGCGAGGTGGCCGGACAGGAACTGAACATCGGTTCGCCCAAGCAGATAGGCGAACTCCTCTTCGACCAACTCAAGATAGACTCCAAACCGAAAAAGACGAAGACAGGGCAGTACGTGACCGACGAGGCCACCCTCCTGGCCCTGAAGAGCCGACATCCCGTGGTGGAGAAGATACTCGACTATCGCGGCTACAAGAAACTCCTCTCCACCTACATCGATGCCCTGCCCCAACTGGTCAATCCACGCACTGGACACATCCACACCTCCTTCAATCAGGCAGTTACGGCCACGGGACGACTCTCGTCGAGCAACCCCAACCTGCAGAACATCCCCATCCGCGACGAGAACGGAAAGGAAGTGCGCAAGGCGTTCATTCCCGATGAGGGCGAACTCTTCTTCTCGGCCGACTACAGCCAGATAGAACTGCGCCTGATGGCCCATCTGAGCCAAGACCACAACATGGTGGCCGACTTCAACAGCGGCCATGACATCCACCAAGCCACTGCCGCCAAAATCTTCAAGGTGCCGCTCGAAGACGTGACTTCCGACATGCGCCGCAAGGCCAAGACCGCCAACTTCGGCATCATCTACGGCATCTCCGCCTTCGGCCTGGCCGAACGCATGGAGGTGAGCCGCAGCGAAGCCAAGCAACTCATCGACGACTACTTCGCCACCTATCCGGGCGTGAAGGCATACATGGACCGAAGCATCGAAAAAGCCCGTCAGCAAGGCTACACCGAGACCCTCCTCGGCCGCCGCTGCCAACTGCCCGACATCAACTCTCGCAACGCCGTGGTGCGTGGCTATGCAGAGCGAAATGCCATCAATGCACCCATCCAAGGCACCGCAGCCGACATCATCAAAGTGGCCATGATACACATCGACCAGCGGATGCGCGAAGAAGGCTTGAAGTCGAAGATGATTCTGCAAGTGCACGACGAACTGAACTTCTCCGTAGTGCCCGAAGAGAAAGACCAACTGCAGCAACTGGTTATCAACGAGATGCAGAACGCCATCAAACTCTCCGTACCCCTCTTTGCCGACTGTGGATGGGGCACGAATTGGCTCGAAGCACACTAATGGAACTTTTTAAGTGAATAGTGAATAGTGAAAAATCTAAGTTACTTTTGCAAAGACAAACAAGCCGAATGGCTGGTAAAATAGATTTTTCACTTTTCACTATTCACTATTCACTTTTCACTTAAAAACTCTCAATTCCGCAACTCCTCCAGATAGTCAAGACTGCGGAGATCGCACCGGTCGGACATGCGTTGCCACACCAAATGCGTGGAATCACTTAGATTACGATCCAACCGATAAACACCCAAGAACGTGGCTGAGTCGCCCGCAGCAATGCCACGCATGAAAGCGATGCGCAGTTCATTGGTGCGTGTCACGGTGAAAAATAGATTCTCGTTCCGTTGTCTGACCAGCGACTGTGGCACACTGTCACCCTCCTCCTCCGCAGGAGTCCAATACTCCGTGATGGTAGGGAAAAGACTGTCAGGACAGCCCTCGTTGTGCCAGTTCGGATGCAGATAGCACGGAGTCCACACGATGATGCCCCGATGATGCGGCAACGGCTCGTCCCACCAATGCTCGCTCGGCACGATGCCGAAAAGCGGCAGATAATCCTCCAACCCACCGAAAGTCTGCCCAGCCTTCAGCACCAAATTTGTGTCACCTTTTAGCGATGCCGATTCATCCCCTGACTTCCAGAAAATGAGCCCACCCAGAAGCAAAAGAAGACCGACGACCAGCGCGGCAATGCCCCACCAGTTCCAACCCTTCTTCCTGCGGTTTTCCGTCTTCTCCATGCCCATTTCCACCACGTCTTCCCCCGATTCCTTCCGCTCTTCGGCAAGCACTGTTTCCTGCACCTCCTCCTTCACGTCCTCCTCATCGTCTTCATCACCACCCATACTCTGGCAGAAACCATGCCAGTTGTTGTAACCCACAAATTGAGCCAGCACATTCAGTGTAGCGATGCGTGGGATGGACTCGTAATTGACATATCCCCACACCCGCTTCAGAGTCGATGCACTCACGCTTTCATGCAGTTGAGCATAAATGTCGGCAGCAAGGGCATCAAAATCCTTGGGTGTGGCGGGATGCACACCTGTACGCTGTTCTATGGCATCACGCAATTGGTGAATACGAGAAGTAGTCTTGTCCATATTCCTTCCATCTTTTGGTTTCTCGCACAAAGTTACACATAAATATTCAATGAAACCCTCAAATCCCCCCCATTTGTGCATTTGAACCAATTTGAACCAACCTTTAAACCAATTTGAACCAAAACAAACTGCCCCTAAAACAACTATGTATCATATCTTTGCACTCAACGAATGACATCTACGAAAAATACAAAACACCATAAAATCAAAAAAATCAATAACATGATGAAGACAACAAAATTCCTGATGCCGCTTATGGTCGTACTGGTCTGCGCATGCGGCAGCAGTTCGAAAGAAATCGAACTGAAAGAAAAGACCGTCGTGACTGTAGCCCCCGATGATGGGCTTTATGAGCCCTTTGCACGTGGGGCAGAACTCGTATCGCTCGTGCCCGAAACAGTAGAACTGACTTGGTGCGACGACGATGCTCACCCAGGCAAGAAGCAACTGAACCTGACGGCACAGGTGCGGCTCGACAAAGAGCCTGACAGCGAAGCATATAACGTCGGTGAAATAAACGGTTCTGATTACTCCATCGTCTTCACCGACATGAACGGACAATATTGCGGCTTCGAGGGTGTCTTCAACGAGCATGAAGAGATGCCGCTCTATCTCGCCCCTGGCATCACCCTGACAGACAACGCCACTGAACAGGCCAAGATGAAGGAACTGCTGCAGTCGAAGCCTGGCACCATAGCCACTGTTACCTTCGTAGGTGTCGTAGACAAGACATACCTCGATGCCGTCACCGAGCATGTTGCGTATGCCATGCTCCGTTCCATGTACCCACTTTACGACAAACGATAAACATCAAAGAACGATCATGAAATTCATTCATCACATCATCAGTACAAGCCTTCTGCTCATGGCAGCGGCATGGACGCTACAAAGTTGCGAGCAGACCCCAGAATCAGTCAACATCGATGCCCAAGACATCAGCATCGTCGGAGCCAACGAAAAACAGATGAAAGTGGTCAGCGAAATCTATCAGCTCACCCAACGCGAAACAAGCAAAGGCTCTGGCATGTGGATTCTCAATCTGCGCTTCAAACTGAACACATGCACAGAAGCCCTCAACACCACCGATGCCCCCACCGTCCTTCTGCTCGACGAGGCAGGTATGCCCATCGAAGGCGGCACCATGAAACTCGGTAGCAATGCTATGGATACCAAGTCATTGGATGACTTCACAGCCTTTGCCGCCAGGGACGACGAAAGCGAGCAGAACATCATCTTCTACCTAAACGTCACCACGCCCGAAGACGTGGCAAAAATCATGCAGCAGACACGCAGTTTCCTTCTACAGGTCGGTCAAGAAGAGACTGCATCCACACCATCCGACAGCAAATCCACACCCGCACCCGAAAAGAGTGGCATCCAAGCCATCCTTCCTCCTCAACTGCAAGGCAAAGTCGAAGTCGTAAGTGTTGACGACGTGTCCATCGACGAGAACGCCTACCCCACCATCAGCGTCACCTTCAAACTGCTCCAAACTGTCAATACCGCACCTTTAGCCAGCCAATACGGCCAACTCTGGATAGTTGGCGTGGCACAAGATGCTTCTGGTCGCGACATCACTGCCCTGCTCCCCAACTACAAGCAGTGGCGAACAGATGACAGCGACGGCACAGAATTCAAACAGTTCCTTGAAGATACGGCTGGCAGCACTATCACAATGCACTTCACCGGCGATAACGGACTGGATCCCCTCGAAAGCGACGAATCCAAAATCAGTGCAGCCCGCCAGCGTGTCAGCGAAGCCGCAGAACAAATAGCCAAGTTCAAACTCAAACTCGAAGCCGACTGATAGACACGAAATCCATAGCAATAAAGAGCATTCAGAAGTAGCGTAAATAACAAACAATGAAAACAATGAAGAAGATCGCAACATTCTACATCGTAGTGATGGTCGCCTTAAACGCCATCGCACAGAACATCAACCATGTGTACCCATTTGCCATGCGGCTTGTACGCATCGCGTTAGCCTAAATTGTACATGGTAAATGGGAAAATGGTACATAGTTATTAACCCTCAATTCAAAAAAACAATGAAAAAGTTACTTTTACTCACAACCCTTGCTACCTTGGCAATGAACACACTCCATGCACAAGAGTATGTAGATCGAAATTTCAAAATCACCAAAAACATCGCAGGGGTCATGTTGAATGGCGGACAGTATCCCGTTGATGAAAAAAACCACAAGGCAACGCTCGAAATTGTCAACTTCGGTGACCAGGGCAACACAGCCATCCTGACACTCGACCTACCTTCAGTGCGCGAAGCCAACCCCAGCGTCGACAACATGGAATACGCATGGTCGGGCAAGAATCTGCACGTGGTGAAAAAGAAAGAAAACGGCGGCGATGTCTATGCTATCATGCGCATCAGCCGAAACCCCATTATGTGCGGCTCCCTCATCGAAGTGAAGAAAAACGACGGAACCAGCGTATGGGTGGCACTGATCTCCCCTCAGAACGACAACACCCGCTGCATCTCCGACATCCACGCAGGTATGACACGCCTGGCCGTCGAGAGCAAATGCAAGGAACTGGGCCTGAGCCAGTTCAAGTTCGTCCGCAACGACGGCAACCTGAAAGTGTATGAACTGCAATGGCTCGACATGCAGAAGAAGCAGCACTGGTTTGGTCGCGAAGACTACCACTACGAGGTGACCAACGACAAAACCTACGGCTCCTTCTGGTTCGACGCCAACGACAAACTGGTCAAGTGGCTCATGCCCTAAGGCATAGCCAACACACACCACACCATGAAAGTGGGTGTGTCAAAATAGACACTTCAACAACCTCTAAACCGACGTCGGGGACATCGGTCAACCGACATCGGGGACATCGACCAACCGACATCGGGGACGTCGGTTTAGAGGGTATGAAAGCGATGCTATTTTGACACACCCACTTCATTTTTTGCCATCCTTCTTTTGCCTCAAACAACAAAAGTCACTATCTTTGCAAGCAGAAACACCACCCCACTGCGACAATGGGCTGTGGCGACGAAAACGCATGAGACATGAAAAAGCCATCCTTCTGACCATTGCCGCCCTGCTGTGCTGCATCGTGCAGGCACAACAGCGCGTCAGCCCTTCCCCCTCAGGAGTCGGGAAACCTTTTTCGGTCATGACCTACAACATCGAGAATGCTTTCGACACCATCCACGATGCAGGGAAGATGGATGCCGAGTATTGCGACGGAGGCGAACGGCGATGGAACAAGAGCCGACTCTTCAAGAAACTGAAGGGGGTGAGCAAGGTGATTGCCGCTGCCGACGAGAAACGTCCCATCGACCTCATCGCCCTTTGCGAAGTGGAGAACGACTCCGTGATGCACTACCTCACACAACGCACCCCGCTCCGCACCATTGGCTACAAGTATCTGATGACCCACTCGCCCGACGAGCGCGGCATCGACGTTGCCCTACTCTACTCCCCTTTCACCTTCCACCCCATTGAGAATCAAAGCATCAGAAACAGCCTTCCCAAGCAGCAGACACGCGACATCCTCCATGTGGCTGGCACCCTTGCCAGCGGCGACACGCTCGATGTCTATGTGGTGCATCTGCCATCGAAGAAAGGCGGCAGCGAAGGTCATCGGCTCAGCATGCACCTCTGCCAGCAACTGCAGGCACACACCGACTCAGTGCGCCAACACCGCCACCACCCCAACATTATCGTCATGGGCGACTTCAATGCCGAAACCAACTCGCCCCAACTCCGCCTCCTCACCCGCTCCCACCACCTCATTGACCGCACCGCCAAACTCCAACCTGGCACCTACAAGTACCAAGGCGAGTGGTCAACCATCGACCATATCCTCACCCACACCACTACCCTTTCCCATCAGAAAACCCGCATCCTCGCACTCCCCTTCCTGCTCCAACCCGACTCCACCCACGGCGGCCAGAAACCCCACCGCACCTATCTCGGTCCCACTTATCATGGCGGCATCAGCGACCATTTACCTGTGGTCAGCATCTTTCAAGTCAAGGAATAGTTTATCGCGACCACACGCCGAAATCATTAGTTTTTCCTCAAAATCTTTTGTTTGTTCAAAAAATCGTTGTACTTTTGCAATTGATTTCCACACGTTTGCCCCATCAGCAAGGATGTCGATGTCGTTTGTGGGTCATAAATCCTGTTAGCCCAACAGGGCACACGACCTCAGTCTTGACACTCCATCCTGAAAGGAGTGGGATTCAACATAGATAGTTTGGCGCACCCGCAGTGAATGTCTCGCATAGACAACGACTGCCTCGCACCAGAAAGGGCGTTTACGAACGTTAGTCTTGGTTCTAAAGCCGGGATTAGCAAAGCACTAAGCAACCCACGTCCTTTTGTTTTCCTTCAATTTCAATGCCGAAAGTCAGGGTTGGACGAGCATGGCACTATGAAAGATGATACTCAAAGTTCTTAAATCCGTACTGGCAGTATTAGGTGTGCTGTATTCATTTAATGCAATGGCGTATGATGTCAAGATTGATGGCATCTATTACAATGTGGATTCCCGCTCATGGAATGCTGAGGTTACAAGTGGAGATGATAAATACACCAATGACGTTGTCATTCCAGAATCTTTCGAATATAACGATGAGACGTATTATGTTACTTCTATTGGTCCGTCGGCATTTGACGGGTGCAATGAATTGACCTCTGTTACTATTCCTAATGGAATCACATCCATTGGGGAAATGGCATTTTGTGGCAGCGGCTTGACATCATTGGCAATTCCTCGTAGTGTCAAATCAATAGGGGATAAAGCTTTCATAAACTGTAGTAGTTTAACATCCATTGTCGTTGATAAGGACAATCCTATATATGAATCGCGCGACAATTGTAATGCCATCATTGAAAAGTATATTAACAGGCTGATTGTTGGCTGTTCCAATACGGTTATTCCTAATGGAGTTCTTTTTATTGGAGATGTAGCGTTCTATGGTTGCCGTGGTTTGACAACTCTTGATATGCCCAAAAGTGTCATCTACATCGGCACGTCTTCGTTTGAAGGTACAGCGTGGTATGAGAATCAGCAAGACGGCGTCATTTATATAAATAATATTGCTTATAAATACAAGGGAGTAATACCTTCTAATACAAAGATTACAATAAAGGAGGGTATAACATACATTAATAGTTATGCTTTCTCTGACTGCAAAGGCATCGTCTCTGTATCTTTCCCCAGCAGTTTGAATACGATTGGAACAAAAGCCTTTTCTGGCTGTTCAGACTTGACTGTAGTGACAATGCCTAACAGTATTACTTCCGTCGGAGAGTCAGCATTTGATGGCTGCACAGGACTAACATCTATAACCATCTCAAAAGGTCTGAATGACATCCAACAGGGCGTTTTTGCCAATTGCACAAAATTGTCCGTCGTTACCATACCAAACAACGTCACCACCATTGGCGACTGGGCTTTTTCTGGCTGCACAGGGCTAACTTCAGTGTCCATTGGTAGTGGTGTTACCACCATTGGCCGTGGATTATTTTTTGGTTGCAGTAATATAAAATCTGTTCATTGTTATGCAGACAATCCTCCTGATGTCGGCGCTGGATTTATCAGAAATGCAACACTTTATGTGCCCAAGCCCTCAGTCAAGAAATATCAGGGACAAAGTCCTTGGAATAACTTTACTCAGATTGTTGGTATAGAAAAACAGCCTTTAAAATTGTCATATGCGTATGACGACATCAATCATGAGGCTACAGTAGTCGCTGATGCAAATAAATATTCTGGAGACATTGTCATTCCCGCACAAGTCAAATATCAAAATGTAACGTACAATGTGACCACCATCGGAGAAATGGCATTTGCTGGTTGTGATGACTTGGAATCAGTGACAATCCCCAATAGTGTGACAACTATTTGTTCATCTGCATTCGTAGGCTCTGAGCGGTTAAATTCATTAACTATTCCCAATAGCATAACCACTATTGGAAAGGGGGCTTTCGATGGTACAGCATGGTATAACAATCAAGATGACGGCGTGATTTATGTGAATAACATTGCGTATCAGTACAAAGGGACGATGCCATCAAATACAAATATCATCATCAAAGAGGGAACGACATGCATTGCTGACTATGCTTTCCAGAACTGTAGCGGTCTGACATCATTGGAAATTCCTCGTAGTGTTACAGCCATTGGAAATGCGACCTTTGAGGGATGTCGTGGCATAAAATCTGTAAAGGTCAACTGGAATCGTCCATTGGCAGGAGGATCCTCGTCTATTGATGCTCTTGTAAAAAAGAACGCACCACTATATGTACCGAAAGGGACTGCCACGATGTTTATGGCATCTACAGGATGGTCTGAATTTGCGGATATTGTAGAGTTTGATGACGGAAAGGACTCTCATTACATCACAATCCGTATGGGGGATGATGGAACATTGAAACAATCTGTGGAATTAGGGAAGACCTACATCTATGCCATAAGTGCTGATGAGGGTGTAGAGGTAAATACTATAACTTTTGATGGCAAGGACATGACCGCACTCCTGATAGACGGAATGTTCTCTACTCCAGTTATCACGGGCGATTCAGAACTGAATGTCGTATTCAAGCAGATAGACACGAATATAAAGACTATGCCATCAATATCCAATGTGAAGGTGTATGCCTCTAATAAAAACATCACGGTAGTTGGAGCAGACAAGAATGCAAAGGTGGATGTGTATGGCATCAACGGTGCCTTTATCACTTCAGCCATCGGCAATACGACAATTCCACTTGAACATGGGGTGTATATTGTGAAGGTCGGTCAGGAATCCTTTAAGGTCGGATTGTAAGAGTTTCACTATAAGCCACAGAACAAAGGCTTCGTACAAATTATACACGAACGTTCCGTCCATTGCCATATGACATGGCAGCATCAGTGACCACCTGCCCGTGGTCAGCACCTTCCAAATCAAGTAATGGTTCATCGCGGCCACACGCCGAAATCATCAACTTTTCCTCAAAATCTTTTGTTTGTTCAGAAAATCGTTGTACTTTTGCAATCGTAAAAGTTCATCTTATGGCAAGTATCAAGGACAAAGCAGAATATCTCGTCATGTTCGTCAACGAGTTTGCGAAGCACCACCAACTGTCAGAAACACAGGCCTATCGCTATCTTCGCCGGTTCAAGGCCATCGACTTTCTTGACCAGCAATACAACGTGGCGCACACACAAAGCTTCGACGACATGGTCGTTGCCATGTCCACCTACTGCCAACGCTTTGGAGGGTCTTTGGCATGAAGTTGTATCACGGAACCAATCAATACTTTACCCAGATAGAACTCCCCAAGTCACAAGTGGGAAAGGACTTCGGATGTGGCTTCTATCTCTCTGACAGCGAAGAGCAAGCCAGAGAGTTGGCAGGGTTCAAAACAAAACTCCTTGGAGGTACACCAACCATCTTGACCTATGAGTTTGACGAGAAGGCCCTCCACGACGGAAGCCTTTCTTACCAATCTTTTGATGCCTACACTCGCGAATGGGCTCAATTCATCTTTGCCAACAGAAATAACCGCACCAGAACCAACATACACACATTCGACGTGGTGTATGGCCCCATTGCCAACGACAAGGTCGGTGTACAAATCAGAAATGTTTTGGAAAACAACATCGACATGGACACTTTTCTGGAACGGCTGCACTACATGAAGGGAATCACCTTCCAGTACTTCTTCGCCACCCCTAAAGCCATTCAACTCCTACACCAACTATGAGCGACTTCGACTACATGAACGAATGCACGACCCGCGACCTCGTGACCATGCTGGCAGAAGACTACCACCTCACGCTCCCCGAGGCGATGGACATCCTCTACAACTCCGAGACCTTCGCTAAACTGCAAGATGCCCAAACGGGTCTCTATTTCCAGAGTCCCGCTTATATCTATGGCTATCTGGAGCAAGAAATCAAAAGTGGACAACTGAGATAACGACTCCACATCCATTCCCCCGAAAAGGCAAGAACACCCCAAAAGTTCTTGCCTTTTTTGTTTGCCTGCACATAAATTCTTTTCAAAAAATTTTGTTTGTACAAATATTCATTGTACTTTTGTCAAAGTTAAAACAAAAAAGAGAGAATACCAACCATCTCAGAGTTCTTCGGAATTAAAATCGCACTAAGATTTCTCGATCACAACCCACCTCATTTTCACGCCACTTACCAAAAAGACAAGGTGATGATAGAGTTGAGAACGGAAAAGTGAGAGGAGAAATGTCAGAGCGAGCACTTCGGTTAGTGCTTGAATGGCTTAGTTTACACCGCGATGAACTGAGAGAAGCATGGGAAAAAGCCTCCAACGGGCAGGAACCCAATCAGATAGAACCACTCAAATAAAAAAGGTTATGTGGAAGGAAATTATGTCAGCAACCTATTTGGACGGACACCGTCTGAATGTCTTGTTCACCGACGGAGCAAGACGAATCTTTGACTTTATGCCACTGATTCGTCAATATGCCGTGTTTTCCCCTCTCAACGACATCAACACATTTAAGAAATTTGTCGTGACAGACACCTTGGAGTGGAACAATGGCACCATCGATATTGCACCAGAATACATCTATGAACACGGCACATCCGTCGGATAAGAAATAAAGTCAACATAAGTGTTTACCCCCCTAAAAAGTCTTGTTAAACAACAAAATACCACATCAAGAAAGGCATGCCCAACATCAGGCATGCCCTTTTTGTTTGCCTGCACATAAATTCTTTTCAAAAAATTTTGTTTGTACAAATATTCATTGTACTTTTGCAAACAAGGACAATCAAACGAAAGAAATTATGCCAGAAATCAGCAAATTCTTTGGAATCATCATCAGTCTCTACTGGCGAGACCATAATCCGCCGCACATCCACTTCACCTACGGCGAATACGAGTGTACTATCAGTGTACTCGACCGCGTGGTGAGCGGCAAAGCACCATCGAAGGTTATCGCCAAGGTGAACGAGTGGATGGACCTGCATGAGGCCGAAATACTCACCCTTTGGGAAAAGGCTCAGAGGGGCGAAAAACTGGGACGCATTGAACCTCTCCGATAAACGAGAACAAAGCAAATTCACTCGACGTTGCCAAGCACAGAAGAGAAAAGAAGATTCAACCATTAAAGCAATAGGAGGACACAGACATGCTTAAAGTTACAGACGTAGATTATGTGAAGGACTATGAACTGCTGCTCACCTTCAACGATGGCACACGTAAACTCTGCGACCTGAAGCCCTACCTGACAGGTGAAGTCTTCGGCGAGTTGCTTGACCGCGACAAGTTCATTCAGTACGGCCTCACGGGCTACACCATCGAATGGGCCAACGGTGCCGACCTTGCACCAGAATTCCTTTACGACATAGGGTGTGCTGCATAGGTTTCACCGAGGAAACAAAACCAAACAATACATCGCAGAAAACAAGAAATAAAATCAACATAAGTGTTTAACCCTCAAAAAACTACATAACAAGAAACAGACAGTAAGACAATGATTTAACCCCAGAAACGCACACGTGGAGATGCGCGCGAGGCGGCCCTGCCACTCCCCTGCTCCACACGAGAACATCAACCTTTTTATCAACTCGGCGTTTCTGCTCAAACTTAACATACAACTTGGACTTTCAGTCCTTGTTCTTTCCTTGATAAATCCGCCAAGATTATGTCTATAAGAGCAAGTGACGAAGGTTCACGTTCATTGGGCGTGACTGATACGTCTCAATCAGATTGCCATCAATCAGATGCGTGTTCTGGAGAACGATGAAAATAGGAACTTGTTAAAATGACATGAGTGGATAGGATATAACATATAGAAACAACATAAGGAAGCGTTGACTTTTTGATTCTTATTCCAGAAATTTCGCCAAAATATCTACCGAGAAGAGAAGAGTTGATGCTCGCGTTTAGGCGCGGGCTGAGACTTTATCTGGTAGAACGGCGTTTGGCGATGCCTCTGGAATGGATAGGAATCAGTTCCGCGCCATTTTTATGCCCTGTGGTTAAGAAGATTTATTGCTTCGGTACAATTATTTCAGTGGAAACAACGTTAATTTATAATAGAAGAAACAGATAACGACCAATGAACAAGAAAACAATTATTACCATCACCCTTGCAGTCGTCACCCTCACCGCGACTGCGCAAACCCTAACCAAGCAGCAGATGCTGGAGGACTACGACCAGCTGTACACGACGCTGACAACGAAGGTGCCGCACTTCGCCGTGCGCAAGCGTGTGACGGGCATCGACATTCCCAAGGAACTGCGGCGCATACGGCACGACATCGACACCGTGACCTGCGACGGCGGTTTCTACGACGTCATCTTCCGCGCCCTCGCCGCCTGCAACGACAAGCATATCAGCCCCAACCAGACCCGTGACTCCGTGGCTATGGCTCATACGATGGATGCCTACAGGAACCACTTCCGCTACGGCAATGCCAATGCCAAAGGCGTTTTCTACATCGACGGCAAGTACCTGACGCTTGGCTTCAAGGACAAGGACACCGAGGTCATCCCATTCTTCGCCGAACTGGCCTACGTGAACGGCATCCCCGTTGACAAGTACGTGGCCAAGTACAACAGCCGCGTGAACAGTGCCAACCGCTGGGACTTCAAGCACAAGAAGGCGTGGGCCAGCAGCCTCTTCGACCCGCGCATCATCTACAAGACCGACAAGTTCACGTGGACGGTCGTCATCGACGGCAAGCCGCAGACCTTCGACATGACGGGGCTGGCGTACAACATACCCCGCGTCAAATCCGACAACGGAGCCTACAAGGTGAACTACTTCGACCGCGACTCCACGCTCTACATCCGCATCCCAGAGATGAAAATCGGCCAGGCCGAATGGCTTGAGAACCAGATTGCCAGCCACAAGGGCAAGGCCATCCGTCGCATCATCATCGATGTGCGCGGCAATGGCGGCGGCAACGACATGACGTGGCACCGCGTCCTCTCGGCCATCATCGACCGCCCCCTGCATTATAGCATCCGGCAGGCCGTGAAAGACCTCAGCGTCCTCGATGGCGAATACACAGACCCCCGCGAAATCAAGGTCTATGGCGACCGCCTCACCGCCTTTCTCGACGAGGACAGCGAGACCACGCTGCAGCCCAGCGACCGCACCATCGGCTACGGCGGCACCATCTACATCATGTTTGACCACAACATCTTCTCCTCCACCTACGCCCTTCTCTCCGCCTGTCTCGGCAGCGACCGCCTCGTCAGCGTAGGCCGACCCAGCGGCTTCCTCGGAGGACTCGGCGGCACCCCGTGGAGCGACATCCTCCGCCACTCGCGCTTCTCCTACCGCTATCCCATCACGCTGGAGATAACCGACGCCGACGCCGCCAATCCCGAGACCTACTACAAAGACCAAGTGGAGATAGAAGTCTGGCCAACCATCGAGCAACTGCGTACCCAGACCTTCTACGACGGCGGCCAGCACACCGAGGACTTCCTCTACAACCACGACTGGGTGTTCCGCAGGATATTGGAGGAGTCGAAGAATGTTAAATAAGAGCCATACTTGGTAAAACAATCGTAAAAAATGCGTATGAACATTCAATCATACGCATTTTTTATGGAGTACTTAAAAAGACGTGAGTTCGGTATAAGAATTAC